>JAYUCG010000108.1:0-13327 GCA_043740455.1 Novosphingobium sp. | reverse complement strand
GGGCGGTTTATTGCAACCGGGTTACGTCATTGAAATCCTGTTTCACCTCCGTGAAACAGGGCAACGCCGGCCCGCTCCCCCGGCCCGACCACCCACAGGGTACCTTCAACGGGTGGTCGGGCCGGGGGAGCGGGCCGGCGTTGCCCTGTTTCACGGAGGTGAAACAGGATTTCAATGACGTAACCCGGTTGCAATAAACCGCCCCACCGCTAAGGCCTGCCGCACACCTCAACGTGCTAAAGGGCGACACGCGATGAAGCTGCTGACCGGCAATTCCAACCCGGCCCTGGCGCAGGCCATCGCCGATTATCTCGAAATGCCTTTGACCAAGGCGGATGTCCGCCGTTTCGCCGACGAGGAAGTCTTCGTCGAAATTCACGAGAACGTCCGCGGCGAGGACATGTTCGTGATCCAGTCGACCAGCTTCCCGGCCAACGACAACCTGATGGAGCTGCTGATCTGCATCGATGCTCTGCGGCGCGCTTCGGCCACGCGGATCACTGCGGTTCTGCCCTATTTCGGCTATGCTCGACAAGACCGTAAACCGGGCCCGCGCACGCCGATTTCGGCCAAATTGGTCGCCAACCTGATCACTACCGCCGGGGCCGACCGGGTGCTCGCGGTCGATCTTCACGCCGGGCAGATCCAGGGCTTCTTCGATATCCCGACCGACAATCTCTATGCCGCGCCGGTCATGTCGGCGGACATCCTCTCGCGCAGCGGCGGCGAGAACCTGATGGTCGTTTCGCCTGACGTCGGCGGCGTGGTCCGCGCCCGCGCACTGGCGCGGCGGTTGGGCAATGCGCCGCTGTCGATTGTCGACAAGCGCCGCGACAAGCCGGGCCAGTCCGAAGTGCAGAACATCATCGGCGATGTGAAGGGCTGGGACTGCATCCTGATCGATGACATCATCGATTCGGGCGGGACACTGTGCAACGCGGCGCAGGCGCTGATGGATGCCGGTGCGAAAAGCGTCACCGCTTACCTTACGCACGGCGTGCTGTCCGGCGCGGCTATCGATCGGGTCAACGCCTCCGCGCTCAAGGAGCTGGTGATCACCGATACCATCCAACCGACCGACGGAGCGCAGGCTTCGGATAAGATCCGCGTCCTCTCAATCGCCCCGCTGGTGGGTGAAGCGATCCGCCGCATTGCCGACGAGAGCTCTGTCTCCAGTCTGTTCGATTGATGAAGCTCGATGCCGAAATCGCGCTGGCGCACCGCTTGGCCGATGCCGCGCGCGCGGCCATCCTGCCTTATTTCCGCAGCGAATCCGGGCGCGAACGCAAGGCCGATCTGTCACCAGTGACCCTGGCCGACCGCGCTGCCGAAGAAGCCATGCGCTGCATCCTGACCGCCGAATGCGGCCGCGACGGGGTGCATGGTGAGGAATTCGGGGTGAGCGAGGGGAGCACAGGGCGGACCTGGGTGCTCGATCCGATTGACGGGACCACTGCGTTCCTTGCCGGGCGGCCGATCTTCGGCACACTGATCGGACTGGTAGTCGACGGCTGGCCGGTGCTGGGCGTGATCGATCAGGCCGTGCTGGGCGAACGGTGGCTCGGGGTGACCGGGCAACCGACCTTGCTCAACGGCAAGCCCATTCGCACTCGTCCCTGCCTGGAACTGAGCGAGGCCGCGCTGGCCACCACCGGGCCGCACTATTTCGACCAACACGATGGCGAGCATTTCATGGCGCTGGCCGCGCAAACCGATCACAAGCGGATGGTGATGGGCGGCGATTGCTACAACTACGCGATGCTCGCTTCAGGCCATCTCGACGTGGTTTGTGAGGCGAACCTCAAGCTGCACGATTTCGCTGCGCTGGTCCCTGTGGTCGAAGGTGCGGGCGGGGTGATGTGCGACTGGAACGGCGACCCGCTTCACGTTGGCAGCGATGGTCATGTGCTGGCGTTGGGCGATCCCGCACGCGTCGAAGATGTGGTCGAGGCCCTAGCCTGCGCTCACTGAAGCGCCGCTTTCAAGAAATCGCCTGCCCGTTCGCCAATCATGATCGAGGGGGCATTGGTGTTGCCCGAGACCAGCCGCGGCATGATCGAGGCATCGGCGACCCATAGTCCGTCGATCCCGCGTGCCTTCAAGGTTGGGTCGACCACCGATGCTTCGTCTGCGCCCATCCGGCACGTGCCGACCGGGTGGTAGATCGTGTCCGAAACCTCACGGATGCGCGCTTCGAGCGCGGCGTCGTTGTCGTAATCGACCGGGTTGCGTTCGCGCGCGCCCAGTTCCGATATCGGCGGGGTAGCGGCGATGCGATGCATCAGCCGCGCACCGTCGCGCAGCAGGTGGAGGTCGCGTTCGTCGGCGAGGAAGTTGGGATTGATCGACGGCGCGACCGCCGGATCGGGGCTCGCCAGCTTGACCCAGCCGCGGCTTTCGGGGCGGAGGACGCAGGCGTGGAGCGAGAAGCCGTGGGCCTTCAACTTGTCGCGCCCATGGTTCTGGATGATCGCGCGGATGAAATGGTACTGGATGTCGGGCGCTGGGGCATCGGGGCGGATTGTGGCGAACCCGCCGCTCTCGGCGAAGTTGGTGGTGAGCATCCCGGTGCGCTTGCGGCGATGCTCGACGAAAGCCTTGGCGAGCTGCCACACGCCGCGCAAGGAACCGCCGAACAACGACAGGTCATCGAGCTCGTAGCCAACCAGATAGTCGCAGTGGTCTTGCAGGTCGGCGCCAACTGCCGCCTTGTCGAGGACCGTGGCAATGCCGTGTTCCTGCAACTGCGCGCCCGGACCCACGCCCGACAGCATCAGGATCTGCGGGCTGCCGAACGCGCCCGCGCTCAGCACTACGCCGCCGCGCGCCTTGAGCGTTTCACTCTTCCCGCCGACCCGGATAGTGACCCCGGTCGCGCGGCCGTCTTCGACCACGATCCTCTCGACCAGCGCGCCGGTGCGGACCGCCAAGTTCTTGTGACCGGCCAGCGGATCGATGAAGGCGCGCGATGCGCTCCAGCGTTCGCCTTCGAACTGGGTCACCTGATAGAGCCCAAAGCCCTCTTGCTTCGCGCCGTTGAAATCATCGTTGCGCGGCAATTGCAACTTTGTTGCCGCCTCGACAAAGGCCTGCCCGACCGGGCTCGGCGCGATCTGGTCGCTGACGTGGAGCGGACCCCCTTTGCCGTGCCAGGCATCGGCACCGTGCGTGTTATCTTCCTGCCGCTTGAACACCGGCAAGACATCATCCCAGCCCCAGCCGTTGCAGCCCAGCGCGGCCCAGTTATCGTAATCCCACGCATTG
Source organism: Novosphingobium sp. (assembly GCA_043740455.1). Lineage (GTDB taxonomy): Bacteria > Pseudomonadota > Alphaproteobacteria > Sphingomonadales > Sphingomonadaceae > Novosphingobium. Next base: position 10,063 of record JAYUCG010000108.1, on the reverse strand, counting down.
CCGCGGATATAGACCATGCCATTGATCGCGCTCGATCCGCCCATGCCCTTGCCGCGCGGCTGGTAACCAACCCGGCCGCCAAGCCCGTCCATCGGCTCGGTATCGTATTTGAACATGCTCTTCTCGGGCATCAGCGCGAGCAGGCCTGGAGTGCGGGTGAACATGTGGGTGTTACCGCCGCCAGCCTCGATCAGACAGACCGAGCGCTTGCCGTCCTCGGCGAGGCGGCCCGCCGCTGCGCTGCCGGCGCTGCCGCCACCGATCACGATAATGTCGAACTCGTCCATGTGCGTCTGGTCTCCTCGGGCCGGCGCCGTGCTTAACCGCGCGCTTAAACGCACGCAAGCTAGTCGGCGGGACGATTCAGAGCTTCCCACCGCGCACGGATCTTGTCTGAACCTTCGCGGCTGTCGTCATGGCTCCAGCCGGGTTCGCGCAGCAGGTATGATAACTTGTGCCGCCACGGCGCGCTCACCATGTCGCGGGCGATGCCGATCCATTCGTGGAACACCGACCAGACCAGATTGAAACTGCCGAGCTGCTTGACGATGCCGTAGTGGATGCGGGTGTCGCCATCCTCGGTCACGAAGCTGCCGAACATCTTGTCCCAGACGATGAAGACTCCGGCATAATTGCGGTCGAGGTATAGCGGGTTGACCGCGTGGTGGACCCGGTGATGGCTCGGCGTGTTCATCACCGCTTCGAACCAGCGCGGCATGCGCCGGATCGCCTCGGTGTGGATCCAGAACTGGTAGACCAGATTGATCGCACCCACGGTCAGCAGCATCGCCGGGTTGAAACCGACGAACGCGGGCCAGATCCGGAAAATGAACGACAGCGCAAAGAACCCGGTCCAGGTCTGGCGCAGCGCGGTCGACAGATTGTAGTGCTGGCTTGAATGGTGGTTGACGTGGCTCGCCCAGAACCAGCGCACCCGGTGCCCGGTGCGGTGCGCCCAGTAATAGTTGAAATCGTCGAGCACGAAGCAGGCGATCCACGCCCACCAGGCCCAGCCGATCGTCGTGATACGGTGATCGTAAAGCCAGTACAGCGCCGCAACAACAAATCCCGCAGTCAGCGCGCCAACCGCAGTGCTGCCGGTGCCGAGCGCTAGCGAAGTCAGCGTGTCGCGGGGTTCATAGGCGTCGGGGCGTTTGCGACGCGCCCACAGCATCTCGGCAATGATCGCCAGGATGAAGAAGGGAATCGCGATTTCAACGGGGCCGAGTTTGGGCATATCAGTTGCTCAGCCTCCTGAGGCTTGCTGCCCAGACTTGCGCCTGGTCGCCAAGGTCGAGCGTAATCGGAGCGTAGAACCGTTCGCCGGTGCCGACGGTGAGGAAGTTGCGGTCGAGCCGGGTGTCGGCGTGATTGTCGAGCAGCCGGGCAGCGAATTGCGCGCCGTGCCGCCGCAGCAGCATTGTGCGTCCTTGCGCATCGCGCAGCAGCGCGCCGATCCCGGCCCGGTCAAGCACCAGCGCTGCGGGTTCGAACCCGCAGACCGCGGCCCGGGCGAGTGCTCGCGCTTCATCCTCGCTGCGCAGCCGCACGTCGCGGCCGAGCGCCAGCTGGCGTGCCAGCCAGGTCACGCCGAGGATCAACGCAATCGACACGCCGAGCTGGATGACCATGAACGGCACCGCCATGTCAGACGCCCCGCGCGCTTAGCATGTCGAGCATCGCCCGTACCGGATTGAGGTCATAACCGGCCTGCGCGGCGTTTGCCGCAAGGCTGTGCGGGCTCGTTCCGCCGCTTGCTTCGGCCAAGGCCCAAAGCAAGGTCGAACGGGTGCCCGAGCGGCAATAGGCCAGCACCGGCTTGTCGGTCGAAGCCAGCGCCTGCGCCATGGCCTTCACCTGCCACTCCGAAAAACCGGCGTGAGTGACCGGGATAGTGACATAGCCAAGCCCGGCGGCGGCCGCTGCGGCGGCGATGTCCTCACCCGGGACCTGATCGTCGCTTTCGCCTTCGGGGCGGTTGTTGATGATCAGGCCAAATCCAGCGCGGGCGGCTTCGGCCACGTCATCAAGTCCGATCTGCGGGCTGGCGTAAACCCGGGCAGTCAATTGGCGGAATGGGGTGGTCACGATTTCGCCTCCCGTGCGCGTGTCCGGCGCGCGCGCTGGAAGATGTTGAGCGTCTCGACCGCAGCCGCAAACGCCATCGCCATGTAGATGTAGCCCTTGGGGATGTGCACGCCGAATCCGTCGGCGATCAGCACGACGCCGATCATCACCAGGAAGGCCAGCGCCAGCATCACCAAGGTCGGGTTCTTTTCGATGAATTTGGCCAGCGGATCGGCCGCGAGCATCATCAACCCGACGGTGATTACCACGGCGGTAATCATGATCGGGACTTGGTCGGTCATGCCCACCGCAGTCAGGATCGAATCGACCGAGAAGACCAGATCGAGCGCGATGATCTGGGCGATTGCGGCGGAAAAGCCGATCTGGACAATCCCTTTGTCGTGATCGAGCAGTTCGCCGCTATCGCCTTCGCGGTCCATCGAGTGATGGATTTCCTTGGTCGCCTTCCAAAGCAAGAACAAGCCGCCGGCGAGCAGGATCAGGTCGCGGCCCGAAAACGCGGTCTCGAAGGTGGGCTCGCCGTGGGCGCCCGGCATGCCGGTGATGCCAAGGTCGATCATTGGTGCTTGCAAGGTGACGATCCAGCCGATCAGCAGCAACAGGACGATGCGCAGGCTCAGCGCCAAGATCAGCCCGATCCGCCGCGCTCGCGATTGCTGGGCTTGCGGAAGCTTGCTCGAAACGATCGCGATAAAAACCAGGTCATCGATTCCCAGCACCAGTTCGAGTGCGATCAGCGTGAGCAGCGCTGCCCAAGCGGCGGGGTCCATCAATAGAGCGGCAATATCCATGCCTAGTGCTCTGCCCAACCGCGCGCCGACTTGCAAGCACGCGGCAAGCAAGGCGATGTTCGGCGCAGCAATGAGTCGTCAGATCGGCCCGTGGCGACGCAATATTTCGTGCAGAAATGTCACAGTTGCCTTCGCTCGCCCCGGAACTGCTGATTCCGTTCGCCAATCGATCATGCTTGGGCTATGTGGAAAGGTGCAGAGGATAAGGTTTTTGGCCGTAATCCCTGTCGCCCGGTGCGATTCGTCCGTGCACCTGGTCGTCTCGATTGGGCGGAGCGAAGGTAAGTTCGGTTTTATGAGTTTTGATAGAGGTCGTCGCGGACGTGGCCGCGACAAGCGGGACGGTTTCGGCGAAGACAGTTTCGATCCGTTTTCGGGCAGCGGTGATCGCGGCGGGTTTTCCGGCGGTGGCGGTGGTGGCGGCGGTGGACGCGGCGGCTACAACGGCGGTGGCGGTGGCGGCGGCGGATTCGGAGGCGGCGGTGATCGCGGCGGATTTTCGGGCGGCGGCCAGCGTTCGGGCGGCGGCTTCGGCGGCGGCGCACCGCGCGGTGGCGGCGGCGGCGGCGCGGGCGGTATGCCGGCCCAGGTGGTCGGCGAAGGCACCGGCGTTGTGAAGTTTTTCAACGCGCACAAGGGTTTTGGCTTCATCCAGCAGGATCAGGGCGGTGAAGATGTGTTCGTGCACATCAGCGCGGTCGAACGCGCCGGGCTGGAAGGCCTGGCCGAAGGTCAGCAGGTTAAGTTCACTCTGGTCGATCGTGGCGGCAAGGTTTCGGCCAGCGATCTCGAAGCCGTGGGCGATGTGATCGCGGTTGAAAAGAAGGAAGAGCCGCAGCGCCAATTGACTGGCGAACGCGCGACCGGGACGGTCAAGTTCTTCAACGGGATGAAGGGCTTCGGCTTCATCACCCGTGACGACGGCCAACCCGATGCTTTCGTGCACATCAGCGCAGTTGAGCGTTCCGGCATGTCGGGCCTCAACGAGGGTGACCGGCTTGAATTTGATATCGAGGTCGACCGACGAGGCAAGTACTCGGCCGTCAACCTCACGCCGCATCAGGGTTGATCAGCCGGTGACGGGTGTGGTCGGATTTGACCGCACTCCCACAGCAAACTAGATGCTCGGCAATGGCGGTCCGCAAGGGCCGCCATTTGTCGTTTGCACTTCAAGAGAATTTAAAAAGGATTCAGCCGATGTCGATTACCCCGCTCATGCCAGTCTATCCGCGCTGCGGCTTTCGCCCGGTGCGCGGCGATCACTGCCATCTGATCGGGGAAGACGGGCGCCGCTATCTCGATTTTGCCGCGGGCATCGCGGTCAACATCCTCGGCCATTCGCACGATGGGCTGATCAAGGCGATCCAGCGTCAGACCGAAACGCTGATGCACGTCTCGAACCTCTATGGCAGCCCGCAAGGCGAAAGCCTGGCGCAGCGACTGGTCAACCTGACCTTCGCCGATACGGTGTTCTTCACCAATTCAGGCGCGGAGGCGATGGAATGCGCGATCAAGACCGCGCGCGCCTACCACCAGCATATCGGCAACGACCATAAATACGAGCTGATCACCTTCAACAACGCCTTCCACGGGCGCACGATGGCAACGATCAGCGCCTCAAGCCAGGAGAAGATGCACAAGGGCTTCATGCCTTTGCTGCCGGGCTTCAAGTACGCGCCGTTCGACGATCTCGCAGCAGCCAAGGCGGCGGTCGGGCCCAATACCGCAGGCTTCATGGTTGAGCCGGTGCAAGGTGAAGGCGGGATCCGCCCAGCCTCCGACACGTTCATGCAGGGCCTGCGCGCGCTGTGCGACGAACACGATCTGATGCTGGTGCTCGACGAAGTCCAATGCGGCGTCGCGCGCAGCGGCACCTTCTACGCCTACGAACAATATGGCATCGAACCCGATATCCTCGCCACCGCCAAGGGCATCGGCGGCGGCTTCCCGCTCGGCGCGTGTCTCGCCACTGAAAAAGCGGCGCGGGGCATGGTGATCGGCACGCACGGGTCAACCTACGGCGGCAACCCGCTCGCCATGGCAGCGGGCGAGGCCGTGCTTGACGCAGTGGCCAACGACACCTTCCTTGCCGAGGTGCGGGCCAAATCGGATCGCCTGCGCAGCCGGCTCGAGCAATTCATCGGCAACTATCCCGAACTGTTCGAACTGGTTCGCGGCAAGGGCTTGATGCTCGGGGTAAAGATGAAGTTCGAAGCGCGCGGCTTTGTCGGCCACCTGCGTGACAATCACCAGCTGCTCACTGTCGCGGCGGGCGATAACACGCTGCGGCTGGTCCCGCCGCTGGTGATCGACGACAGCCACATCGATGAATTCTTCGACAAGCTGTCAGCAGGTGCGGCAAGCTTCCAGCCGCCGGAACCAGCGCAATGACCCGGCACTTTCTTGACCTGAGCGATGCCGGGAATGACGCGCTGGCAGCGATGCTGAATGATGCAATCGAGCGCAAACGTATCCGCACCGGCTGGCCCAAGGGGCTGCACGACGACGATACGCCGCTGCGCGGACGCGTGCTGGCGATGGTGTTCGAGAAGAATTCGACCCGTACCCGCGTATCGTTCGATATCGCGATGCGCCAGCTTGGCGGCACTGCGCTGGTGCTCGATGCGGGGACGACCCAGCTGGGCCGCGGCGAGACCATTGCCGATACCGCGCGGGTGCTGAGCCGTATGGTCGACGCGATCATGATCCGCACTGACGATCACGCCAAGATCGAAGAGCTGGCGCACTATGCCAGCGTTCCGGTGATCAACGGCCTGACCGATCAGTCCCACCCGTGCCAGATCATGGCCGATCTGCAGACGGTGATCGAGCACGGCAAGGCGCTCCCTGGGCTTGAATTTGCCTGGCTGGGTGATGGCAACAATGTGCTGAGCTCAATCGTCGAAGCCGCCGGACTGATGCACTTCAACGTGCGAATCGCGGTGCCTGACGGCTATGATCCGGATCTGCGCTACATCGACCTCGCGCGCCAGCGGGGCGCGCAGATCACCCTGACCCGCAATCCAGCCGAAGCGGTTTCGGGTGCGGATGTGGTGGCGACTGATACCTGGGTTTCGATGGGCCAGGCTGACAGCGCGGCCAAGATCGCGGCGATGACTCCATACCAGGTCAATCCGGCGCTGCTGGCCGGGGCAAAGGCCGATGCGCTGTTTCTCCACTGCCTCCCCGCGCACCGCGGCGAGGAAGTGACCGACGCGGTGATCGACGGTCCGCACTCGGTGGTCTGGGACGAGGCGGAGAACCGCATTCACGCGCAAAAGAGTGTGCTGCGCTGGGTGTTTGGCCAGTTGTGAACCTCCCCGAAACTATCCCGGAGGATGAGACCGGCAGCGATCACGTGCTCAGCTTCACTATCGCAGCGCGTCACGCGCGCGGGCGAGTGGTGCGGCTTGGCCCGGTGCTCGAGACAATCCTTGCGGCGCACGCGTATCCGCCGGCGATCATGCATCTGTTGGCCGAAGCGCTGGTGGTCACGGCGCTGATCGGATCGCTGCTCAAGGACGCGGCCCAAGTAGTAGATGGGGGTGGGCAGCTTACCATGCAGGCGCAGACCGAGAGCGGGATCGTGGAACTGCTGGTGTGCGATTACCGCTCGGGCGAACTGCGCGGTTACGTCCGCCATGACGCGGAACGGCTGGCACAGCTTGGCGCCAATCCGTCGCTCTATGCCCTGTTCGGCAAGGGATACCTTGCGATTACCTTCGACATGGCGACAACCGGGCAGCGCTATCAGGGCATCGTTCCGCTTGAAGGGAGCACCCTGGCAGAAGCCTGCGAAAGCTATTTCGCGCAATCCGAGCAAGTGCCGACGCTGATTCGTGTTGCGGTGCGCAGCAGCGCATCGGGTTGCGTCGCTGGCGGCCTGCTGGTCCAGCATCTTGCCGAGGGTGAAGAAGGGCGCGAGCGTCTCCACGTCAGGATGGATCACCCTGAATGGGAGCATGTCGCTGCGCTTGGCGGGTCAATCCGGCATGAGGAGCTGGTCGATCCCGAGCTGTCGCTTGACGCGATGGTCTGGCGCCTGTTCCACGAGGAAGACGAAGTGCGGGTTGAGCGGGGACCGCAACTGGTCCGCGGTTGCCGCTGCACCTTGGAACACTATGCCGACATCATCGGCCGCTTCCCCGTAGAAGACCGGGCCGATATGCGCGACGAACGCGGTCTGATTGTGATCGACTGCGCATTTTGCTCCAAAAAGTTTGAGCTCGGCGCTTAAGCATCAATTCATCGACAGAAATGCACGGTTGAGCGCTGGTTGGCGCTCTGTTACAAGTCGTCACAACGTTTGACTGCAAGTGCCGCTTCACGCGCGTTCAGGGGCCAATTTGTCATGAGCAGAAACCAGGGTCGCATTTTGCTGGCAATGGCGGGGTTGGTGGCAGCCGCTGCCCCCGCGTTGGGCGGGGGGCCGTCGCTTGCCATGCTAGACCAAATCGAAGGCGGAAAGTGGGAGCTGCGCGAACGCGGTGCGCCGCCGCAGCAAATCTGCGTACCGAGCGGCCGCCAGCTGATCCAGCTTCGCCACCCGGGAGCAAACTGCAATTCGTTCGTGATCGAGGACACGGCCGCGCAGGTCGTGGTGCAGTATACCTGCGCCGGGCATGGCTATGGCAGGACTCAGATCCGCCACGAAACCAACCGTCTGGTGCAAATCGACAGCCAGGGCATTGCCGATGGCTATCCCTATGAAGTGTCAGCAGAGGCGCGCCGGGTTGGAGCCTGTTCGGGGCGTTAGGACCATTGCCAGCGCTGTGCGCAGCGGCTAGCCCGGGACGATGCAGCGAGCTGGCACCGATGAACCGCGCAAGGCAGTCGTTCTACTTTCCGGCGGGCTCGATTCGATGGTGTGCGCCGGGCTCGCGCGCGAATCGGGCTTCGCGATCCAGGCGCTGACGATCGACTATAACCAGCGCCATCGCCGCGAGATTGAAGCCGCCAAGGTAATTGCGCGCGAAGTCCAAGTGGCGCGGCACGTAATCCTCCCGCTGGATCTGCGGCAGTTCGGCGGCTCGGCCCTGACCTCGGATCTAGCGGTTCCGAAAGATGGTATGGGGCTAGACATTCCGGTGACCTATGTCCCTGCCCGCAATCTCGTGTTCCTGTCGCTGACGCTCGCCTGGGCCGAGGCGCTCGGCGCGCGGGACATCTTCATCGGGGTCAACGCCCTAGATTACTCGGGTTACCCGGATTGCCGTCCTGAATTTATCGCCGCCTTTGCCGACCTTGCCGAACTGGCAACCAAGGCCGGTGCCGGGGGTGAGCGCTTCACGATCCACGCGCCGCTGCAATTCCTGGGCAAGGCAGAAATCGCCCTTGAGGCGCAGCGGCTCGGGCTCGATCCAGTCATGAGCTGGTCATGCTACGATCCGCAAGACGATGGCAGCGCCTGCGGCCTATGCGACAGTTGCCGTTTGCGGCGCGAAGGATTTGCCAAAGCCGGGCTCGAAGACCCGGTAAGATATGCAGTGGGTTGAGAGGACTGGATCGCAATGAACGATGAACCGAAGGGCGAAAGCCCACAGCCGCGTGCGAGTTCCTACAGTTGGTACGTGCTCGGCGTGCTGGTGCTGGTTTATATCCTCAACTTCATCGACCGCCAGATCCTCAGCATTCTTGCGGTAGATATCAAGGCCGATCTCGATCTGAGCGATAGCCAGTTGGGCTTTCTCGGCGGCGCGGCATTCGCTGTCTTTTACGCTTTGTTCGGCATTCCGCTTGGACGGCTGGCCGATAATTGGAACCGGGTGCGGCTGCTCTCCGGCGGGCTGGCGCTATGGTCGGTAATGACCGCGTTGTCGGGTTTTGCCAGCAACAGCTGGACGCTGACGCTGGCGCGCATGGGGGTTGGCGTGGGCGAGGCCACCGCCAGCCCGACTGCGTACTCGCTGATCTCCGATCATTTCCCCAAGCGCCAGCGTGCCACAGCGCTGTCAATCTATTCGTCGGGACTCTATCTGGGCGGCGGCGTTTCGCTGCTGATTGGAGCATGGATCAAGCAGGCCTGGACCAAGGCATATCCGGTGGACGCGCCGCTCGGTCTGGTCGGATGGCAAGCCGCGTTCCTCGCGGTCGGTCTGCCGGGCTTGGTGATGGCGCTGTGGGTGTCGACCCTGCGCGAGCCGCTGCGCGGAGCGATGGACGGCGATGTGCGCGACAGTTCGCCGCAGCCATTTGCGACTTTCTTTCAGGATCTGGCCGGGATCGTCCCGCCGTTCACGGTGCTAGGGGCATGGCGGCGCGGCCCGGCGGCGTTGGCGATCAATCTGATCGTGGCAGGGGTTCTCGCGATCTTTGCCTGGCTGATGATCGGCGTCACCGGCAACAAACCGCAATGGCTTTCGGTCAGTTTCGGTTACTATGCTGTGTTTTCATGGGCTTGCACACTGCGCGCGCGCGACCCTGCGACATTCCGCCTGATCTTTGGCACTCCGGCGTTCGTCTGTACAACGCTGGGCTACGGTCTGATTTCGCTGGTCGCGTACGCCTTGGCTTTCTGGGCCGCGCCTTATGCCGAAACGGTGCTCAAACTGCCGAAGCTGGAACTAGCATTCGTGCTGGGTGCCAATGGCGCGGTCGCCGGATTTCTCGGCGTAATCATCGGCGGGTGGATCGCCGACCGGCTCCGCGAGCGGCATCCGGCCGGGCGTCTCCTGGTCGCGATGTTCGGCGCGATTTCGCCGATCGTGCCGATCTGGATTGCCTATACCACCAACAATCCTGCGGTATTCTACACGATGGGCTTCCTGGCGGGGATGGGCGGAGCCGCGGCACTGGGCGCGTCGGCAGCCACGACGCAGGACCTCGTGCTGCCACGTATGCGGGGAACCGCGACGGCGTGCTTCTTCTTGGGCACCACGCTGGTCGGCTTGTCGTTCGGATCGTACTTTGTCGGCCAGATTTCGGACTTCGCCGGCACGGTGGTTGCGGGCAAGCTAGTGGGTAACCTGCGAGTCGGCATATTGTCGCTGCTAGGCTTCGCGCCAATTGCATTGGCCTTGCTGATCTATGCATACCTGACCGTTCCGGCCGCCGAAGCAAGCCGCGATGAACGCGCTGGAGAAGGCGGCTAGTGGATAGAATCTAACGCTTGGTGCCCTCTTTTGACAGCGGCGATGATCCGGTCTGGATCGGCGGTCCATGTGAAGGGCTTTGGCTTTTCATTA
>JAYUCG010000107.1:0-7281 GCA_043740455.1 Novosphingobium sp. | reverse complement strand
TACCGCTGAGCTATCGGGGAGCGGTCCTCTCGGACAGGGGTGGGCCTATACCAGCGCGATTCGGTTTGGCAAGCGGCTCTCGCGCTAAAATTGGAACTGTTCGGCAAAAATTCGCTCTTCAAGCGTCTTGCCCGGATCGAACAGCAGGGTCAGCTGGCGTTCGCGGTCGGCGCGAACCTTGACCACGTGGATATCGCGCACTTCGCGCTGGTCGGCCACTGCGGCGACCGGGCGCTTGTCCGGGTCGAGCACGCGGAATTCGATTTCGTAGTGATCGGGAATGATTGCCCCGCGCCAGCGCCGCGGGCGGAACGGGCTGATCGGGGTCAGCGCCAGCATGTTCGAGCCCAAGGGCAGGATCGGGCCGTTCGCTGAAAGGTTGTAGGCGGTCGAACCGGCCGGGGTAGCGACCAGGATGCCATCGCAGAACAGCTCGGCGATCCGCACCTTGGCGTTGACCGCGATTTCCAGCCGCGCGGTCTGGCGGGTTTCGCGCAGCAGCGAGACCTCGTTGATCGCTGCGAACACGTGCTGAGCGCCGCTGCCGGTCGTGGCAATCATTTCCAGCGGATTGACTGCCAATGGCCGGGCCCGCGCAACCCGCTCGGCGAGGGACCGGTTGCTTTTCTGGCGGTTCATCAAAAAACCGACGGTGCCAAGGTTGATCCCGTAGGCGGGGATGACCCTGTTCGCGTCGATCATTTGGTGCAGCACGTGAAGCATGTGCCCGTCACCGCCCAGCACTACTGCGACCTCGGCCTCGGCCAGCGGCACGAAGCTTTGCAAATCATGCAACATCGCCGCCGCCTCTTGCGCGCGGGGCGTGTCCGATGCCAGCAGGGCGAGGCGGGCGGGGTTGCTCATGACCGGGGAATAGGGCGCGTACGGCCTCGCGGCAACGGTTTGCTTAGCGAGCAGCCCAATTCGCCAGAGCCTTGCTGTTCATCGCGGGGGCAAACAGGAAGCCCTGGCACAGCGCAACACCCTGCTGAGCGAGCAAAGCGCGCTGTTCCTCGGTTTCAACTCCCTCCGCGATTACGGTGAGGCCTAAGTCGCGGGCCATGGCGATCACGCTGCTGACGATGATCCGCGCCTTGGCGCAGCCGGCAATGTCCTGCGTGAACGCCCGATCAAGCTTGAGCGTGTCCACCGGCAACGCCTTGAGGTAGGCAAGGCTGGAATAGCCGGTGCCAAAATCATCAATGGCGATGTGCAAACCTTGTTCGCGCAGGCCCTGCAGGACCTGAGCCGCACGGTTCAGGTCTTCAATAAGTCCGGCTTCGGTGATCTCCAATGTCAGGCGATCAGCCGGGAAGCCGGTGCTCCGCAGCCGTGCGAGCTTGTCGTCAGCGAAGCGCTGTTCGGCGATGTCTTGGCTGGTCACGTTGACCGACAGCCGGAGCGCGTCGAGCGGCGGCCGCCACTTTGCGGCCAGCGCCAGCGCGCGGTCCTGGATGTGACGTGAGAGTGCGGCAATGGTGCCCGATCGCGCAGCGATGTCGAACAGGCGATCGGGGCCGAGCTCGCCCAGATCGGGGTGCTGCCAGCGCGCCAGTGCTTCGACACCCACCAGGGTGCCGGTGGCGATTTCGACCTGCGGCTGGAACACGACTTCGATCTCGTTCCGGGCCAGCGCGCTCTCCAGATCGGCCAGACGGCGGACTATCCGGGGCTTTGCGGCAGGCTGGCGGCGCTCGGTCATCTGTTCACGCATACCAGACATGCAGTTAACGTTGTCCTCATTTGCGCGCCTGTGCCTTGCGCGCAATTGCGCTCAATCCCTTGGTCAGCTGGAACAACCCGTGCAGTCGCGCTTCGGCATTGGCCCAGACGCGGGTCACGACGATCTTGTGATCGGGGCGCAGCTTGATTGTGCCCGCCAGCCGCTCGGCGTAGGCAATCAAGCCGAGCGGATCGGGGAAGCTGTCGCCATGGAAGCTGACCAGTGTGCCCTTCGCGCCGACATCGATCTTGGCAATGTTCGCCTCGATCGCCTGACGCTTGATCTCGATCAGCTTGATCAGGTTTGCAGTCGGCGCAGGGAGCGGGCCGAAGCGGTCGATCATTTCGGCTGACAGACTCTCGATTTCGGCATTGTCCTGCGCGTCGTTGAGGCGGCGATAGAGCGCCATGCGCACCGCCAGATCGGGCACGTATTCCTCGGGGATCATGATCGGCGCATCGACGGTGATCTGCGGATTCAGCGCGTTGCGCTCGCGCGCCAGACCCAGTTCGCCCGCCTTCGCCGCCAGGATCGCGTCCTCGAGCATCGTCTGGTAAAGCTCGAAGCCAACCTCGCGGATATGGCCCGACTGTTCGTCGCCCAGCAAGTTGCCCGCACCGCGAATGTCGAGATCGTGGCTGGCGAGCTGGAAGCCCGCGCCAAGGCTGTCGAGATCGCCCAGTACCTTGAGCCGCTTTTCGGCAACTTCCGAAAGCTGGGTATCAGCGGGCGTTGTCAGATAGGCATAAGCGCGCAGTTTCGAACGGCCGACCCGCCCGCGCAGCTGGTAAAGCTGGGCGAGGCCGAAGCGGTCGGCGCGGTGGATGATGATCGTGTTGGCGCTGGGGATATCGAGCCCGCTTTCGACGATGGTGGTTGAAACCAGCACTTCGTAGCGCTTCTCGTAGAAGGCGCTCATCCGCTCCTCGACTTCGCTCGGCACCATTTGCCCGTGAGCGGAGACCGCGCGGACTTCGGGCACGAAATCGCGCAACCATTGCTCGACCGCTTCCATATCGGCGATCCGCGGCACTACGATGAAGGTCTGCCCGCCGCGGTGATGTTCGCGCAGCAAGGCCTCGCGCATGACCATCGCGTCCCATTCCATCACATAGGTCCGCACCGCGAGGCGATCGACCGGCGGGGTCTGGATGGTCGATAGCTCGCGCAGGCCCGACATCGCCATCTGCAAGGTGCGCGGGATCGGAGTGGCGGTCAGTGTCAGCATGTGAACGTTGGTGCGCAGTGCCTTCAGGGTTTCCTTGTGCGTAACGCCAAACCGCTGTTCTTCATCAACGATTACAAGCCCAAGCTGCTTGAAGCTCAGGCTCTTTGCGAGCAACGCATGGGTGCCGATCACCACATCGACGGTACCATCGGCCAACCCCGCCTTGGTCAGCTTGGCCTCCTTGTCGCCGACCAGCCGTGACAGCCGCCCGATCTTGAGCGGGAACCCGGCGAAGCGCTCGACAAAGCCCGAATAGTGCTGGCGCGCCAGCAGCGTGGTCGGCGCGACCACCGCAACCTGATGCCCGGCCATCGCCGCGACGAAGGCGGCACGCAAGGCAACCTCGGTCTTGCCGAAACCGACATCGCCGCAGACGAGCCGGTCCATCGGCTTGCCCGCCGCCAGATCGGCCAGCACGTCGTCGATCGCCGCATCCTGATCGTCGGTTTCCTGCCACGGAAAGCGTTCGACGAACTGATCATAGCTGGCCTGATCGGGCTCCAGCACTGGGGCCTGGCGCAGCGCGCGCAGCGCCGCGGTCTTGAGCAGTTCGTGCGCAATCGCGCGGATGCGTTCCTTGAGCCTGCTCTTGCGCTTCTGCCAGCCTTCGCCGCCGAGCCGGTCAAGCGCGGTAAATTCGTTGTCGCTGCCATAGCGGCTGAGCACGTCGATATTTTCGACCGGCACGTAGAGCTTATCGCCGCCAGCGTATTCCAGCATCACGCAGTCATGCGGGCTTTGGCCGACCTGGATCGACTGCAAGCCGCCGTAGCGCCCGATCCCGTGTTCGAGATGCACCACCAGGTCACCGGGCGTCAGCGCAGCCAGTTCAGCCAGGAAGGCATCGGCACCCTTGCGCCGTTTCTTGCGCCGCACCAGCCGGTCACCGAGGATATCCTGCTCGGTGACCAACTCCATCTCGGCATTGGCAAAGCCGTTTTCGAGCGGCAGGACGATCGCCGTGACAGCGCCCTTCGCGGCGAGGCCCAGCGCTTCCTGCCAGGCCCCGGCCGGGGACGGGGCGGGGCGCATCGCCTCGCCCAAGATGGCGCTGATCCGCGCGCGGCTGCCTTCCGAATAGGCGGCAATCAGCGCCTTCTTGCCCTGCGCGGCCTGCCCCTGGAGGTAGCGTGCAGCGGCTTCATAAACGTTGTCGCCGCGGGCCCGCTCGGGCGCAAAATCACGGCCGCCGGAAAAGCCAAGGTCGATCACCCTGGCGCTGCCGGGCTGCGCAAAGATGTCGGTCCGGTGGAGCGGATGACCGGTCATCTGCGTATCGAGTTCGGCCCGGGTCAGATAGAGCGCCGAAGGTTGCAGCGGGCGATAGCTGCCCACGGCCTTGCCCGAAGATTCGGTGCGGCTGGCGTAGTAATCCGCTACATCGCCCAGCCGCTCATCGGCCGAACCAAGCGCCGCGCTGTCGATCAGCATCAGGTCTTTGGCGCCAAGGTGATCGAACAGCGTGAACAGCTTGTCTTCGAACAGCGGCAGCCAGTGTTCCATGCCGGCTAGACGCCGCCCGTCGCTGACCGCCTGGTACAGCGGATCGGACGTAGCATTGGCCCCGAACAGATCACGGTAACCGCTGCGGAAGCGCTTGACGCTGGCTTCGTCGAGCAAAGCTTCGCAGGCCGGGAGCAGCAGGTGCTCGCCAATCGAGCCGGTCGAACGCTGGGTGTTGGGGTCGAACAGCCGCAGCGTTTCGAGCTCATCGCCGAAGAAATCGAGCCTGAGGCCGCTGCCGAGCCCGGACGGATAGATATCGAAGATCGAGCCGCGCACTGCATATTCACCGGCATCGGCCACCGTATCGGTGCGGCTGTAGCCCTGGCGCTGGAGCAGTTCGATCAGGCTTTCGCGGGGAATTTCCATGCCCGCTTTGAGCAACCGGACATTCTCGCGCACCCGAAACGGGCTGACCACGCGCTGGAGCACGGCATTGATTGTTGTGACGAACAGCTGCGGGCCCGTTGCCGGCGTTTGGAGCCGGTGCAGCGCGGCAAGCCGCCGGGCGCTGATCGCAAGCGCGGGGCTGGCCCGGTCATAGGGCAGGCAATCCCACGCCGGGAAGGCAATGACTTCGATTTCCGGCGCGAAATAGGCAGCGGTATCGACGATGGACTGCATGCCAGACTCGTCCGGCGCAATGAACACCGCGCGCGCTTTTGTGGCGCGGGCCATGTCGGCCAGCACCAGCGGCTGCGCCCCGCGCGGCAAGGATGCCAGCATCAGCGGGGTGGTCGAGGACAGAATATTCGCAAAATCTGGCATGGCTGTGGCAACGGCGATTGCCCCGCGGGCAAAATCTGCGCCAGCGGGGTGGGAATGTCAGAGCGCCTTAGCGCGGCATTTGCATGCTGTCAGCGCGGGATTTTCACAAAATCCAATTTGCGGAATGCGTCCATCTGCGCGCCAACATAACGCACGGGTAATTCCTGCGTGCCTAACGCCCAGGCCATCACGTCGACGTCATCTTCGTCGAGCAAGGTTTCGAACCACGCCATCTCGGGCTCGGCCCAGCCGGCGTGATGCGCATCGAAGAAGCAGCCGATCATGTAATCGGCTTCGCGCGTACCGCGGTGCCAGGCGCGGAACTTCAGGCGATTGAGGCGATCGGTATGGTCCATCGGCCCCGCCGCTAGGCTGCGGCAGGGCCGATGGCAAGCTCTCACGCGGGTCCGTGCAGCGCCTCAATCAGTTCGCTCGGCTTCCGGCCCGACATCGATTTGTTGATTTCGCCAAGCAAGGCCTGCTGTGTCAGCTTGTGATAGTGTTTGCGCAGTTCACCCAAGGTGCGCGGTGCTGCGAACACCACCAGATCGGTGATCTTGTGCCCCAGCACTTGCTGATTGAGCCATTCGACCGCAGCGATCGCGTGAGCATCTTCATTGGGCTGGTGGCCCTCGTGATTACCCGGTTTCGAATGATGGCTGCCGCCCGAATGATTGCTCGCATCGAGCTTGGGGCTGTCCTCCGGGATGAGCTCGGGTTCAGCCTCGTTGCCGCTGTTGCGATAAAGCTCAAAGGTCACGCCGTCGATCACTGCAACTATGGTTCCGTGGGGTAGCAACATGATATTCTCCTCCAAGCGGGGGCTTGTCATGGCAACAACGCATGAGATGCCGGGAAAGTCCGCCGTTCCATTTCGCCAGCTTGGCAGCTCTGCCGACAGGTTGTCTTTGGCATGGGTCAACTCGCCGCAGAGCCGCCGATCCACCGGGCCGGGCCGGAACGATCCGATTGGCCCAAGCGTTCCGGTTAGACATCCGAATTTCCAGGAGCACTTCGATGATCGATCTTTGCAAACTGCCTTACGATTACGCCGCGCTGGAACCGGTGATCTCAGCCGAGACGATGCGCTTCCATCATGACAAACACCACGCCGCCTACGTTAAGAAGGCTAACGAACTGGCCGACAAGGCTGGCCTTGCCGAGCTGTCGGTTGAGGACATGGTGCGCGAGGCGAAAGCGCGCGGCGAGACCAAGCTCTACAACAATGCTGCGCAAGTGTGGAACCACGGCTTCTTCTGGCAATCGATGACCGGCGATTCACTGAAACCGGTGGGCGATCTCGCTGCAGCGATAAATTCGAGCTTCGGTGATCTGGCGACGCTCAAGTTGCGATTCGTTGAAGAAGGCGTGGCGCATTTCGGCTCGGGCTGGGTCTGGCTCGTGGCGCAAGGACAGCAGCTTCAGGTGATAAGCACGCACGATGCGGCCGACTTCCTCGACAGCCCCGATGCACTGCCGCTGCTAGTCTGCGATGTCTGGGAACACGCCTATTACCTCGATCACCAGAACGACCGCGAAGGCTTCCTGAAGAGCTGGTTCGACGGCCTGGCGAACTGGACATTCGCAGCCGTGCAGCTTGAAGCGGCGCGTGGGGGCGAACCTGGATACGTCTATCCGCACCTTGCTCACGCCCACGCCTGACCCAACCGGCTGCGATTTTAGCCGCAGCTTTCGGGATGCACCGCCCTTCATCGCCTGCTAGCTAGGCGATGAAGGGAGGGTCAGAAATTGTCAGAAATTGAGAACGCCGGAGATCCGCTCGCGCCACTGGCAATCGCCGCGGCGCAGGGAGAGGCATACCGGCGCCGCATCGCTGCCGCTGACACCACACCGGTGGACACATACACCGAAGTGCTCGCCCGGTTCTCAGAACCGCTGCCCGAACAGGGCGGCGATGGCGAAGCGATAATTCGCGAACTGATCGACAAGGCGGAAAGCGGGATCCGTGCGACCACCGGGCCGCGTTTCTTTGGCTGGGTGATCGGTAACTCGCATCCCACAGGTGTTGCCGCAGACTGGCTGACCTCGGCTTGGGGCC
>JAYUCG010000106.1:0-4317 GCA_043740455.1 Novosphingobium sp. | reverse complement strand
CTTCGAGCTTGACCACACTGGCGCGCAGCCCGGCGGCATGATCGCGCGCCCCCTTGGCCGTCTCGCGCTGGGCATCGGCGGCATCTCGGGCGGCGTTGCGTTCGGCCAGTCCGCCCTTGGCGAGATCCTCGCGGTCGCGCGACATGGCGAGCTTGGCTTTGTCTTCCCAGTTCACCGCCGCCGCATCGAAACGCTCAGCCTCGAGTGTGAACTTGGCGGCGCTGCGGTCAAGCGCGGCAGCATCGCGGGTAAGGGCGAGCATTGATTCCTCAAGCTCGGTCAGCAGCAGCTTGAGCATCTTGGCCGGATTCGACGCCTTATCGATCAAGCTGTTCAAATTGCTGGCAGCAAATTCCTTAGCCCGCACTGCGATTTCGAACACCTGTTTTCCCTTTTTAGCCCGCGCTTCGACTTGATCGCTCGATATCCTAGGCCGGTTAAGGGCCGATGCAACAATCGTCTACCGGCTGCAGACCGCAGTGTTGCCGCGGTCGGGAGAAATACGGCTCAGTTCTCTCGACGTTGACACGATGATCCCGTCGCTGGTGCAGCGGCGCAGCTGGAAGCGCACCTTGCGCGCACGGAAATCCAGGCTGACCTTGCGGAAGCTCTCCATAAGGTCGGTGCCGAGCAGCAAGGCGGGATGCTGGTCGAGCGAGAAGACCTGAAACGGAGGAATGTCGGCAAAGGCGATCGGAACGTTGGTCAGCACGATCCCGCCTACTTTCAATTCGTCCACCACCAGCAGGTCGAGATTCATCTTCACCCCGGTGACGCCGATCACTTCGATCCCCTGGACTGCGCGGTGGCTGCGCCGGAACAGCTGGTTGCGCAGCGCGGTGTTGCCGATCGTCAGTTCGGAGCCGGTGTCGATCACCGCTTCCAGCGGCACGCCGTTGGCCCGGACCTGGGTCAGGATCAGCTGCCCGCGCCGGAGCCGTGCGACCACCACGATCTCACCATCCAGCCGCGGTGCCGGCAGCGTCGCATCATCGACCGAAACCTTCTTCTTCTCGAAATTGAGCATCAGACGCTGACCCACCAGAGCATCGAGCCCGATCATCCCGACCGCGCCGACATCGCGCTCGTCGAGCCGCGGCAGTTCGAGCGCGTTGAACGCGGTCGGGCCGACCTGCAGGCTATCGACCAGCACCCGGTCGACCATGCGCGATTCGGTGATGCCATTGAGCATCACCGGCTGTCCCGCGGGAAGATGCAGTGCGCCCGCCAGCCGGGTTCCGATCACCGAGGTATCGGCCCCGCTATCGACCACGAACCGGTATGGCCCGCTGCCGTTGACCCCGACTTCGACCGTGAGCCGCGATTCCAGCTTGCGGGCTTCCAGTTCCTGGCCGCCGATGGCCAGGCTGTCATCGACCACTGCCGGGCTCAGCGAGGGCATCTTACGAACTTCCGCCGCCGGTTTCCGGTCGCGCGCGGTGCTCGCCACCTGGCTGATCGACAACAGCAGTCCGGCGACCACGAAGGCCGAGCTCACCCTTCTCAGGCGGCGGCGCTCAGGCTGTGCCATCCAGCCCAGATACACCCGACCGCGTGCGGCGAACAGGTCAGATCTGCACCTGACCTCTCCGCCGCCCGCTCCAGCCAACCAGCAGCGCATCCAGTTGCCAATGTAGCTGCACTTGCCGGAGTCGCACTGGCGACGCTCGCCGGACTCCTTGTCGAAAAGCAGTTCGGCAGCGAACCGGTGGTGCTGCTCTATATCCCGGCGGTGCTCGCCGCTGCGATCTATACCGGGCGATGGCCGGCGCTGCTTTCGGCAGTGGCTGCGACGCTGGCCTACAACTACTGGTGCACCGCGCCGTTCCATACCTTCTTGATCGAGAAGCCAGCCGACGTGGTGACGGTGATCGTGCTGTTTGTGGTCGCCGCCGTGACCAGCCAGCTCGCCGGGCAGCTGCGTACCCAGGCACACCTTGCCGCCAGCCATGGCCGCGCGCAACGCCGCAATTGCCGGGTTCGCCCGCCAGCTTTTGTCGAGCGCCGATGTCGAGGCCATCGCCAAGGTTACGGTGAACGAACTGTCGCGGCTGTTCGAATGCCACACCGTGTTCATGGGTGGTGCCGACAGCGATCGTCCGCTGGCCAGCGCACCCAATGAAGCAGCGCTCGCGCCAAGCGACCTCGCGGCCGCTGCAGTGACCCTGGACACTGGCGAAACAACCGGTCGCGGGGTGCGCAAGCTTGACCTTGACGACTGGCAGTTTCGCCCGATCATTATCGGGCACGGCGTCGCCGCCGCAGTTGGCATGGCGCGCGGCGATGGGCTACCGCCGGTCAGCGAGGATCAGCAGGCTCTGCTCACCAGCTTGCTTGATCAAGTAGCGCTGGCGATGGAACGGGCGCAGCACGAGCGGAACGCCCGTGACGTCGCAACAATCTATGAGCGCGACCGGCTCCGCTCGGCGCTGCTCGCTTCGATCGGCGAGGAAGTGAAACCGCGCCTCAACGCGATTGGTGCGGCCGCGCGGCAAATGCGCCGCGAGGGGACCGCCGACCGCGGTCTGGCGAACAGTGTTGCCGCCGAAGTGGTCAAGCTTGATCGCTTCGTCGATAACCTGGTCGACCTGTCGCCCGGGGCTGAGGCCGAACCACTGGCAGTGGGCGATCTGGTGATCGACCTGCAGCAACGCACCGTGCTGTGCCGCGGCGAGCCGGTGCACCTGACGCCAAAGGAATTCGCGCTGCTGGTCGAACTCGCCAAGCATCCCGGGCGGGTTCTCGCGCATGCCCACCTGCTGCGGGCAGTATGGGGACCGGCCCAGGCCGACCAGATCGAATACCTGCGGGTGGCGATCCGCGCGCTGCGCCAGAAGCTTGAACTGGATCCGGCCAGCCCGGCGCTCATCCTCAACGAACCGGCGGTGGGCTAACGGCTGGCTGGATAGCGCGACAAAGGTTGCATTTGCCACCCGCTTCGCTTAGGCGCGCACCTTCGCTTGGGGCTTGCTCCGGCGATTCCGCGCGGGAGGCTGTTCTTCGGACCGGCTGCTTGACCGCTCACTCTGCGGCTATCGGGTGAAATCCCCGGGCCAACAGGAAGAAAGGAGGCCCAATCGTGGCCAAAAAGATTGAAGGCTATATCAAGCTGCAGGTTCCTGCAGGCAAGGCAACCCCGTCACCGCCAATCGGTCCGGCACTGGGTCAGCGCGGCGTCAACATCATGGAATTCTGCAAGGCGTTCAACGCGCAGACCGGTGACCAGGAAGTCGGCACGCCGCTGCCGACCGTGATCACCGTCTATGCCGACCGTTCGTTCTCGTTCGAGACCAAGACGCCGCCGGCATCGTACCTGATCAAGAAGGCCGCTGGCCTCAAGTCGGGTTCGAAGGAACCGGGCAAGATTTCGGGCGGGACGATCAAGCGTTCGCAGCTGGCCGACATCGCGACTGCGAAGATGAAGGATTTGAACGCCAACGATCTGGGTGCCGCAACGCGCATCATCGAAGGCTCCGCCCGCGCAATGGGCCTCGAAGTGGTGGAGGGCTAAGATCATGACATTCATCAGCAAGAAGCAGAAGTCGGTCACGATCGATCGTGAAAAGCTCCACGGCATCGACGAAGCGATCGCTTTGGCGAAATCGGGTGCCACCTCGAAGTTCGACGAGACGATCGAAGTCGCGATGAACTTGGGCGTCGATCCGCGCCACGCCGACCAAATGGTCCGCGGCGTCGTGACCTTGCCCAAAGGCACGGGTAAAACCGTCCGCGTCGGCGTGTTCGCCAAGGGCGTGAAGGCCGAGGAGGCGCTCGCCGCCGGGGCCGATGTCGTTGGCGCGGAGGATCTGATGGAGATCGTCCAGGGTGGCACGATCGATTTCGACCGCTGCATCGCGACGCCGGACATGATGGGCATCGTCGGGCGACTCGGCAAGATCCTGGGGCCGAAGGGCATGATGCCGAACCCCAAGCTCGGCACGGTCACGATGAACGTCGCGGAAGCGGTCAAGGCAGCCAAGGGCGGCCAAATCGAATATCGCGTCGAAAAGGCCGGGATCATCCATTCGGGCATCGGCAAGGCGTCGTTCCCGGCAGAAGATCTGCGCGCCAATTTCAACGCGCTGATCGATGCGATCGTCAAGGCCAAGCCGTCGGGCGCCAAGGGCAAGTATGTCCGCAAGGTCGCGGTTTCGAGCACCATGGGTGTCGGGATCAAGGTCGATGTGGCTGAGGTTTCGGCCGCCTAAGGCGTCCCATTCCGTTCGCGACATGATCAAGGGCCGGGGCGCAATCCCCGGCCCTTTTTCTTTCTTCTCTCTCGCCCCGCTTGCGGGGAGAGGGAGAAGCAGGACGCGC
>JAYUCG010000105.1:0-9051 GCA_043740455.1 Novosphingobium sp. | reverse complement strand
AGCTTGCGCTTCACCGCGACGAACACCTTGACCATCTTGAGCACGCCCGGGGCGAGTTCGTCACCGCGTTCGAGCTTCTCCTTGCGGTCCTCGAACTTCTCCTGGATCGTCTTGATGGTCTCGTCGTACTGGCTCTTAACCGCTTCGAGCTGGCCCTGGACCCGATCATCGGCGACCGCAAACTTCCACCATTCAAAACGTTCCACCTCGGCGAGGTTCTCGTCGGTGATGGTATCGCCCTTCTTGAAGCCCTTGGGGGCGGCCGCCGCAACCTGGCCCAGCAGCATATCGCGCAGGCGGTTGTAGGTGGCGCGGTTCAAGATGCCGCGTTCGTCTTCGCGGTCCTTGGCGAGGCGTTCGATTTCCTCGTTCTGGATCGCGCGGGTACGATCGTCGATCTCGATCCCGTGACGGTTGAACACGCGCACTTCGACCACCGTTCCGGCGACGCCGGGGGGCAGTTTCAGCGAGGTATCGCGCACGTCCGAGGCCTTTTCGCCGAAGATCGCGCGGAGCAGCTTTTCTTCGGGCGTCATCGGGCTTTCGCCCTTGGGCGTGATCTTGCCCACGAGAATGTCGCCCGGGTGCACTTCGGCACCGATGTAGACGATGCCCGCTTCGTCGAGGCTGCGCAGAGCTTCCTCGCCGACGTTCGGGATATCGCGGGTGATGTCTTCTGGCCCAAGCTTGGTGTCGCGCGCCATGACTTCGAATTCTTCGATGTGGATCGAGGTGAACACGTCGTCCTTGACGATGCGTTCGCTGATCAGGATCGAATCTTCGTAGTTGTAGCCGTTCCACGGCATGAACGCGACGAGGCTGTTACGGCCCAGCGCCAGTTCGCCCAGCTCGGTCGAGGGACCGTCGGCAATGATCGTGCCTTCTTCGATCACTTCACCCACCTTCACCAGCGGACGCTGGTTGATGCAGGTGTTCTGGTTCGAACGCTGGAACTTCTGGAGGGTATAGATATCGACGCCCGACTGGCCGGGTTCGATATCGCCCGCGGCGCGGATCACGATGCGGGTTGCGTCGACCTGATCGACGATCCCGCCGCGAAGAGCCCCAATGGCAGCGCCCGAATCGCGCGCCACGGTGGCTTCCATGCCGGTGCCGACAAACGGTGCTTCGGCCTGGACCAGTGGCACTGCCTGGCGCTGCATGTTCGAGCCCATCAGCGCGCGGTTGGCGTCATCGTTTTCGAGGAACGGAATGAGCGAAGCCGCAACCGACACCAGCTGCTTGGGGCTGACGTCCATCAGGGTGACGAGATCGCGTGGGCTCATCACGAATTCGCCGCTGTCACGCGCCGAGACAAGGTCTTCGACGAACGAACCGTCGGCGTTGAGCTCGGCCGAGGCCTGGGCCACGGTGTGCTTCTGCTCTTCCATCGCCGAAAGGTAGACCACGTCGGCGGTCACCTTGCCGTCGATCACCTTGCGGTACGGGGTTTCGATGAAGCCATACTTGTTGACGCGGGCGAAGGTCGAAAGCGAGTTGATCAGGCCGATGTTCGGGCCTTCGGGCGTTTCGATCGGGCAGATCCGGCCGTAGTGGGTCGGGTGAACGTCGCGCACTTCGAAGCCCGCACGCTCGCGGGTCAGGCCGCCTGGCCCAAGTGCCGAGACACGGCGCTTGTGGGTGACTTCGGACAGCGGGTTGGTCTGATCCATGAACTGCGACAGCTGAGAGGAGCCGAAGAATTCACGCACCGCGGCCACCGCCGGCTTGGCGTTGATCAGGTCGTTTGGCATCACGGTCGAGACATCGACCGAGCTCATCCGCTCCTTGACCGCGCGCTCCATGCGCAGCAGGCCGACGCGGTACTGATTTTCGAGCAGTTCGCCGACCGAACGGACACGGCGGTTGCCGAGGTTGTCGATGTCGTCAACTTCGCCCTTGCCGTCCTTGAGGTTGAC
The DNA here is from genome assembly GCA_043740455.1 of Novosphingobium sp. Classification (GTDB taxonomy): domain Bacteria; phylum Pseudomonadota; class Alphaproteobacteria; order Sphingomonadales; family Sphingomonadaceae; genus Novosphingobium. Next base: position 7,132 of record JAYUCG010000105.1, on the reverse strand, counting down.
CAATTCCTTGACCACGGCGAGGATATCCTCGGTGCGCAGCGTGGTGACGGTATCCTCAGCGTCGAGCTGGAGACGCATGTTGAGCTTGACGCGGCCCACGGCCGAGAGGTCATAGCGCTCGCCATCGAAGAACAGGCCTTCGAACAGGGCCTCGGCGGTTTCGCGCGTCGGCGGCTCGCCCGGGCGCATGACCCGGTAGATGTCGGCGAGCGCGTGATCGCGGTCGGGGGCCTTGTCGGCCTTGAGCGTGTTGCGGATCCACGGCCCCGTTGAAACGTGATCGATGTCGAGCAGCTCGAGCTGGTCGATCCCCGCCTTGTCGAGCATGTCGAGGTTTTCCGGCGAAACTTCATCACCGGTTTCAATGTAGATGCGGCCGGTCGATTCGTCGATCAGGTCGCGTGCGGCATAGCGGCCGAAGATTTCCTCGGTCGGGATGAGCAGGTCGGTCAGGCCGTCCTTTTCCGCCTTGTTGGCAGCGCGTGGGCTGATCTTGGTGCCGTTGGCGAAAATGATTTCGCCCGACTTGGCATCGACGATGTCGAAGGTCGGCTTCTGGCCGCGCCACTGATCGGGCGCGTAAGGCAGCACCCAGCCGCCCTGGCCGCGCTTCCACAGCACGGTCTGATAGAAGTGGTTGAGGATCGCTTCGTCATCGAGGCCGAGCGCATGCAGCAGCGAAGTGACCGGCAGCTTGCGCTTGCGGTCAATCCGGACGTTGACGATGTCCTTGGCGTCGAATTCGAAATCGAGCCACGACCCGCGATAGGGAATGACGCGCGCGGCGAACAGGTATTTGCCGCTCGAATGGGTCTTGCCGCGGTCATGGTCGAACAGCACGCCCGGCGAACGGTGCATCTGGCTGACGATAACGCGTTCGGTGCCGTTGATCACGAAAGTGCCGTTGTCGGTCATGAGCGGCATGTCGCCCATGTAAACGTCCTGCTCCTTGATATCGAGGACCGAGCGGGTTTCGGTTTCGGCATCGACCTCGAACACGATCAGGCGCAGCGTCACCTTCATCGGCGCGGCATAAGTGATCCCGCGCTGGCGGCACTCGGTGGTGTCGTACTTGGGGTCTTCCAGCTCATAATGGACGAAGTCCAATTCGCTGGTGCCGGCAAAGTCGCGGATCGGGAAGACCGAGCGCAGCGTCTTTTCCAGGCCCGAGACATAACCGATGGCCGGATTAGAGCGCAGGAACTGCTCATAGCTTTCGCGCTGCACCTCGATCAGGTTCGGCATCTTCACCACTTCGTGGATGTCGCCGAAGATCTTGCGGATGCGCTTCTTCGCCGCGGCGCGCGCGCCGGGGAGAGGAGTGGAAGCCTTTTTCGCCATGGGAGGGGTCTTGCCTCTTTGCTTGAGCACTAGAAAATCTAGCGTGAAATAATGCCACGCACGGGTTGGTGGCTCCGCCAGACGCAAGAAAGGCCGCATGGCAATGAGCACCCTGGAAGGGTGCTGCAGCCCGCAGCCTTGCGTCGTTAGGAAAACCCGCCGCTTCCTTTCGTGGAAGGTCCCCGCGCATGGACCCGCCTTGCTCGAAGCGTCGAGCGAAGTCGGCATATAGGAAGGGGGTGTTGGATTGTCAAACGCCAGTCGCGCCTGAAACCCTATTCAAAAGGGCGGCGCTCCCCCCGAAGCGCCGCCCTTTCTTTTTCCGCCCCCACGGCGGGAAAGCTTGTCAGAACAGGCCGGGGATCAGGCGCCAGCGGGTCTTGGTCATAAATTCGCGGTAAGCGGGGTCTTCGCCGAGCAGGCGTTCCTCGGCGAGCAGGCGCAGGATCTGGGCCCACCAGCCGATCGCATAGATCGTGAAGTTCAGTGCGGTCGGCATCAGCGCCAGAATCCCCAGATGCACCAGCAGGTAGCCGGCGTACATTGGATGCCGCACGAACCGGTACATGCCATCGGTCTTGATCCCGCGGTTGGCGGGCGCGATGCCGAAGCTGCGGCGCAGGAAGAGCTTGGCGGCGAGCTGGATCACGTTGCCGACAACGGTCAGCCCGATTCCGAACGGCACCAGCCAGTGCAGTGCTGCCGGCGTATCAGCCGGCTGGATCAGCAGCGGGGCATAGGTTGCGGTGATCGCCAGCAGCCAGTCACCCAGTTTGAGCGAGATCGTCTCGGTCGGGCGGCGGATCAGCACGAACACCACCACCGCGGTTTCGGCCACCATGATCAGCGGAGCGAACGGGTTGGTCGAAGTGAACACGCGCTTGGCCAGCAGCGCCCAGAGGATGAGGATGGTCACCTGCTCGAACCGGTCGAGCCGCGCCGGGGTGATCCAGCGGGGCGCAGAAATGGTGGGTGCGGCAGTGGTCATGCCAAGGGGATCGCAGCATATGGTTAACTTTGCGTAAGCGCGCGCGGCTTGACTCTGCGGCCGACACTGCTAATTGCCCGATCCGATCCTTGCGTTCGCGCATGGGTCAGCCGTCCGAGACAGTTGCTGGGGGTTTCCTCCTTAATCTGCAGCCTAGGCGGGGACAGAGATTTTTGCAGGTGCGCGCTTTGGTGCGATGCTGCTGGCGTTATCGGCGCCCTCCTTCCCCTTCGAACGGACTCGGCCGCTGGTGCGCAAGCACTCGCGGACAACGTAGCCGGTTGCCGGGGGCCTCGCTCCCTGCAGCCATTTTGAAGGAGTTAGGCATGGATCGTTCGCAGAAAGCCGAATCGGTCGCATCGCTCAACGCGGTTTTTTCTGAAGTTGGGGTGGTTATCATCGCCCGCAACCTCGGCTTGACGGTGGCCCAGTCCACCGCCTTGCGCGGAAAGATTCGCGATGCCGGTGCATCGTACAAGGTGGCGAAGAACCGTCTTGCCAAGCTTGCCATCAAGGACACGGACTATGCCGGGATCAGTGACTTGTTCACTGGCCCGACCGCGATCGCCACTTCGGTCGATCCGGTGGCTGCCGCCAAGGCAGTCGTGGAATTCGCCAAGACGAACGACAAACTCGAAATCGTCGGCGGATCGATGGGTACGCTGGTGCTGAACGCCGAAGGGGTCAAGGCACTCGCCGCGCTTCCTTCGCTCGATCAGCTGCGCGGAACCATCATCGGCCTGGTCCAGGCACCGGCGACCAAGATCGCCCAGCTCGTTACCGCTCCGGCGGCCAAGCTGGCGCGCGTCTTTGGCGCCTATGCCGAGGCAGCATAACAAGACGTTTCACCGATTTTCCCGGGACTTTCCCTGGACCAACATTTGCAGGAGTTAAACATCATGGCCGATATCGCCAAACTGGTTGAAGAACTTTCGAAGCTGACCGTGCTTGAAGCCGCCGATCTGGCCAAGGCACTCGAAGAAGCATGGGGCGTCTCGGCCGCTGCTGCGGTTGCTGTTGCAGCTCCCGCCGCTGCCGCTGAAGCGGTTGAAGAGCAGACCGAATTCGACGTCATCCTGATCAATGACGGCGGCAACAAGATCGCCGTCATCAAGGAAGTCCGCGCGATCACCCAGCTCGGCCTGACCGAAGCCAAGGCGCTGGTCGAAGCCGCGCCGAAGGCGATCAAGGAAGGCATCAAGAAGACCGAAGCCGACGAGATCAAGGCCAAGATCGTCGCTGCTGGCGGTACCGTCGAGATCAAGTAAGCAACGCTTGCTTCACAAGTTTCGTGGCTGTCTTGAAGCAGTCACGGATGGGAGGGCGGGACCGCAAGGTTCCGCTCTTTTCCGTTGGAGGTCAGCGCTACTTCAGCGTCTTGAGGTAGGCGATCAGTTCCTGGCGCTTGGCTGCATCGCCTTGCCCGGCATAGGTCATCCGCGTGCCGGACACCGTGCCCATCGGGTTGGCCAGCCACTTGTCGAGTGAGACGTCGTCCCAGACCATGCCTGAGGCTTTGAGAGCGAGGCTGTAATCATAACCCGGCGCGCTTGCTGCCTTGCGCCCAAATACTCCGGCAAGGCTTGGCCCGATGCCGTTCTGCCTGGCCTGGACCGCGTGGCACGCTGCGCACTGGGCAAAGACGGGAGGCATCTTGGTACCTTCCTCGGCGACTGCGGTGCCGGCGGCGGGCGAAGGGCTCGCTGCATCGGGCGCGGCCTGGTTCTTGGCGCCGCCGCATCCAGCGAGCGCCAGCGTCATCAATCCTGCTGCAATTACACCACTGCGAACCATCGCCTGCCTCCTCCTGTTGACGCTCGCTGCATAGGCCGGGGCGAATCTCTGCGTCAATGCGCTGGATCAACGCGCCGCGCCTTTGCTGTGGCAACCATGCCGCAAGCCCGCGCCAAAATCGCCCGGCGGGCGGCGCGGGCCTTCCCTCGCGCCGACCCAGCCCCTATCCGGGCCGGCTTCATGGGGGAACTTTCACCTTCGATCCTTTGGCGCCGCGAATTGCGCGCCACGCTGCTGCTGGCGGCGCCGCTGGCGGCTGCCAACTTGGCCCAGATGCTGGTCTATGCCGTCGACGTGATCTTCGTGGCGCGACTGGGCGAACAGGCGCTGGCCGCGTCCAGCCTGGCGACAACCATCTTTGGGCTGATGATGTGGTGCTTCTCGGGTCTGACCGGGGCCTGTTCACCGTTGATCGCGGCCGAGCTGGGCCGCCGCCGGCACGCGGTTCGCGAAGTGCGCCGGTCAGTGCGCATGGCCCTGTGGCTCGCTGCAGCGTGCAGTGTGATCGGGATGGCAATCTCGGCAAATGGCGAGGCGATCCTGCGGCTGACCGGACAGGACCCGGTGATTGCCCAGCGCGCCGGGTTGTTCCTGATGGTGCTGTTATGGGCGATGCCCGCAGCGCTCATCAGCAACGTCCTGCGCTCGTTCGTTTCGGCGCTGGGCCGGCCGGTGATTGCCACCCTGATCACGGTGCTGTCGATCGTGGTCAATTCGGCCGGGAACTATGCCTTCGTGTTCGGGCACTGGGGGGCACCGGCACTGGGGCTGACCGGGTCAGCCTGGTCGAGCGTGGTTACCAGCTGGATCGCGGTTGCCGCTTATGCGCTGCTGATCCGCAGCGACCGGCGGCTGCGGCGCTATCACGTGTTCGGGCGTTGGTGGCGCACCGAGTGGACACGCATGGCCGACCTGCTGCGCATCGGCCTGCCAATTGCCTTGATCATCCTGGCTGAAGGCGGCCTGTTTTCCAGCGCCGCATTTCTGATGGGCCTGATCGGCGAGGCGCAACTCGCCGGGCATACGGTGGCGCTGCAGGTCGCGGCGCTGGCGTTCCAGATCCCGTTCGGGATCGGCCAGGCGGTGACGATCCGGGTCGGCTATCATTTCGGCGCTGGTGACAATGCGGCGATCGCCCGCGCGGGCAAAGCCGCGCTGGTCATGGCGCTGGGCTACATGGCGCTGCCCGCCGCGCTGATGATCCTCACCCCGCGGCTGGTGCTGCGGCTTTATGTCGATCCCGAAGCGGCCAAGAACACTGTGATGGTCGGCTATGCCGTCCAGTTCCTCGCCGTAGCCGCTGCGTTCCAGCTGTTCGACGGGATGCAGGCGGTGTTCGCCGGCGCGCTGCGCGGGCTGCAGGATACCCGTATGCCGATGGTCTTGGCGCTGACTGGCTACTGGCTGATCGGGTTTACGACTTCTGCGGTACTCGGATTCGCCACCCCGCTGGCCGGGCTTGGGGTCTGGCTGGGGCTCGCTACCGGGCTGGTAGTGGTCTCGCTGCTGCTGCTCAACCGCTGGCAGGCGCGGGCCCGGCTGGGGCTGCTGCCCAGCTGACTATCCCAATTTCCAGGCAGATTTTTTGCAGTGAGTCCGCTTGACCTCCGGCAACACCGAACCCATATGCGTTTCGCTGGCACTCTCCGGGTGAGAGTGCCAAGATGCATCAACATTCATGCTGAGAGGAAATCACATGAGCTTTCGTCCGTTGCACGATCGCGTGCTCGTTCGCCGCGTAGAGGCTGAAGAAAAGACTGCTGGCGGGATCATCATTCCCGATAGCGCCAAAGAAAAGCCCGCCGAAGGCGAAATCGTCTCGGTCGGCAGCGGTACCAGGGCCGAAGACGGCAAGGTTACCCCGCTCGACGTCAAGGCTGGCGACAAGGTGCTGTTCGGCAAGTGGTCGGGCACCGAGGTCAAGCTCGACGGCGAAGACCTGCTGATCATGAAGGAAAGCGATATCCTCGGCATCATCGGCTGAGGACCAGTTTTTTGCGCTTGGACTGTGGTCCAAGCGGTCCAAGCCAACACCCAACCCAATTCTGAAAGGACAGCAAAATGGCTGCCAAAGACGTAAAATTCGGCCGCGACGCGCGTGAGCGCATTCTCGCCGGCGTCGACATTCTCGCCAACGCGGTGAAGGTCACCCTCGGCCCCAAGGGCCGCAATGTCGTGATCGACAAGAGCTTCGGTGCCCCGCGCATCACAAAGGACGGCGTCACCGTCGCCAAGGAAATCGAGCTCAAGGACAAGTTCGAGAACATGGGCGCACAGATGCTGCGCGAAGTGGCATCAAAGACCAACGACCAGGCCGGTGACGGCACCACCACCGCCACCGTGCTCGCCCAGGCGATCGTGCGTGAAGGCATGACCTCGGTCGCGGCCGGCATGAACCCGATGGACCTAAAGCGCGGCATCGATCTTGCGGTGACTGCCGTGGTCGCCGATCTCGTCAAGCGTTCGAAGCCGGTTTCCGGTTCGGCTGAAATCGCCCAGGTCGGGATCATCTCGGCCAATGGCGATACCGAGGTTGGCAGCAAGATTGCCGAAGCGATGGAAAAGGTCGGCAAGGAAGGCGTGATCACCGTCGAGGAAGCCAAGGGCCTCGAGTTCGAATTCGAGACCCTTGGCCTCTTCGACGGTGATCACGCCTTCCTTGCCGACCTTTTCCATGGCCTGCGCGATCTTCTCGCCCACTTCAACGTCGCCGTTGGCCGAGATGATGCCGACTTGCGCGATTTCGGTGGTCCCCGAAACCGGCTTCGAACGCGTCTTGAGGTCTTCGACCACGCGGGCAACCGCAAGATCGATGCCGCGCTTCAGGTCCATCGGGTTCATGCCGGCGGCGACCGAGGTCATGCCTTCACGAACGATCGCCTGCGCCAGCACGGTGGCGGTGGTGGTGCCGTCGCCGGCCTGGTCGTTGGTTTTCGAGGCCACTTCGCGCAGCATCTGCGCACCCATGTTCTCGAACTTGTCCTTGAGCTCGATTTCCTTGGCGACGGT
>JAYUCG010000104.1:0-21008 GCA_043740455.1 Novosphingobium sp. | reverse complement strand
CGAATTCCGCGACAGCAACAGCTACCTGCTGCAGAGCGGGCTCGCGACATCGACCCTCGACGGCGCCAACAAGGGCACCTGGGCGCGGATCGAAGCCGGTATCGGCGGCGGCAACAAGGGCGGGCCGCTGATCAGCGCCTGGGCCAACGTTGGTAATACCACCGGCTTCGGCCTGCGCGCGGGCTTCCGCTTCTAACGCAGTCCGGCACGGATCAAGGAACAAGGGCGCCCGGTGCAGATCGGGCGCCTTTTTCAATTGGCAAGGTGAGCAGCGGGGAAGGGCTCCCGCGAAAATGCGCATGGCAGGTGCATTGTTTGCAACGTTAACTTGGCCTCGCTCGTTGTAAGGGCGAACGGGAGGTTTGCGGGCTATGATTGGCCACTTGCCCGGAGGAAAGCGTGATGACCGCACTATTGCTCGCCCGGGCGCAATTCGCCTTCACGGTGAGCTTCCATTTTCTCTTCCCGGCGTTTTCGATCGGCTTGGCGAGCTATCTCGCGGTGCTCGAGGCGCTGTGGCTCAAGACCGGGGCCGGGGTCTACGCCAACCTCTACCGCTACTGGCTGAGGATTTTCGCGGTCGTGTTTGCCATGGGCGTCGTCTCGGGCATCGTCATGTCATATCAGTTCGGCACCAACTGGTCGGTTTTCTCGGACAAGGCCGGGCCAGTGATCGGCCCGCTGATGGCTTACGAAGTGCTGACCGCTTTTTTCCTTGAAGCGGGCTTTCTTGGCGTCATGCTGTTCGGGATCAACAAGGTCGGACCGCGCCTACACTTTGTCGCCACTCTGGCCGTGGCCCTGGGCACCTTCATCTCGGCGTTCTGGATCCTTGCAGTCAGCAGCTGGATGCAGACCCCGACGGGTTATGAGATGGCGCCGAATGGCCAGTTCGTTCCGGGCCCGAGCTGGCTGGCAATCATCTTCAATCCCAGCTTCCCCTACCGGCTGGTGCACACCGTACTCGCAGCGTACCTGACAACCGCCTTCGCGGTGGGCGGGGTCGGCGCATGGCATTTGCTCAAGGACCGCCAGAACCCCGGCGCGCGCAAGATGTTCTCGATGGCCATGTGGATGGCGGCCGTGGTTGCCCCGCTCCAGATCTTTGCCGGCGACATGCACGGCCTCAACACGCTGGAGCATCAGCCGGCCAAGGTCATGGCGATGGAAGGCCATTTCCAGAGCCACGTTCACGGCGCCCCGCTGATCCTGTTCGGCATCCCCGACAGCAAGGCGCAGCGGGTCGATTACGCCATCCAAATTCCCAAGGCCTCGTCGCTGATTCTGAAGCACGATCCGAACGCGCCGCTGGCCGGGCTCGACACGATTCCGGCAGCTGACCGCCCGCCGGTCGGCATCGTCTTCTGGGCCTTCCGGGTAATGGTCGGGCTCGGCTTTGCGATGTTCGGGCTGGGACTGTGGAGCTTGCTGGCGCGCTGGCGGGGCAAGCTGTTCGACTGGACATGGCTGCACCGCGGTGCGCTGGCGATGGGGCCGGCGGGGTTCGTGGCGGTGCTGGCCGGCTGGATCGTTACCGAGGTCGGACGACAGCCATTTACGATTTATGGCCTGCTGCGCACCGCAGACAGCGTCTCGCCGCTCGCCGCGCCAGCCGTGGCGGCCTCGCTCGCGGCCTTCGCGACAGTCTATTTCGCGGTGTTTGGAACCGGCATCTGGTATCTGCTGCGGCTGATGCACAAGCCCCCCGAAGCGCATGAAGCCCCGCCATCGGCGGCTCCGATCAGAAGCGCGGGCATCACCCCAGCACCACAGCTTGCCGAAGGAGATGCATTGCCCGGCGCGCAGGACAAGGAGACCGAATGATGGATCTCACCGTCATCTGGGCCGGGATCATCGGCTTCGCCATCGTCGCCTATGTGATCATGGACGGCTTCGATCTGGGCATCGGCATCCTGTTCCCGCTGTTCGAGGTGGGCAGCAAGCGCGATACCGCGATGAACAGCATCGCGCCGGTGTGGGACGGCAATGAAACGTGGCTGGTGCTGGGCGGCGGCGGTCTGCTCGCCGCGTTCCCGCTGGCCTATGCGATCATCCTTCCCGCGCTTTATGCGCCGCTGATGGCCATGCTGCTGGGGCTGGTGCTGCGCGGGGTTGCCTTCGAATTCCGCTGGCGCGATCCGACGCATCGCCCATTGTGGGACGTCGCCTTCACTGCCGGATCGCTGGTTGCCGCCTTTGCCCAAGGCGTGACCCTGGGTGCCTTGCTGCAAGGTATCACGGTCGTCGGCCGCGCTTACGGCGGCGGCTGGTGGGACTGGCTCTCGCCATTTTCCATCCTGACCGGCGCGGGACTGGTTGCTGGCTATGCCTTGCTGGGTGCCTGCTGGCTCAACTGGAAAACCGAGGGCGCACTGCAGGATCAATGCGCTTCCTATGCGCGGCGGCTCGGCATCGTCCTGCTCGCCGTCATCGCCGCGGTCAGCCTGGCCACGCTGACGCTTGAGCCGCGCTATGCTGAGCGCTGGCTCGCCTGGCCCGGGATCCTCGCCACAGCGCAGGTCCCCTTGGCCACCCTGATCGTCTCGGTCATGTACTATCGAAGCCTGGCCCGGCACCGCGATGCGCAGCCGTTCTTCTGGGCGCTCGGCCTGTTCGGCCTGTGCCTGGTCGGTCTGGGAATTTCGATCTGGCCGGACGTGATCCCGGCGCGGGTGACCATCTGGCAGGCTGCCGCACCTTACCGCAGCCAGGCGTTCATGCTGGTTGGCGCCGCTGTGCTTGTCCCGATAATCCTGGCCTACACCGCCTGGGCCTATTGGGTCTTTCGCGGCAAGGTCGGCAGCGACGGTTACCATTGATGGTGCGGTGGCAGCGCCTTGGGTGGTTCGTGGCGATCTGGGCCGTCAGCGTGGCAGCGGTCGTCCTGTTAGGTCAGGCCATTCGCGTCGTGCTGAGGCCGTGAGCTGCGGCAGGCTGGTCAAACCTTGCCGGACCTTGTCAATGCGGGGTCTCCGGCATCGGCCCTTCCCGCAAGAAGCTCATCGACCGATTGGGCACGGCCGGGATCGGTGGGTTCGGCGGGTTCAGCAGCGCCGGTCACTTCGCGTTCCAGCGCAGTCTTGATCCGTTCGATTTCGACTTCATCCAGCCGTTCGATCCCCACGAACCCGCTGCGCGCATCGGCGATCGAGCGCAGGATCTCGTCGAGCTTGGCCTGGATCGCGGCGCCGTCGCGGTTCTGGCTGTTCTGGATCAGGAACACCGCCAGGAATGTCAGCACCGTGGTCGCGGTGTTGATGACCAGTTGCCAGGTATCCGAATAATGGAAGATCGGGCCACTTACCGCCCAGACAATGCAAGCTGCGGTCGCGCCGAGGAATGCCTGGGGCCGGCCCATCAGGGTGGCAGAGCGCGAAGCCAACTGCGCGAAAGATGGGCCCTTCATGGCAGGGGCCGCGCCGGTAAGGACAGGCGGGGTGTATTTTGCATGTGCTGATTAACCCGCCGCCCGGACGGAAGTTCCTCCGCCGTCCGGGCGGCGGGCAGGCATTTGCCGGGATTGCGTAACCACAAATAAACCATTGCCGAGCACAATGGTCTTTCCGCCAAGTCCGGGAAATGCGTGTGACCACCATCGTCATCGATGGATTGAACGAAGAAGACTTCCGCCGTTCGGTCCAAAACAGGTTGCGTGAGGGACGAGTCGCCCCGGCGATCGCGCGCCTCCGCACGCTGCTGGCGCCATACGCCGGGCCTGACGGCCCGCTGCCCGAACGCTTCCTGACCGTGACGCCGGCCGAACTGATATTCTCGGGCTGGGAAAGCCTGGGCGATGGAATCGCCCGCCATGATCGTCCGGGGCGCCCGGTCACCGCACTGGGTATCGCTTTCGGCTGGGCCGGCGAAGAAGTACCGCAGCCCGATGCCGAGGGGCGGCTGCAACCATTTCTTGAAACCGCCTATTTCAACGACGATTCGTTCCCATTTTCGCAAAGCAGCCGCGATGACCTGCTTGAAGGCTATTCGTCGGAAGGCTGCACCTGGGGCGGCGATAACCTGGCAGCCAATACCGCCTTGGTACTCCACGGGATCGACGATCTTCACGGTGCGCTGGCCGCGCTTGAGGGTCATCTGCTGGCAAGCGACGAGCCCGATGAAGCCGGGCTCATCGCCGGATCGATCGGCGCCTGCCTGCTCTCGGCCCTGCTGATCGAGGCGGTCAAGGTCCAGATCGCCAACCACGGCCTGCCGCGCCCGGTCTGCGTGACCGCCGGCAGCAACGGGGTCTACCCCTATTTCGACGCCCCGATTGCCGGGATGCCGGCCGACGTGCTCAAGGCCAACGAGAATACCGAAGACATGGTCCCGGCGGATCGGGGTGTGCCTGTACCCCGGTACTCCAGCCTGCTGGTGACCAGCATTCCCCGGGCCCGCAAACGCGCGGTGCTGGTGCTGAACGAAAACGAGGACGAGACGGCGCACCGGCTCGCCGGTCTGCGGCAATTGCATCACACCGAGCCTGAAGCACCGATCGTCCCGGCACCCGCGCCAGAGCGCTTCGAAATCGATGCTCCCGAACCAGAGGCGGTCCTCGCGCATGAAGCCGTCGGCCTGCTGCTCGCCAAGAAGCCGGTCAAGACAAGCACTGACTTTCGCGACATGCTTGCCCCGCGCGACGGCGATTTGCAGCAGCGCTTGCAGAGCCTGCTCGCCACTCACGCTCCGCGCCCCGCCGAAGCCGAGCACCTGCCCGAGCCACCGATCGACTGGGTACCGCACGCAGAGCTGCCCGCCCAACCGGCATGGCTGGAGCAGGAAATTCAAGCCCCGGTCGAAACACCTGCGGTTGGCGAAGTCGAACCCGAATGGCTCGAAGATGACCCAAGACCATCGCGCTGGTCGCGGCTTAAAGGCTGGCTTGGCACCCTGGGCCGCCGCCGCGCACCCTAAGGCGCCTCAACCATTGCTAATGCGAAGCCGGTGGTTGGTTACGGCTCGGCGCGCGAGAATCTGCGCCGGATTGGCGGAAGTTCGGGAACCCAATCCGGATCTGCGATTGAAACAGGCGGAACAGAAAGCAATGCCGCAGTGAAAATCCTGATTGTAGAAGACGAAATTTTTGTCGCGATGCATCTCGAAGAAGCGTTCGAAGACCTCGGATGCGACGTCATCGGGATCGCGCCCGATACCGAAACCGTACTCGAGCTGGGCAAGCAGGAACCCCATGTCGCGGTGGTCGATCTGAACCTGGGCGACGGCTTTACCGGTCCCAGGATCGCCCGTGAGCTGGCCAATCGTTACGGCCCCAAGGTCTATTACCTGACCGGCAATCCGCGCGAAGCCGGTGAGCCGTTCGAAGGCCTGCTGGGCGTGAAGACCAAACCGGCGGACGAAAGTGACCTGCGCGAAATCGTCGCCGCCGCGCGCGGCTGACCATGCCCTAGCGGTGAAGGCGAGAGCACTTGAGGCTCGGCCGAACCCGCAGCCCTTCCGGGTTCCACTGATATTCCGATCCTGCCGCCAAGCTGGCGTTCGGTGCTGAGGTCAGCCAGCCGCGTGTCGAAGCCGCTGACGGTCGGCGCTCCGGCGAGATAGGGGCCGTTGCGTTCGGTCCAATCGATCGTCAGATCATCGCCAGTTCGCGCGATGTCGATAGTCACTTGCCCTTTTTCGGTCAGCGAGGCGCCGTACTTGGCAGCATTGGTGACCAGTTCGTGAATTACGAGCGCAACCGGGGTCGCACCGCGATCGTCGATGGCGACATCGTCCCCAGAAATGATGATTCGGTCGATGTGCCGGAACCGATAGGGCTCGACGATCTGGTTGATCAGCCCGGAAATGATCGCGAAGATATTCTTGATCCGATGTGACAGCTCGCGGCTGAGTAGGGCGTTGTCCTCGACAATCCGTTTCTGTTCGTCGATGTCGGTGCAGGTGCCGATCCAGCGGGTGATCTGCCCTTCGGCACCACGCACCGGCAGCGCTCGGTCGAGCGTCCAGCGGTAGTGTCCGCTAAGATGGCGCAGGCGGTATTCGATCTCGTAGGGCTCGCCGGTTTCAAGACTGCGCCGCCAGTTCGCCCAGGCCCACTCCTGATCGTCGGGATGGAACATGCCGTTCCACTCCTCGCCATCGGTCGAACCCACAGGCACCTCGGTGAACTCGTACCAGCGATCGTTGTACTAATCGTGATAGCCATCGGGCAGTGCCGACCAGACCATCTGCGGCATCGCGTTGGTCAGAATCGCGAAATTGGCTTCGCTCGCGACAAGGCGGGTTGCAGCGGCAAGGCGAGTTTCAGCGGCAAGCCTGGCTTCGCTTTCGCCCGCATGCGTTTCGTTCGCTTTGTTCCGCAAATCTCAGGCCTCATCTTCGCTGCAATCTGCGAAAATTCGCAGGCCAAAGAACCGGGTCCGGCAGTCCAGATCAGTTCCGCGCAAGCCCCAAACGAGCAAGGCGAACAGTTGGTTCCGTTAAATTCGGCGCATGCGCTCGCGCGCTTGAGTGGCGCAGGCATTGCGCTAGGTTGCGGACAAGGCTGGCAACCGGCCGCGTGGAGACGAGGAATGGTATCGAAACTGGAAGTGCCGGCCAATTGGCCGGTGCGATCGCTGGGCGAGATCGAGGCGCTACTGTGCGCACCCGGCGCTCCGTTCGAAATGGAGGTTGTCGAGATCCGCGGAGTGCCGACCCGGGTGTGGAAGAATGCCCCCGCCAGCCTCGCCGCGCTCGCGGCGGTGGGACGCAGCCACGGCGATGCTACTTTCCTAGTGTACGAAGACGAACGGGTGATCTTTGCCGCCTGGCACAAGGCGGTGGCCGCGCTGGCGCAGAAACTTACCAAGCTGGGCGTGACCAAGGGTGACCGCGTCGCGCTCGCCTCGCGCAACCTGCCCGAATGGCCGGTGGTGTTTTTCGCGGTGACCGTGCTGGGCGCGATCTGTGTGCCGCTCAATGCGTGGTGGACCGGGCAGGAGCTCAGCTACGGACTATCCAATTCGGGGGCCAAGGTGCTGGTCTGCGACGGCGAGCGGCTGGCCCGGATCGAACCGCACCTGGCCGAATTACCAAACCTGGAGACGGTGATTGTCTCGCGTCTGGCCGAGGCTCCCGCGGGAGTGCTGCGGCTCGAAGATCTGATCGGCACTTCGCAGCAGTGGCCTGGCCTGCCCGATGCCGACTTGCCGCCCACCGACATTGCCTCCGACGATCCGGCGACGATCCTTTATACCTCGGGCACCACCGGCAATCCCAAGGGCGCGCTGGGCACGCACCGCAACCTTACCACCAATATCATGTCGGGCGGCTATGCTGCGGCGCGCAGCGTGTTGCGCCGTGAAAATGCGCTGCCCGAACCGGCCAAGAAGGTCCTGCTCACCGTCATCCCGCTGTTCCATGCGACCGCCTGCTCGGCCACGTTGATGGGCGCGATCGCGGGCGGGCATACCATTGTCCTGATGTACAAGTGGGACCCGGTTCAGGCCTTCGGGATTATCGAGCGCGAAAAGGTCAACGCCACCGGCGGGGTGCCGACCATCGCCTGGCAGCTGCTCGAGCATCCCGACCGCGACAAGTACGATCTCTCGAGCATCGAGACGATCGGCTACGGCGGCGCGCCTAGCGCGCCTGAGCTGGTCAAGAAGATCTTCGAGGTGTTCGGCGCGCTGCCCGGCAACGGCTGGGGCATGACCGAAACCTCGGCGACGGTCACCACCCATTCGGCCGAGGATTACCTGGGCCGCCCAACCAGCTGCGGGCCGCCAGTGGCCGCCGCCGACCTGCAGATCCGCGGCGATGACGGGGTGAACTTGCTGCCCAGCGGCGAGGTGGGCGAGCTGTGGGCGCGCGGGCCGATGATCGTAGCTGGCTACTGGCAAAACCCCGAAGCCACGGCGGCAACCTTCGTCGACGGCTGGGTCCGCACCGGGGACCTCGCCTGGCTTGACGCGGAAGGCTTCTGCTTCATCGCCGACCGGGCCAAGGACATGGTGATCCGCGGCGGCGAGAACATCTATTCGTCCGAGGTCGAGAACGCGCTGTACGAACACCCGGCGGTGACCGACGCGGCGGTGGTCGGCATTCCGCACCGCACGCTGGGTGAGGAACCAGCGGCGGTGGTCCACCTCGCCCCCGGCACCGCGGCCAGCGAGGACGAGCTGCGCAGCTTCGTGCGGGAACGGATCGCGGGCTTCAAGGTGCCGGTGCGGATCCTGTTCCATCCCGAAACCCTGCCGCGCAACGCCAACGGCAAGATCTTGAAGAAAGAGTTGAGAGGGCTGTTCGGCGGGTAACACCAGTGCACAAGTGCAGCACAAACAGGTCAACCAGCGTTACAAGTCGTCAACGATTGTTTTCGCTTAGTGTTTCATTTCAAGTACTTAGGAGAACTTTTAGGCATTTCGTGCGGCACCCGACCGAATGGAACCGTGCTTGGCGAATGGCAGCGCCGCTATAGCCGAACGCCGTGCTGTAGCAAAATGCCGCGCCGCGGCCGTGTTTACGCTTTGGTAAGCCCGCAGCGCGACAATGCGGCATGGTCCAAGCCCTTGCTTTAGTATTTAACCGCACCCTGCCCGATCCGGCCGAGCTGCTGCGCCGGGCGATGGTGGTCAGCTGCGCGCTGGCCTTGATCCTGGCCGGCCCGGCCGTTCCGCTAGGTCTGTAACAGCTTCCACAGCGCCGCGAGCGCTGACAGCGCGAGCACCCCGCCGGTAAACGTGCGCCAGCTCTTGTCGCTGATCTTGCCGAAGGCCATGTGCCCAAGCCAATTGCCGAGCAGCACCGCCGGGAACAGGACCGCCGCCAGCGTGGGTTCGCGCAGCGTTGCAACCCCCAGCGCCGAAGCCGAGACCACCCCGGCCAGCGAGGTTGCGAGAAAAATCGTCATCATCGAAGCGCGGGCGAGGCCTGCGGGAATCTCGCGGCGCAGGTAATAGGGCACCACCGGCGGCCCGGGCATCCCGGCAAAGCCGGTCAGTATGCCCGATAGCACTCCAGTCCCGCCGGTTTCAGGCAGGCTCGGTGAATAGTGCGCAGGCTTTTTCGGCAGCAGCACGAGCACGAACGCGCCGAGCGCGATCAGCGCAATCAGCAGCCTGGCCAGCGAGGGATCGGCCAGCGCCAGCAGCCACACACCAAGCGGGGTTGCCGCCATCGCGACCAGCGAGATCTGGAACGCTGACCGCTCGCTCGCGCCGAGGATTTTCTTGAGCCCGACCAGTCCGATCAGCAGTCCCAGCCAGTTCGCCACCACCACCGCTTCACGCGGCGGAATCGCGAGGCCCAGGACTGGCACCAGCAGGATTGCCATGCCGAACCCCGCAAGGCCGCGCACGAACGCCGCCCCCAACGCCGCAGCCACCGCAACGGCGATCTGAACCGGCGATAACCCGCCCAGAATGCTGATCGCCATGCCGGACATTCAGAACCAGCCTTGCGCGGCAGCGATCGAATGCACGGTCACCGCGTGAACCGCGGCAATGGCAAGATTGCTGAGCACCACCGGATTGGTCAGCGAGCGCACCGTAACCGGCGTCGTGACCTTGTAGACGATCTGCACGATCAGCAAGGCGGCAACCATGTCTGCCACCGGCTTCAGCAGCAACCCGGCCGATACCAGCAGGATCGCCAGATACATCGACAGGACAATGCCGCGCGCCGGACTGGGGGGGCCATAGGCCACGTTAGTCCAGCGCGCCTTGGCAATCAGGCTCGCGCAAACCGGGATCAGGACCGCGATGTTGAGTCCAAGCGAAAGCGTTATCAACCAGTCCATCGATCACCCCCCAATTGTATTGCAGTTTTGGTCAGGTCGCTGCGCGCAGATCCGGCGGCGTGGCCTGGGCTTTGAGCATGACGATCGCTTCGGCGAGCGGCATGACCTTTTGGTGCTCCACGTCCATCGAACGCAACGCGACGGTGCCCTCTTCGGCCTCGCGCTTGCCCAGCACCAGCAGGTGCGCGACCTTCTTCAAGGAATGCTCGCGCACCTTGTAGTTGATCTTTTCGTTGCGCAGATCGGCTTCGACGCGGATCCCGGCAGCTTCGAGCTGGCGCACCACATCGCGCGCGTAGTCGTCGGCATCCGAAACGATCGTCGCGACCACCGCCTGCACCGGCGCGAGCCACACCGGCAGTTTGCCCGCGTAGTGCTCGATCATGATCCCGATGAAGCGCTCGAACGTGCCGAGGATCGCGCGGTGGAGCATCACCGGGCGGTGCTTCTCGCCGTCCTCGCCAATGTAGCTCGCATCGAGCCGCTCGGGCAGCACGGTATCGGTTTGCAAGGTGCCGCACTGCCAGGTCCGCCCGATCGCATCGGTCAGATGGAATTCCAGCTTGGGCGCATAGAACGCGCCTTCGCCGGGCAGCTCTTCCCAGCCGAACTGCTCGGTCGCGCGGCCGGTGGCGACCACGGCATCGCGCAGGCTTGCTTCGGACCAGTCCCACATTTCGTCCGAGCCGAAGCGCTGATCGGGGCGCAGCGCGAGCTTGATCGCGTAGTCGGCGAACCCAAGGTCCTTGTAGATGCTGTCGAGCAAGTCACAGAACGCCTTGACCTCGTCCACCAGCTGGTCGGGCCGCACGAAGATATGCGCATCGTCCTGCGTGAACTGGCGCACCCGCATGATCCCGTGGAGCGCGCCGTGGGCTTCGTTGCGGTGGCAGCAGCCGAACTCGGCCATCCGCAGCGGCAGGTCGCGGTAGCTCTTGATCCCCTGCTTGAAGATCAGGATGTGCGCCGGGCAGTTCATCGGCTTCAAGGCCATCCAATCGGCCTCGCCGGAAATGACCGGACCTTCGTCCTCGGTGTTCGGCACCTCGTCGGGGATCACGAACATGTTCTCGCGGTACTTGCCCCAGTGGCCTGATTGCTCCCACTGCTTGGCGTCCATCACCTGCGGGGTCTTGACCTCGTCATAGCCTGCCAGATCGAGCCGGCGGCGCAAGTAGGCCTCCAGCGTGCGCCAGATCAGGTAGCCCTTGGGGTGCCAGAACACCGAGCCGTGGGCTTCGCTCTGGAGGTGGAACAGGTCCATCTCTGCGCCAAGCTTGCGGTGATCGCGCTTGCCTGCTTCCTCCAGCCGCGTCAGATGCTCGGCGAGCTGCTTCTTGTTGAGCCAACCGGTGCCGTAGATCCGGCTGAGCATCGCATTGGCCTGATCGCCGCGCCAGTATGCGCCTGAAACGCGCGTCAGCTTGAAGGCCGCCGGATCGAGTTTGCCGGTGCTGGGCAAGTGCGGCCCGCGGCACATGTCGAGCCAATCCTCGCCTGACCAGTAAACCGTCAGGTCTTCATTGCCGGGCAACTCGGCGGCCCATTCGGCCTTGAAGCTTTCGCCCTGCTGCTGCCACCGCGAAATCAGTTGCTCGCGGCTCCACACTTCGCGGCGCAGCGGCTTGTCGGCAGCAATGATCTTGCGCATTTCGGCTTCGATCGCGGGCAGGTCGTCTTCGGTGAACTGGCGGTCTTTCGGCGCGAAGTCGTAGTAGAAGCCATCGTCGGTGCTTGGCCCGAAGGTGATCTGCGTCCCCGGAAACAGCGCCTGCACCGCTTCAGCCAGAACGTGGGCGAAATCGTGTCGGGCGAGTTCGAGCGCATCGACCTCGTCGCGCGAAGTGACCAGCGCCAGCTGCGCGTCACTCGTAAACGGCCGCGACAGGTCGACCAGCTCGCCATCCACCCGCGCCGCCAGCGCTGCTTTGGCAAGGCCGGGGCCGATTGCCGCGGCGACGTCTGCCGGGGTCGATCCGGCGGGCATTTCGCGAACCGATCCATCGGGCAGGCTGATCTTGAACTGGTCTGACATGCTCACTCTTTCGCGTTTCTGCGCGGCGCTTTGGCACAAGCGGCCGCGCACCGGAAGGGGCGGCGTCTGCGTTCGATCAGGTTCGGGAGGAGACGCCAGCCGCCCGAACCAGTTACTGGCCCAGGGCGGCGGCGCGGCTTCGGCTCAGGCGAAGACGGCCAGCCCCGGGGTTGCCCGGGTGGTGGTAGTCAGTGTCGAGGCGTAGCGCTGCGTCATCGCTGCAGCTTTTAGCAGGCAACGTTGAACAATTCAATTGTCTCAGCGCCGCGTGCGGCGGCGAGCAGAGAATGGTTCGCGCAGAGGCGCAGAGAAGAAAGTCGAGGCGCAGAGGTGTCGTGTTTGCGGCGAAGCCGCTTTGACAATGATTGGGCAGATCGAAACGCATCCTGAAGCGTCTTGAGTGAGCCTTCGGCTCGGCGCGACACCTCTGCGGCTCCGTTTCTCCTTTGCGCCTGTGCGTGAACCATTCTTTCCTTCAGCTCGCCTCAAACTGCCGCTGCCCGGCCAGCACGGTCATCCGCTTGGTCCCGGCAAGCACAGTGCTGCGCTGGCGCACGGTGGCAAGGAAGCGGTATTCGCTAGTCGCCGATGCCGGAGTCAGTTCGACCGTCATGTAGCCGCGCTGCGAGGTATCGCACCATTTGAGCTGCGGGTTGCGCGCGAGCGTGGCCTTGGCCAGCTCGTCTGCTTTCAGCCAGCGGATTGATCCTTCCGCGCCGGGCGAGGTCACCGAGGTCCCAGCCATTTCGACCCCGACCCGGGTGCCGATCGAAGGCCCAGGCGTTGTGGCTGTCACCTGACAGCACCACCAGGTTGGCATCGGCATTCAGGGAGGCCTTGAACAATCGGTCGCGTGCGGCGGGGTAGCCGTCCCATGAGTCCATGTTGAGCGGCAGGTCGACCTTGCCGGCCTCGACATCGATCAGCAGGCGATCCTTGATGAAGTTCGACGTGGTGTCAGGCATCCCGGCGATCACGTCGCCGCCCATGGCAATGCTGCCCATCACGATCTGCTGCGCGACCACCTGCCACGGCTTGCGCGCCTTGACCGAGGTTTTGAGTGCGCCCGCCAGCCAGGCTTCCTGCGTGGCGCCAAGCAGCGTGTGCGCGGGATCGCGCCAGATGCCGTCGCGGAACTTTGCCAGCGCAGCCTCGGCCTGGTCCTCGGGCAGGCCCTTGGCGACGCCGAGCATGTCGACTTGCTTGGTTCGCGCGGTCAGCCGGCTTTCGATCTTGAACAGCGTCGCCAGTTGCCCGATCTCGTAAGTGCCCCAATCGTGGTCCGCAACCGGGAGCCATTCGCGGTAAGCGCGGCGTGCGGTGGCCTTGCGCATGGCCCACGGGCCTTCGGTGGCGGGATCGTGGTTTTCCGCGCCGTCGCGATAGCTGTCGTTGGCGCTTTCGTGATCGTCCCACATCAGCACCCAGGGCAGCAACTGGTGCAGCCGCTGGAGGTCCGGATCGGCGCGGTAAGTGGCGTGGCGTTCACGATACGTGGCCAGCGTCGCCGCTTCTTCGACCGGCAGGACCCGGCCTTCAAGGGTTTGCTTGGCGCTCGGATATTCGCCGCGCTTGTACTCGTAGTAATAGTCACCGAGGTGCACCGCGAGGTCGAAATCGCCGCTTTCGGCCGCGTGGGCATAGGCGTTGAACCAGCCGAACCCGAAGTTCGAGCATGAGAACACCGCCATTCGGAACTTGTCGACCTTGCCCTGCGGCAAGGTGCGGGTGCGCCCGGTGACCGACTTCGTCCCGTCGGGCGCGATGAAGCGGTAATGGTACCAGGTGCCCGGTTTCAGAGCGACCGCGTAGCCCTTGGCGCAGCTGTCCGAAGCGGGCGAGGCGAGCGCTTCGCCGTGCGCCACCACATGGGCGAACTGGTCATCGCTCGCCACTTCCCAGCGCAGTTTGGCGTCGCCGCCGCTGGCATAACGGGTCCACAGCAGCACCCGCGTCGCCCCCGGCTCGCCGCTCGCCACCCCGTGGGTGAAGCCTTTGGGCGTCTGCGCGAGCAAAGGCACCCCGGCCCCAGCCAGACCAAGCATCGCCAGCTTTATGGCGGTGCGGCGGCTGGTCGGCAGGATCGGAGCCGGTTCGGGCGGGTACATCGACATGGTTATCTCCCCGATTTTCCCGGCAAGGTAGCGCGGTTTCGTGACAGGGCAATGTCGGCGTGACAGGCAAAAGACAAGTTTGCCTGACTTGCACAGCAAATCATGACAAGTTACCCTTACTTCATTGCAAGGACACTTGACCATGACCCCCATCCGCACCAGCCTGATCTGGGCCGCCGCCTTCATCCTCCTCGCGCTGGCAAACCGCTTCGGCCTCATCGCGGATAAGGAGGCGGCCATGATGTTTGCCGTGCTGCCCGCGTTGTGGGTAGCAAGCGGCGGTGTCGGTCGGTGCCAGCTTCGCAAGGCCGAAGCATGAGCACCCGCAACGGCCTTATCGCCGTTACCTGAGGCGCATGGTTACCGCCGCCGCGCTCTCTTTGGTCACGATCTTCGCCGCAGCGCGGACCTTGCACCATGATACTGCGGTCAGCCCGCTCGCAATCGGCTTGGCCTTACTACCGGGAATCGCAGTGCTGCTGATGCTTGTTGCGATCGGCCGCCTGCTATTCGAACTCGAGGACGAATACCTCCGTCTGCTCGAGGTACGCAAATCGCTGATCGCGACTGGGGTAACGCTAGCGGTGACAAGCATCTGGGGCCTGCTCGATTCGTTCACCACCGCGCCGCACCTTTGTATTTTCTGAGTCTTCCCGATCTGGTGCGCCGGACTCGCGGTCGGTGCGGTGGTCAACCGGGTAACCATGGGCACGGCAGGCCTGATGTGAACAACCGCCTCAAAGTCCTCCGCGCGGAACGCAGTTGGAGCCAGCAGGATCTGGCTGAGCGGCTCGGCGTCTCGCGGCAGAGCGTCAACGCGATCGAGACCGGAAAGTACGATCCCTCGCTCCCGCTTGCC
Source organism: Novosphingobium sp. (assembly GCA_043740455.1). Lineage (GTDB taxonomy): Bacteria > Pseudomonadota > Alphaproteobacteria > Sphingomonadales > Sphingomonadaceae > Novosphingobium. The sequence goes on along the minus strand of JAYUCG010000104.1, from coordinate 6,264 downwards.
TTCCGCATCGCCGACTTGTTCGAAATGACGATCGAAGACGTGTTCCGGCGTGACTGAACGGTGCCGATTGGGCATGCTCGCGGAGCATGAGCGAAACCCGGTTCCACACCCTGGCTGACGGTCGCCGGATCGCCTTTCGCTTTGTGCCGGGCAACGGTCCGGCGCTGGTCTTCCTGGCCGGCTACATGAGCGACATGGCCGGCGGCAAAGCCACTGCGGTATTCGATTGGGCGCGGGGGCAGAGCCGGGCCTGCTTGCTGCTCGACTATTCGGGCTGCGGGCAAAGCGATGGACGCTTTGCCGATGGCACGCTCAGCGGCTGGCGCGATGAGGTACTCGGCCTGATCGATGCCTGCTGCATGGACTCGGTGGTGCTGGTCGGCTCGTCGATGGGCGGGTGGCTGATGCTGCTGGTCGCGCTGGCCGCCCCGGACAAAGTGGCGGCGCTGGCCGGGATCGCGGCGGCGCCGGACTTTACCGACTGGGGCTATGACGAGGCGCAGAAGGCTCGTCTGGCGGCGGGGGAGACGGTCTACGAGGACAATCCCTATGGCCCGGAACCCACGCCCACTTACGCCGCGTTCTGGCGCGAAGGTGAAGCGCAGCGGTTGCTCGGCGGCGAGATCGCGCTGACTTGCCCAGTGCGGTTGATCCACGGGCTAGCCGATGCCGATGTGCCGTGGGACCTGTCCTTGCGCCTGGCGCAACGGCTGCGTTCAGCCGATGTGCAGGTCATGCTGGTCAAGGACGGCGACCACCGGCTGTCGCGCGAAGCGGATATCGCCCTCCTGCTGCGCACGATCGCTGCCCTGCCCTGATATCGGGAACCGAACTTCATGCCGCTGGCCTTGCTTCTGCCCTTGCTTGCCCAGGTGGGCCCCGGTGGCGCCCTGCCTCAAGCGCCGCTGCCGGTTCGGCCCGCGAAGACTGCGATAAGCCAAGCCGCACCCGCTTCGCCGCCTGCCACAATCCTGTCGGCCGAGCTGCAGAACTGCCTCAAGCTGGCGCAGGAAAACCCGTCCGACGCGATCGACGAGGCCGAAGGGTGGCTGGCGGCGGCCAAGACCATGAAGGACAAAGCCGGCGCGCAGCAATGCAAGGCGCTCGCCCTGACCCGCACCGAAGGATGGGCTGAGGCGGGAACGCTGTTCCTCGCCGCGCGCGACAACACCCCCGCGAACGAGCCCGGCGAGCGCGCCCGGCTCGGCGCGCTGGCGGGCAAAGCGTTGCTGGTCACGGGCGATACCGCGGCAGCGCTCAGCGCGCTGGACCACGCTCACGGCGATGCCCATACGGCGGGCGACAACAAGCTCAACGGGGTCATTCAGATCGATCGCGCCCGCGCGCTGGTGGCGTTGAAGCGCGATGCCGAAGCGTCCGCCGCGCTTGAAGGAGCGCGCTATGAATTGCCTGACAATTATCAGGCCTGGCTCCTTTCGGCGACCTTGTCGCGGCGCGAGGGCAAACTTGGCGCAGCGCAGAGCCAGATCGAGCGCGCCGCCGCGCTGATGCCGGTCGATCCCGAGATCGGGCTTGAAGCCGGGGCGATCGCGGTCTTGTCGGGCCGCGACGCGGCGGCGAGGTTGAGCTGGCAATCGGTAATTGTGGCCGCGCCGGGCAGTACATTCGCCAAGACCGCGCAGGGTTATCTTGACCAGCTGGGCCCGCCGCGCGCATCACCCGCCAAGTGACCAGCCCGAACAAGCCCGCCCTTTCCGTCCTCGACCTCGTCCCGGTCCGCGAAGGCGGCACCCCGGCAGAGGCGCTGGCCGATGCCGCGGCTCTGGCCCAGGCGGCAGAGACTGCTGGTTACAACCGCTTCTGGGTGGCCGAGCATCACGGCATGGACGGCGTTGCCGGCGGGGCGACCTCGGTTGTGCTTGCCCATATCGGCGCGGCGACCCGCGCTATCCGCATCGGCGCGGGCGGGATCATGCTGCCCAACCACAGCCCGTTCGTGATCGCTGAGCAGTTCGGCACGCTCGACGCGCTTTGTCCGGGCCGGATCGACCTCGGTCTCGGCCGCGCGCCGGGGGCAGACATGCGGATCGCCCATGCGTTGCGTAGGGATCTGGGCCGGGCATCGGAAATGTTCCCGCAAGACGTGGTCGAACTGCGCGCGCTGTTCACCGGCGAGCCCGACATCGGCATCCGCGCGACTCCCGGATACGGGGCCAAGGTGGAAATGTGGATCCTCGGCTCGAGCCTGTTCGGCGCGCAGCTCGCTGCGGCGCTGGGCCTGCCCTATGCCTTCGCCTCGCACTTCGCGCCCGACTACCTCGATCAGGCGCTCGAGATTTATCGCCGCCAGTTCCGGCCCTCGGCCGAGCTGGAGCGCTCGCACGTGATGGCGGCGATGAACGTAATCGCGGCGGACAGCGACGAGGAGGCCGTGCTTCTCGCCTCATCGATCGACCAGAGCTTCGTCAGTCTGCGCAGCGGCAACCCGAGGCAGTTGCAGCCGCCGGTGCCGGGTTACCGCCAGACATTGCCGCCGGGCCAGCTGGCGATGCTTGAGCACATGCGGCAGGTGAGTGCGGTCGGAAGCAAGGCAACCGTCGCCTCTGCCATCGCTCAATTTGCCGAGCGCACCAAGGCCGACGAGATCATCGTTTCGGGCGCGACTTTCGATCCTGCGGCGCGGCGGCGGTCACTCAACCTCACCATGGAAGCGCTCAATTAGGGCCTATTCCCTAGGGGCAGGTGGTTGCACTCGCTCATCCTTGCTTCTACAGTGCGCACGAATGCTACGTAAGTTGGCAACAATATAACTCGCAGGACTGGCCGGCATCGGCCGCAAGGAGCGCACGTCACGATGGCCTCTTCTACTGCCCGTAGCGGCGCCCGTTCGATCCTTACCCAGGCGTTGGCCCAGCAGCTCAAGGCGGGCATGCTTCCCGGCGATGCTCCGTTCAGCAAGAGCGGGCTGGAAAGCGCCGCAGGGTTTGTCGCCGCTGCCGCCGCGCAGCGCGACCCGGGCGAGGCAACGATCACGATCGAGACCGTCTCTGGCAGCGCGACCGAGCGCTTCATGCGGATCGCGGTGATCAATGACGACATGCCGTTCCTGGTCGATTCGATTGCGACCACGATCTTCGCCGAAGGGCTCGAAATCGATCGGCTGGTGCACCCGGTGGTGGCCGTGCGGCGCGATGCCACGGGCAAGCTGGTCGATCTTGGCGACCCGGCCGACGGCACGCGCGAATCGATGATCTACCTTGAGACCGGGCGCGCCGATGCCAAGGCGCGGCGCGCGCTGGAAGTGGCATTGCGCGCAACGCTGGGCGATGTGCGGGTGGCGGTTACCGACTGGCCGAAGATGCAAGCGCGGATGGCCGAAGACGCCGACCAGTTGGCCGATACCGAGGGTGCCGAGCTACTGCGCTGGTTTAAGGACGGCGCGCTGACCCAGCTCGGCTATGCGGTCCATCACCGCGACGGGACCCAGTCCGGCCCGCTTGGGGTGTGCCGGCGCAGCGCCAAGATCCTGCTCGGTCCGGTTTCGTGGGACCGCGCCTTCGCCTGGTTTGACGGCAAACCCAAAAACAAGCGCTTGCCGCTGGTGGTCAAGTCGAACCGGATCAGCAACGTTCATCGCCGCACCCCGCTCGACCTGTTCATCGTGCCAGTGATCGAAGGCGGCAAGGTCACTGCGCTGTCGGCGCACATGGGCCTGTGGACCAGCGCCGCGCTGCTGGCACCGCCGACCAAAGTGCCGCAGATGCGCGCGCAGCTCGACACGCTGACCAAGAAGCTCGGCTTTGCGCCGCACGGCCATGCCGGCAAGGCACTGGTCCATGCGCTGACCGAGCTGCCGCACGATATCATGATCGGATTCTCCGATGCCGAAATCGAGAAGGTCGCCACCACCGCGATGAGCCTGGTCGACCGGCCCCGGCCGAAGCTGGCGCTGGTGCCGAGCTCGCTGACCCGGCATCTTCACGCCTTCGTCTGGCTGCCGCGCGACGTGATGTCGACCGGCACCCGTGTGCAGATCGAAAAACTGTTGGTCGATGCGGCGCAATCAGCGGTGCTTGACTGGAGCCTTGAGGTCGAAGGCAACCTCGCACTGCTGCGCTATGTGCTCGATCTGCCCGAAGTTGCCAAAGTGCCCGACGAAGCAGCGCTCGACGCGCGCCTGCAAGGCATGCTGCGCGGCTGGAACGATGCGGTCGAGGATGAGATCGCGGCGCGCGAGACGGAAGATGCCGGCCGCGCTGCAGCAATCGCGGCGCGTCATGCCGAAGCATTCCCGATGGCTTACCGCTCGCTTTATGGCCCGGCGGAAGCAGCCATCGACATTTCGCGGCTGCGCCGCCTGTCGTCCCCCGGCAAAGAGCGCGATGCGCGCCTGCACTGCCTGGCGGGCGACGAGCCGGGTACGCTGCGACTCAAGCTTTATCAGCGGCATGGTTCGCTGGCGCTGTCCGATGTGGTCCCCGCGCTTGAAAACTTCGGTTTCCGGGTGATCGAAGACCAGCCAACCTCGCTCGACGAGGGACGGCTCGGCACGATTCACGATTTCACACTGGCCCTGCCTGCGGGACTTGAGCCCCAAGCCCTGCTGGCATGCAGCGAGACAATCGAGGGCGCGCTGGCGGCAGTGCTTAACGCGGCGGCCGAAGACGATCCGTTCAATCGCCTGATCGCGGGCGCTGCCTTGACCGCGACCGAAGCCAACTGGCTGCGCGCCTGGTACCGCTACCTGCGCCAGGCCGGGGTCAACTATGGCATCGCCACGGCGGTTGACGCGCTGCAAAACGCGCCCGCAGTGACCAAGGGGCTGATCCACCTGTTCCGGATCCGCCACAATCCCGCGCACCATGGCGACCGCGCCAAGGGCGAAGGCGTGGCCCAGGCCGAAATCCGCGTCGGGCTGGCCGAGGTCAAGGCGATCAACGACGACCGCCTGCTGCGGCTTTACCGCTCGCTGGTCGAGGCGATGCTGCGGACCAACGCCTTTGCCCCCGCAGGCGAAGAAGCGCTGGCGTTCAAGCTCGATTCGGCGCTGGTCCCTGGCCTGCCCAAGCCGCTGCCGTGGCGCGAGATCTTCGTCTATTCGCCCCGGGTCGAAGGGATCCACTTGCGCGCCGGGCCAGTGGCGCGCGGCGGCTTGCGCTGGTCCGATCGGCGCGATGACTTCCGCACCGAAGTGCTCGGCCTGATGAAGGCCCAGCGGGTCAAGAACGCGGTGATCGTGCCTACGGGTGCCAAGGGTGGCTTCTATCCCAAGCAATTGCCCGATCCGGTGCGTGACCGTGATGGCTGGCTGGCCGAGGGCAAGGAAAGCTACAAGCTGTTCATCCGCACTCTGCTGTCGATCACCGACAACATCGTGGGCGGCAAGGTGGTCCATCCCCGGAACGTGGTGATCTGCGATGGCCAGGATCCGTACTTCGTGGTCGCTGCCGACAAGGGCACCGCGACCTTCTCCGACACTGCCAACGCCATCGCCGAGGAACACGACTTCTGGCTCGACGATGCCTTCGCCAGCGGCGGCTCGAAGGGCTATGACCACAAGGCGATGGGGATCACCGCCAAGGGCGCGTGGCTTTCGGTGCAGCGCCACTTCCTCGAAATGGGCGTCGACGTGCAAAAGGACCCGGTCAGGGTGGTCGGCTGCGGCGACATGTCGGGCGACGTGTTCGGCAACGGCATGTTGCTGTCGCAGTCGCTCAAGCTGGTCGCCGCCTTCGATCACCGCCACATCTTCCTCGATCCCGAACCCGATGCGGGCAAGAGCTGGAAGGAGCGCGCGCGGATGTTCGCGCTGCCGCGTTCAAGCTGGGACGATTACGACAAGAAGCTGATTTCCAAGGGTGGCGGCGTCTTCGCGCGCAGCCTCAAGGACATTCCGCTCAGCAAAGAAATGCGCGCGATGCTCGGCATCGAGGCGGCGAGCATCGATCCTGATGGCCTGATCACCGCGATCCTCAAGGCCGAGGCCGACCTGCTGTGGTTTGGCGGCATCGGCACTTACGTGAAGGCCGCTAGCGAAAATAACGCCGTGGTCGGCGATCCCGCCAACGATGCGCTGCGGATCGATGGCGCGGACCTGCGCGTCAAGGTGGTCGGCGAAGGCGCCAACCTTGGCACCACCCAGGCCGGCCGGATCGAATTTGCGCTGCACGGCAATGGTCGTCTGGGCGGGCGCATCAACACCGACTTCATCGACAATTCGGCCGGGGTCGATTGTTCGGACAACGAGGTCAACATCAAGATCGCGCTGGCCGGAGCCAAACGCGCCGGACGGCTGACCGAACC
>JAYUCG010000103.1:0-17262 GCA_043740455.1 Novosphingobium sp. | reverse complement strand
GCCAATAGTACAACGCAGTGGCTCAGATCGCCAGTGCAGCCTGATATTCGCGGTGCATCTCGCGCAAGGTCTGCGCGGCGTCGCGGCCGAGTGTGGGCCGCTCCAGTTCGCGCACGATCAGGCGGGCCTGAGCTGAAAGCAGAGACCGCGTCGATCCCGGCTCGATCAGCTCTGCTGCCTCGGCAATGCGCCAGGCGCCGAGCATCGAAGCGGTCAGCGCGCCCTGCGCAGCCTGCGCTTCGACTTCGCGCGGCTTTGGCAGACCGTGCTGGCCGGCTTTCATCGCCTTGACGATCCCGGCTTTCCAGCCTTGATCGGCCTGAGCTTGCGCCGCCGCAGTGGCGCGAGCGGCGAGCATTGCAGGATCGACTACGCGCTTGGAATTGATCACCAGCGGCGCGTCCAACCCGGTATTGCAGGCGAACATTGGCGTAGCGGTGAACCGGTCGAGATCGCTAGCCGCCGCCGCTTCAGGCCGCGAATAGTGCAGCGGGACCGAACGGCACGACAGAGGCCGCGCTTCGTGCATGCTGCAGTTCGGAAATGACAGTGCAGGGCAAGACCCGGTCCCAAGGTCGAGCGGCAAGACTGACAGGCTCAGGTACTGGACGTATTCGACCACCTTGTCGCTGTGGCGGGCCTTGGCCGGCCACGAGGTGGCGGCAAACTGGCCGAGCAGGCGCTTGCTCTCGTAAAACTCTGCACTGGCTTCTTCACGCGGCAAGTCGGAAACGAAAACGCCCAGCGCGCGCGGCAGGCTGTAGATCCGCAGCATCAGACGCAGCACGAAGGTGTCGGCAAAATCTGCCGCCTCGCCCAGTTCAAGCTCGGGTGCACGGTTGCAGCACGCGCCGCACTGGGTGCAGGCGAAGTGCCGGTCGGGCTCGGTCACGCCTGCTGTGCGGCGATCCACCGGTCGAGCTTCGCCTCGAGGATCGGCATCGGCAGCGCGCCTGATCCTAGCACCCGGTCATGGAACCCGCGGATATCGAACTTCGCAGCCAGCTGGCTTTCCGCCTTCTTGCGCAGCCGCTGGATCGTCAGCGCGCCGATCTTGTAGCCCAGCGCTTGCCCCGGCCAGGCGATGTAGCGTTCGACCTCGGCGGTGGCGTCGCTGCGGCCCATTCCCGAATTGGCGAGCATGTAGTCGATCGCCTGATTGCGGCTCCAGTTCTTCGAGTGGAGCCCGGTATCGACCACTAGCCGCATCGCGCGGAGCATCTCATCATCAAGCGTGCCCCAGTGCTGCATCGGGTCTTTGTAGAAGCCCATGTCGTAACCCAGCGTCTCGGCATAAAGCGCCCAGCCTTCGACATAGGCGTTGTTGCCGCCGAACCGCTGGAAATCGGGCAGTGAGGTGTCCTCCTGCGCGAGGCTGATCTGGAAATGATGCCCCGGCGCGCCTTCGTGCAGGAACAGCGTGGTGATCCCGGTCAGGAACCGGCTCGGCAGGTCATAGGTGTTGTAGAAGAACACCCCGGGCCGGGTGCCGTCGGGCGAGCCCTGATTGTAGCTTCCTCCGGCTTCGTACTTCTCGCGGAACGCCGGGTAGGGCTGGATCACCAGCTTGCTGCGCGGCATGCGGTTAAAATATTTCGGCCCCTGCTGCTCGACCGCGCGGGCAACCTTGGCGAAGCCCTGAGCGAGTTCTTCGCGGGTCTTGGGATGGAACCGCAGATCGGTGCGCAGGTAATCGAAGAAGCCGCGCAGTTCGCCGGTATAGCCCAGCTCGCGGGCGACACTGGCCATCTCGCGCTGGATTCGCGCCACTTCGCCAAGGCCCAGCTGATGCACCGCATCGGGTTCAAGACGCAGCGTGGTGTGCTGCGCGATCTGCAGCTTGTAGAGGCCCGCGCCGCCCTTCATGCCCGAGATGCCGACCTGTTCGCGCGCGGCGGGAAGGTATTCCTTGGCGAGGAAATCACGCAGCCGGCGATAGGCCGGGTAGACCTGGCCCGTGACTGCGCTGGTGTAGCTTCCGGCAATCGCCGCGCGCCTGGCTTCCGGCACGCCAACTGCAAAATCACGCACCGCCGAGGTGAATGGTGACTGGTCAACCGGCTGCGCCAGCAGTGCATCGAGCTGCGCAAGCATGTTGGTCACGGTCAGCCTGGATTCGACCACGCCGGTGTCGAGCCCTTGCCGGAACCGCGCGACTGCATTGTCGAGCACCTGCGGGAAGGCTGAAATCAGTTCAAGGTTGCGCGCATATTCAGGCTCGCTGGTGTAGGGCAGCGCGCCTTCCTTGGCGACCAGCGAGGGGAATTCGATGTGCATCCCGCCGAAGTGGTTGAACGGCCGCACCGCGGTCAGCGCCTTGACCTCGGGGCGAAGCCAGCCTGCATCTTCCTTCTTGTCGCCCAGGAACACGTCGTAGGAAATCTGGCGCTCGGCGCTGAGCTTGCGCCGGTCGATCCTGGCCAGTGCGGCGAGCGACTGGCGGTTCACGACGCGCTGCGCCCGGTCCTGCGCCGGGGTATAGAGCAGGCGGAACGCGGCCACGTTGGGTGTGCCGCCGCGGTAGATCATGCCCAGCGGGTCAAGCGCGTCCTCGGCCTTCGCGATGGTGCGGAACAGCTGCATCAGCCGCGCGTCCTCGGGAGTTTGCACCCCCGCGCCGCGTGATGGAAGAGCTGCCATTCCGGCAGCAGCGAGCGCGCCCGCAGCAAAGCGCCGGCGGGTCAGCATTGGACCAACGATCAGCCCCACTTGCGCGTGCGATACCATTTGGTGATGATGTATTTGGTCCCTTCGATTACCGGCGTTCCAGCGTGCATTGTGTTTTCGTTGGGCTGACCGGTCGGCGTATGATTATTCCAGACCAACAACTTGCCCCGTTCGGGCGGGACCGAGATGCCTAATTCGGTGAAAGCGGTATCGCCGCCTTGTTCGACATCGTTGAGGAAGCACATCGCGGTGATCGAACGCTGCCCGCCTTGTTTCGATTCCTTCTTCCAGTAGTCCGCCTTGGTCCAGAAAAGGTCGAGGTGGTATTTGAATTCCTGACCGACCTGGTAACGCTGGCCCTGCATGGTTTCGCCATAAGCATGCGGAATGCCGAGCAGCGCGTCGATCCGGCTTTCGAGCATGTGGACGAAAGGATTGTCGCGGTCGACGTTGCCCGAATGGCTGGTCCGCCAGACTTCTGCATAGCCGTGATCGAACACCTCGGACGGCTTGCAGGTGCGGTCGATCATCGCGACCAGATCGGCGCATTCATCGGCACCCATGAAATCGGGCACGGTCCAGATTTCAGCGGCATCGGTTTCGACCCGCTGCGCCAGCGGGTTGGCGTCGAGCCGGCGGCGGACGTGTGCGCCGGTTCGAAGCAATGAAACCTTGTCGGGGTTGGGGGCGGTGACGTAGTTGCTCATGCCACCGGCTCTAAAAGATTGGCCGTCGAGGGCAAGTGAGAAGCTTGTCATGATCGGCCAAGTTCGCGCTTGCCCGCAATGCCACTTTGCGCCAGCCTTGTGCCATGCAAACCATCGACCCGCTAATTGACGCTTCTGCCGCGCGCTATTCGCGCGGGGCCATCATTCTTCACTGGTTGATTGCGCTGCTGATCATCGGCAACGTCTTGGGCGCCTGGCTGTCTGAAGACATGCCCAAGCCGGATCGAGCCGCGATCATGGCGCTGCACAAGGCTTTTGGCATCACCATCCTGTTGCTCACGCTGGCGCGGATTGCCTGGCGCCTGCTGCACAAGCCGCCGCCAATGGTCGAAACGCTCAAGTCGTGGGAGGCGGCGCTCGCCCGGGTTACGCACTGGCTGTTCTATATCTTGATGCTGGCGCTGCCGCTGACCGGATGGGCTTTCGTTTCCGGGGCCAGCCAAGGCAAGCCGGTCAGTATTTTCGGCCTGTTCAACATGCCGGCGTTGCCGGTCAGTTTCGATAAGGGCACCGTCGGCACCTTCAAAGATATGCACTCTATCCTCGGCAACCTGATCGTCGCGCTGTTCGTGCTCCACGTTCTCGGCGCGCTCAAACACCAGTTTCTCGACCGCGACGCTACATTGCGGCGGATGGTGCCGTTCCTCAAATAGGCGTCAAATAGGGAAGGGCCGCCGCATCGCTGCGACGGCCCGGTCCTGATCGATCGTTCTGGGGCTTACCAGAAGAAGTTGTTGATCACGTCGACCACTTCGCCGGTGTAGATGTCCACCAGCAGCGCGTCGTCGTAATAGCGGACCCAGCGATAAGGGCCGTAGACCTCCGGCAGGCGGTAGTCGCCGGGGCTATCGATCCAGTAATTCTGGCTGAAGAACAGCGAATCGAGGTAAAACCCGATGCTCAGCCGCTGGTAGCTGTAATTCCGGTAAGGCGCATAGTAGTTGCCTAGCCGGTAGTTCGACGGGTGGCTGCTGCGGTAGCTGAACCAGTTGTAGTGCGAATTGTCGCGCCACTGCCGGTTCCACCGCTGGCCATCGCGGTCACCGTCATGGTCGCGGTCACGCCGGTTCCAGTCACGGTTGTCGCGGTTGGCGCCCTGGCCGGTGCCATAGTAAGTGCCGCCCTGGACGTAACCACCAGCGTTGCGGTCACGGTTCCAGTTGCCATCGCGCTGGCGGCGATCGCCGTCACGGTCCTGGCGGCCAGCATCGGTCCAGTTGCGCGGCTGCTGTTCGCGGCTGCGGTCACCGTTTGAGGTGCGGGCCGGTTCGGGCTGCTGGCGATTGCCGCCGTTCCAGCCCTGCTGGGCCGGCTGCGGTGCGGCGTTGCCACCGTTCCAGTTGCGGTCCTGGCGGTTACCACCGTTCCAGCTCTGCTGGGCCGGCTGCGGGGCGGGCACGGCTTCCGGCGCGGCATTGCCGCCATTCCAGTTGCCGCGTGAGCCGCGGTCGGCACGCCCCTGCCAGTTGGCTTGCGCCTGCGGGGTCGGGGGCTGACGAACCTGTTGCGGCTGGGCCTGCTGGACCTGCTGGTCGCGCCCACCGCCATTGCCGCGGTCCTGCTGGCGCGCCTCGCGGCCGCCTTCATTGCTGCGCTCATGCCAGCCGCCGCGATCGCCGTTCTCGGGATCGGCCAAGGCCGCGCCCGGGATTGCCACAGCCGAAATTGCCAGCGCGAGACCGGCCAGACGGCGTGCCTGCTTGTTCTTGCTTACGGCCATTGCCGTTACTCCATCCAACGCGCCAGACCATCGCCGGCAACCATGGAGCGACAGCTAGCCGAGTCGCGCTGTCGGCAGGGTGAATGGCTTGGTAAGCTTTGTGTTCAGGTTGGCGGCCTTGAAACTTAACGCGTCAATTTCTTATACGCCAGTCTGGTCGGCCGGTCCGCTGCATCGCCCAAGCGGCGCCGCTTATCCTCCTCATACGCCGCGAAGTTGCCTTCGAACCATTCGACGTGGCTGTTGCCTTCGAAGGCGAGGATGTGAGTGGCCAGGCGATCGAGGAAGAAGCGGTCGTGGCTGATCACCACTGCGCAGCCGGCGAAGTTTTCGATCGCTTCTTCGAGCGCGCCGAGCGTTTCGACGTCAAGATCGTTGGTCGGTTCATCGAGCAGCAGCACGTTGCCGCCCTGCTTGAGCATCTTGGCCATGTGCACGCGGTTGCGTTCACCGCCGGAGAGCTTGCCGACGTTCTTTTGCTGGTCCGCGCCCTTGAAGTTGAAAGCGCCCACGTAAGCTCGCGTGCTGGTTTCCTGCTTGTTGACGGTCATGAAGTCGTGCCCGCCCGAGATTTCCTCCCACACGTTGTGCTTGGGATCGAGGTCGTCGCGGCTCTGGTCGACGAAGCCCAGATGCACGGTCGAACCGAGCTCGAGCTTGCCCTCGTCGGGCGTCTCCTGCCCGGTGATGATCCGGAACAGCGTCGATTTACCTGCGCCGTTGGGCCCGATGATCCCGACGATCCCGCCCGGCGGGAGCATGAATGAGAGGTTCTCAAACAACAGCTTGTCGCCGTAAGCCTTGGTCAGCCCCTCGGCCTCGATCACCTTGCTGCCGAGCCGTTCGGGCACCTGGATGACGATCTGCGCCTTGCCGGCAATGCGGCCGTCTTGCGCGTTCTGCAGTTCCTCGAACTTGCGGATACGCGCCTTGCTCTTGGTCTGGCGGGCGGCCGGGGTCTGGCGGATCCATTCAAGTTCGCGGCTGAGCGCCTTCGATTTGCCGCTCTCTTCGCGCTCCTCCTGTTCAAGCCGTTTGGCCTTCTTCTCAAGGTAGGTCGAATAGTTGCCTTCGTAAGGGAAGTATTTCCCGCGATCGAGTTCGAGGATCCAGCCGACCACATTGTCGAGGAAGTAGCGATCGTGGGTGATCATCAGCACCGCGCCGGCATACTCTTTCAGGTGGTTTTCGAGCCATTCGACCGATTCAGCGTCGAGGTGGTTGGTCGGCTCATCCAGCAGCAGGATGTCGGGCTTCTGGATCAGCAGCCGGGTCAGCGCGATACGGCGCTTTTCACCGCCCGAAAGGTTGTCCACCGCCCAGTCGCCGGGCGGGCAGTGTAGTGCTTCCATCGCGATTTCGAGCTGGTTGTCGAGCGTCCAACCATCGACGGCGTCGATCTTGCCCTGCAGTTCGCTCATTTCGTCGCCGAGCTTTTCGAAGTCGGCGTCGGGTTCAGCCATCTCCATCGAAATCGCGTTGAACCGCTCGACCAGATCGGCGGTCGCGCGCGCTCCATCCTTTACATTCTCAAGCACGGTCTTGGTCTTGTCGAGCTCAGGCTCCTGCGCGAGGTAGCCGACGGTGATGTATTCGCCCGGCCAGGCCTCACCGGTGTAATCGGTGTCGATCCCGGCCATGATCTTCATCAAGGTCGACTTGCCGACCCCGTTTGGCCCGACGATGCCGATCTTCGCACCCTGATAGAACTGCAGACTGATATCGCTCAGCACCGGCTTGGGCGCGCCGGGGAAAGTCTTGGTCATGCCTTTCATGACGTAAGCGTACTGGGCGGCCATCTGGTACCTCTGGGGATAGAACAAGGGGAAGATTTGCCGCGCCCTTACAGGCGGGGGCGGCGCTGGGCAAGCGGGGGTGGCGATAGCCAGCGCTCCGTTTTCGCCAGACGGATTGCCAAGGCCATTTCAAGCCTTACAAACCGGCACAATGACCATCCCTATCCGCGCCGCCGCGCTCTTCGCCCTGTTCGCTTCTGCCGCCGCCAATGCCGCCCCGCCGCAGGGGAGCGGCACCGCGTGGGATATCGTGGCAGACCTGACCACTGAGATCGGGCAGCGGCTCGATGGTAGCCCGCGTGAAGCGGCGGCGCGGGACTGGGCGGTGCAGCGACTGAGCGCGCTCGGCTTCAAGAACGTGCAGATCGAAACGTTTCCGATCGTCGGCTTCGTTCGCGGCGCTGAAACCGCTCAGCTGACCGGGCCTTACCCGCACCAGCTGCACATCACCGCGCTGGGCAATTCGGTGCCAACCCCCAAGGGCGGGTTGACCGCCGAACTGGTCTATTTCCCCTCGCTCGACGCGCTCAAAGCCGCACCGGCGGGATCGCTCACCGGCAAGATCGCGTTCATCGACAACCAGATGCTGCCCAATCAGGATGGCTCGGGCTATGGGTCCTACGGCAATGCGCGGCGTCAGGGCCCGGCAGTTGCGGCGAGCAAAGGCGCAGTCGGAGCGGTGATCCGCTCGGCCGGGACCGACCACAATCGCGATCCGCATACCGGGGGAACCAACTTTCCGGCAGGCAGCAAGGCCATTCCTTCAGGCGCAGTATCTGCGCCAGACGCGGACCTCATCGCGCGCATTGCCATCATGGGTAAGCCGATCACGATGCAGCTGGTGCTCGAAGGCCATCCGCAAGCGAACATGCCTTCGGGCAACGTGATTGCCGACCTACCGGGCCGAGATCCCTCGCTCCCGCCGGTGCTGGTCGCCTGCCATCTCGACAGCTGGGACCTGGGCACCGGGGCGATCGACAATGCGGCGGGCTGCGGCATCGTCACAGCCGCAGCCTTGCGCGCGCAGCAGGGCGGACAGCCCTTGCGCACGATCCGGGTGTTGTGGGCGGGCAGCGAAGAGCTCGGCGGCTTTGGCGGCGAGGCCTATGCCAAGGCGCATGCTGGCGAACGCACGCGCTGGCGATGGAAAGCGATTTCGGCGCCGACCGGGTGTGGCGGGTCGATTTCAACCTGGCGACCGCCAACAAGCCGCTGCGTGACAAGATCGCTGCGGCGCTGGCGCCGATGGGCATCGTGGTGGGTGAACGCAAGGCCGGCGGCGGGACCGACGTGGAGCCGGTGATCGCCGCGCAGAAGCTCGCGGTGATTGACCTGAATCAGGACGGCACCCGCTATTTCGATTTGCACCACACGCCCGACGACACGCTCGACAAGGTCGATCCGGTGCAGCTCGAACAGAATGTCGCGGCGTGGACTGCGGTGCTCGGCGTCGTGGCTAACGAAGCGGGAGCGATCGCCGGGCAGGGCGAGTAATCGCGCCGTAAAGCTGGACCAGCGCGCGGGGAACCAGCGCCAGTCCCGCGAACCACGCCGGGACCATCGTGAAGCCCCAGTAGAAATTGTCGCTCCGTGAAAAGAGCGCGATCATCAGCGCGTAGCCAAACAGCAGCAGCACTGCGAAGCGCCCACTGCGGCCATCGAGCGCCAGCCAGCCGAGCGCGGGCAACAGCGAGATGACGAGCGCGTATTGCATTGGCATCGAGTGCAGCAGGGTGGTGTTTGCGAGTGCGAGCAGCACGGCGCGCAGACCCAGACCGCCGGCCCAGCCGGGCGAGTACAGATCTCCCGGCAGCTCGACCGCGGCGACATTCCACGCATGCCAGGCCAGGCCTGCAGCAAACAGCGCGAGAACCGCGCCCCACGCAGCCAGCTCGTTCCAGCGTCGTTCCCACAGCGCAAACGCGGCGGCTAGCAGCAGGAACGGCAGGGCGAGCTCGCGCAGCGCCAGTGCGGCAGCGATCACCACAACCGGCATCCACCATTGGCCCCGGCGCCACACCGTTAGCCCCAGCGCCAGCGTGAGCAGCAAGCCGCACCACGCCTCGCTCATCGGGGTCAGGCTTTCCGCCACCGGCGCCAGGCAAGCCACCGCAACACAACCAGCGGCCGCCAGCTTTTCCAGCCACATCACCGGCGGCGGCAAGGCGAGCAGCCAGATCAGCACGACCAGACCCGCGAGAACCTTCTCCGCCTGGTTCAGCCAAGGCCAGCCGAGCTCGGCAGCAGCGAGATAGAGCGTGGGCTCACGTACGGTCACGAATGGCCGCGTCGGATAGTGGTGCGCCCGCTGCAAATCGGTTGCGGCGTGGTAATAGTCTTTACCCGCCTGCACTTGCATCACAATATCGCGAAACAACATCATGTCGGTATAGTGGCCCTTGGCTGCCTTGGAGACCTTGCCCGGCGGGGTCGCCAGGCACCAGGCACAAGCACCCAGGAACAGCGCGGCGACCAGGATCGCAAGGGGGCGGGGTAGGCGCGCGAGCATGCCGCCTGTTCACCCCAGCGCAGCGATCCGCGCAAGCACGATTGTGCGGCTATGCCCGGATCAGGCCCGAAAGGTTGCCGCTGCTGCTGCCGGGGAAGAGCCTGGGCATGGCCAGTGCCGGGTCGAGCGCGAAGTGCGCGGCGACCGCGCCGCCGATCAGGGCATCGAGGCTGGTGGTCGGCTTGAGGTCGCGGTTTTCATACAGGTTCGCGGCGGTAAGTCCGGGCCAGTCGCTCAGGATGCGTCCGCCGTTGACCGTCCCCCCGGCCAGCATGGCAAGCGAGGCCGTGCCGTGATCGGTCCCGCCGGTACCGTTCGCCGCGGCAGTGCGCCCGAATTCGGTGGCGACCACCACCAGCGTGTCGTCCCAGCTTGGTCCGAGGTTGGTCTTGAGCGCGGCGAGCAGCGCGTCGAGCCCGGTCAACTGCGCGTTGAGCCGGCCGCGCTGGCCTGAGTGCGTATCCCAGCCAGTCGTCTCCACCATCACCACTCGCGCGCCCTTGTCCCCGGCCATCAGGCTGGCCACCAGCGCACCCGCAGCGGCGGCACCCTTGGCACCGGCGGCATCGAAGCCGCTCGCCATCGCCTTGGTCTGCAGGGCTTCCTCCCACAGTGCGTGGAGCTGGGGGTCATCGGCATAAAGTGACGAGACCCGCTGCAGCGTATCATTGCTGGCATCGGGCAGCGAGGACGGCGCATAGCTTGAAACTTGCACCGGGCCGCGCAGCGCGGTGGGGATCGTCGCCGATACCGCAAGCCCGCGGGCCGCGTCCGCCGGGAGCATGGCCAACAGCCGGTTCATCCAGCCGTCCTGCCGGTCATACGGTTGCGCGCCGCCGGTCTCGAGCACGTTCTGCCCGTCGAAGTGCGAACGGTCGCGATAGGGTGAGGCAACCGCGTGCGCGAACAGCGCCTGCTTCGCCGCGTACATCGCGCCAAGCTGCGTCAGCGCCGGGTGCAGCGCGAACATGCCGCCAAGCTTGGGCCGGTCGGCAAGGTCAGCGGCCAGATCGCCGCGCAGGCCCGCATAGGCCGGATCGCCAGTCGGGGCGAGGGTGGCGAGGCCATCGGCGGCGCCGCGCTGGATCACGAAGACCAGACGGCGATCGGTCGCGGCCCGGGCAAAGACGATGCGGGGCATTAGTAGCGCCCCTGCGGCAGTCACTCCAGCAAGGATCTGGCGGCGGTGGAGCAGCATGGTCATCTCCGCATCATTTCAGGTGAGGCGAGCAGCAGGGCGAGCGCCTGCGGTCCGCTTTCGGCGCGGGTCAGCGCGGTTGCGGTGGCTGGCGACAGGCTGTCCGGGAACAGCGCGGGCGCAAGCTTGCGCGCGTCGATCGTGGCAGCGCTGCGGTCGGCGATCCGCTGTGCCATCTCGACCCGGCGATAAAGCGCATCGGGTCCGGCCCAGCTTGCCGCGATATCGTCATAGCCCGCAGGCGAGCCGGGTTTCCAGATCGGCTGGCCGAGCTGCAGAAAGGCACCCGTTGCGCTCTTCGCCGGGATCGATTTGACCCCGGTGGCGCGCAGTGCGGCAACGGTCCACTCCCACGGCGTGCGGAACTTGGGCGCGCCGTTCCAGACTTCGGGGGCGTCGATCAGCGCGCGGTAGACCGTCGGCAGATCGCCTTGCGACTGCAGGAAGGCCTGTTCGAGACGCGCGACCAAGGCGGGCGGCGGATCGTCAGCGGCAAAATGCCGGGCGAGCTTGGTGGCGATGTGCCGCGCGGTGGCGGGATGGACCGCGAGATCGCTTAGCACCGCCTGCGCCTGGCCTTCGCCGGACTGATTGTATTTCTTGCCAACCACTGTCCGCGAACCAGGCTCATGGATCGGCGCCGCAAACCAGAATTTAGGGCCGGGGCCCTGCAGGATCGGCAGCTTGGCCAGCCCGCCGACGGTCCAGCCGGTCAGCGCGCGGGCAAATTCGGTGACGTCGGCCTGGCTATAGCCGCTGCGTACGCCGAGCGTGTGCAGTTCCATGATCTCGCGGGCGAGGTTCTCATTAAGCCCACGCTCTTTGCCGCGCTGCGCCGCACGAGCTCCAAGCGGACTGTTCGGGCCGACCGACTGGGCCTGGTCAAGATAGAGCAGCATTGCCGGATGCCGCTCGACCGCGCCGAGTAAGTCGGCGAACTTGCCCATCACATGCGGGCGGATCGCCTCGAATTCGAACGCCCCGGCAAGGCCCACGGTGACAATCTTGTCGACCGAAACCGCGAAGTGATTGGACCAGAAATGGACCAGGCGTTCGGCAAACGGTGTCTGAGTGGCCAAGGCCACCTCGGTCCGCGCGCCGACTGCGGCGATATAGGCGTCGCGCAGGTCGGCGTAAGGGCCGGGCATTCCTGCGGCCTTCGCATCCTGTTTCATCTGCTTGGGATCAGCACCCGTCTGCTTGGCCTTGGCCTTCAGCTCTTTCTTCTCGTCGCGGCTGTCGCGCAGCATTTCGATCAGCTTGCCCGTAGGCAGGGCTGCAGCAATCGAGGCCGGGCGCGGATCGAAACCATCGATCTGGGCATTCAGCCAGCGCCGAGCGTCTCTTGGCGGGGCCTCGCCGAGCGCGGCGCCAAGGCCGAAACGGTTCAAGGCTCGCGCATTGTCAGGCATGCCTGTTCCTTTCGCTGGAGCGCCAACTCTGCGCGGGGAGAGCGGCTATGTCACTTCGCAAAGTGTAATTCATTGTCGCGTCGCTTCGCAGATATCATCCAGTTCGCTCTTGCAATTTATAACTATGCTTATTAAATGCACGGCTATGAAAGAGAGCCCGTTTGCAATGATCGGTGACATTTCACGCCTCGCTCGCCGTGCATTCGATGCGCGTGCCAGGGAAATCGGCGTGACCCGTCCGCAATGGCAGGTGCTGGTCATGCTCAATCGGCATGAGGGCGTAAACCAGGGCGGGCTGGCCGAATTGCTCGATGTCGAGCCGATCACGGTGTGCCGCATGGTTGACCGGCTGCAGGAAGCGGATCTGGTCGAGCGGCACCCCGATCCAGCCGATCGCCGGTCGTGGAAGCTGTTCCTGACCGCCAAGGCAGGAGACCTCCTCGCCCAATTGCATCCGCTTGGGGAACAACTCGAGGCTGAAGCGTTTGAAGGTATCAGCAGCGAAGAGCGGGCCCTGGTCCTCGCCACGCTCGCGCGGCTGCGCAACAATCTGGCGCCCCGCGCGTCAACAAAGGCAGTATCCAATGGCTGAAAGCGATCCCAAATTTGACCAGCAGGCCGCCGATGTGCTGGCCGATCCGGTCCACGTCCCGGGCGCCCCGACTGAACCAGAAGCAAAGCCGCGCCGTAAATGGGGCCGGCTCGCGCTGATGCTGTCGTTGCCGCTCGCGCTGATCATTGGCGGCGTGGTCTATTGGCGCAGCCTGCAAGGCGAGGTTTCGACCGACAACGCCTACGTCCATCTCGACAAGGTTTCGGTCAGTGCCGAGGTCGGCGGCAAAATCATCGGCGTGATGGTCAAGGAAAACCAGCATGTGAGGGCGGGTGACCTGCTGTTCCGGATTGATTCGCAGCCCTACCAGCTCCAGCTTGCCCAGTCCGACGCGGCGATTGCCACGGCGCAGGCGAGCCAGACCGCGCTCGCTAGTTCGAGCGCGCTGTCCGGCGCGGATGTCTCTGCGGCGCAGGAGCAAATCGCTTTCGCGCGCTCTAACTTGTCCCGGCAAGAAGCGCTGTGGAAACGCGGCTTCACCACCAAGGCGGCTTACGAAGCGGCCCAGCATCAGGTCGCAATCGGGCAAGAAGCGCTGAAACTCGCCCAGGCCAAGAGCCAGGAGGCCGCAGCCAAGCTTTCAACCGGTGCGCAGGTGCCCGGCGTCTATCCGCAGGTTGCTGCGGCCCGGGCGCAACGCCAGACGGTCGAGCTCAGCCTCGCGCGGACCGAAGTGCGCGCGCCGGTTTCGGGCCAGGTCAGCCAGGCCAGCCGCCTGCAGATCGGCCAGGAGCTGATCAGCGGTCTGCCGGTGATCACGCTGGTGGCCGATGGGTCCGCCTACATCGAGGCCAACTTCAAGGAAACCGATCTGGCGGACATGCGCGTCGGTCAGCCCGCCGAGATCAAGTTCGATGCCTATCCCGGGATCAAGCTCAAAGCCCACGTCCTGTCGATCGGGGCGGGGACGGGCAGCGAGTTTTCGGTCCTGCCGGCACAGAACGCCACGGGTAACTGGGTCAAAGTGACGCAGCGCGTGCCGGTGCGGATCGTGCTTGATGAAGCTAGCCCGCGGGAACTTATCTCGGGCCTGTCGGTCAAGGTCACGGTCTTTACCGACGGACGCCGGCGCTAGGACCGATCGCCATGGCGAGCGCGGCAGCGCCTACAGATAAAAAGCAGTCCGGCTCGATCCGGGCGGTGCTGGCCGCGACCGATGATGTTGCCCTGCTGCCGGTCGCAAACCCGATGCTGGTGGCAATCGGGGTCATGCTCGCCTCGTTGCTGCAAATTCTCGATACCACGATCGCCAACGTCGCGATCCCGCACATTCAGGCCAGCCTCGGCGCGACTTCGGACGAGATCAGCTGGGTGCTGACCAGCTACATCGTCGCGGTTGCGATCGCGATGCCGATGACCGGTTGGCTCGCTGACCGGATCGGTTCGCGGCGGCTGTTCATCATATCGGTTATCGGCTTCGTCCTCTCATCGATGCTGTGCGGCATGGCCCAGAACGTCACCCAAATGGTGCTGTTCCGCGCTCTGCAAGGGGCGACCGGCGCCTTTATCGGCCCGCTGAGCCAGGCGGCAATGATCGATACCAACAAACCTTCGCGCCAATCGCAGATGATGGCGGTGTGGGGCATGGGGATCATGGCCGGGCCGATCCTTGGACCGATCATCGGCGGCTACCTGACCGAAAACTGGAACTGGCGCGCGGTGTTCTATGTCAACGTGCCGCTGGGGGTCATTTCGCTGGCGATCATGATGGCAACGCTGCCATCGCGCAAACTTGTCCAGCGCAAGTTTGACGGGATCGGCTTTGCGCTGGTTGCTCTCGCGCTGACCTCGCTGCAGCTGCTGCTCGATCGCGGCGGTCATATCGACTGGTTCCAATCGACCGAAGCCTGGATTTATACCTTCCTTTGTGTCTCGGCGGCGTGGATCGCCGTCATCCACTTCGTCACGGCGCGCGAGCCGCTGTTCAATCGCCACCTGTTTGCCGATCCGAATTACGTCTTCGCGCTGTTCTTCAGTCTGGTGATCGGGGTGGTCATGTTCGCGACCATGGCCCTGTTGCCGCCGATGCTGCAGCGCCTGTTCGGCTATGGCGTGATCGATACCGGAATGACGCTGATGCCGCGCGGGGTTGGCACGCTGATGACGATGCAGTTTTCGGGCTGGATTCTGCGGCGCGGGTTTGATCCCCGCATCCTGATTTTCAGCGGGTTCCTTATCGCCGCGTTTTCGCTGTGGGAAATGGCATCGTGGTCGCTCCAGACCGATTATTACCACATCGCGGTGTCGGGGTTCATCCAGGGGATCGGGATGGGGCTGATCTTCATTCCGCTCAATGCCAGCGCCTTTGCCACACTGCCACCGATGCTGCGCACCGACGGGTCGAGCCTGCTCAACCTGTCGCGCTCGATCGGATCGTCGGTCGGCATCTCGATCGTCACCTTCGAGCTCGCGCATAACCTTCAGGTCAGCCATTCCGACCTTGCCGCCCATGTTACCTCATCGTTCACCGATGTGATCGACGTCTCGACCGTGGACCGGTTCCAGACGCTGGGCGAAGCGGGGCTTTCTTATATCGATGCGATGGTCAATCAGCAGGCGGCGATGATTGCCTACATTGACGATTTCTACATGATGGTCTGGCTCAGCCTGGCCGCCGCGCCGCTGGTTATTTTCATGCGCAAGGCCAACCTCAGCCGTGTCGCGGCACCCGGCGGGGCAACGCCGCCAGCCGACGTTCCTCACTGAGCCGGCGGCAGTTCGTCCGCGCCCAGCCGCGGCGCTGCTGCTCCCACGTTGAGCGACATCCCGGCAAACCGGATCGGCGTGCGCACGCCTGCCACCTGTCCGCCATCAGAGGCGGTAAACGTCTGCTGCATCTGCCGCGCGACGATCTGCGGATCGGTGAAGGCATCGGCGACACTGTTGATCGGGCCAGCCGGTACCCCTGCTTGTTCGAGCAACGCCAGCAGGTCTGCCCGCGTCCGCAGCCGCGTCGCTTCGGCTACCAGCACTTCGAGCACATCGCGATGCTCTAACCGCAAGGCGTTGCTGGTGAACCGCGCATCCAGCCCCAAGCCATCGAGCCCCATTGCTGTGCAGAACTTGCGGAACTGGCCATCGTTGCCCACCGCCAGGATGAACCAGCCATCGCTAGTGGGGAAGACCGCATAGGGCGAGATGTTGGGATGGGCATTGCCCAGTCGGCGCGGGGTCTGTCCAGTGACGAGGTAATTCTGCGCCTGGTTGGCCAGCACCCCGGTCATCACGTCGAACAGCGCCATGTCGATGTGGTCGCCGCGCCCTGAAACTGCGCGTGCTGCCAAGGCAGCCTGGATCGCGATGACCGAATAGAGCCCGGTCATGATGTCGGCAAAGGCCACGCCGATCTTCTGTGGCGGGCCGTCAGGGTCGCCGGTCAGGTCCATCACCCCGCTCATCCCCTGGATGATGAAGTCATAACCCGGGCGGCTGGCATAGGGCCCGTCCTGCCCGAAACCGGTGATCGAGCAATAGACCAAGCGCGGGTTGGCGGCGGACAGGCTGGCGTAGTCGAGTCCGTATTTGGCGAGCGTGCCGACCTTGAAATTCTCGATCATCACATCGGCATCCGCGACAAGTGCACGGACCTGCGCTTGGCCTTCCGGCGTGGCGAAATCGATCACCACCGATGTCTTGCCGCGGTTGGCTGCATGGAAATAGGCGGCGTCCTTGCTGCCATCGGCATATTCGATGAACGGCGGACCCCACTGCCGCGTATCGTCCCCCGCCAGACTTTCGACTTTGATCACCTCGGCGCCAAGATCGGCCAGGATCTGTCCCGCCCACGGTCCGGCGAGGATGCGGGCGAGTTCGATGACCTTGAGGCCAGCGAGCGGATACACGGGTTCGCTCATTCGGGAGTGCGTCCTTCGCGCGCGCGCAAATCGTTGTGCAGGGTGGTCGCCGCCACCGCCGCCTGGCCCATCTCCACGCTGATCTGGTCGAGCCCCGAGACGATATCGCCCGCGGCATAAAGTCCATCGAGACCGAGCCGATGGTGGCTGTCGGTGAGGATCGTGTCGTCGGCGCTGGTGCGCAGCCCGAATTGCTTGATCAGACTATCGTTGGGGTCCGAGCCGAGCGCGGGGTACAGCGTATCGGCCTCGGCATGGCTGCCGTCAGCAAAGCCGAGCCGCACGCCTTTGCCGGAGAAATCGTATGAGGCGACCGGGCGTGGATCCCAGGTGACACCGGCCTTGGCCAGATCGGCCCGGTCCTTTTCGTGGAGCTCGCATTTGATCATCGTATAAAGCGTGATCCTGTCCGAATAGTTGCGCAAGAACAGCGCCTCGGCCACGCCGTGGCTCTCCGCGCCGACCACGGCGATGCGCTGATCGGTCGCCTCGAAGGCATCGCACACCGGGCAATAGTGAAGCTTGCCAGCGGCGAGGGCCGCATCGTGGACCTCGCGTGGTATATCGGGGTAGCGGTTGACCGTGCCGGTAGCGAACAGGACGGTTCGGGCGGTAAGGTCGATACCGTCGCCGGTGAGGTGCCAACCTTGCCCCTGCGCAGTGATGGTTTCGATGTCCCCGTTATGCAGCTCAGCCCCGAATTGCGATGCTTGCTTGCGCATCGCGGCAAGCAGGTCCTCGCCATGAATGCCTTGCGGATAGCCG
>JAYUCG010000102.1:0-8108 GCA_043740455.1 Novosphingobium sp. | reverse complement strand
CAAGGACGCGGGCAAGGTTTACACGTTGACCGGGTTGCTCCCGGGCAAGCGGTCCTCGGCGTGGGTGTTCGCGATCGCGGTTCTGGTGGCGTTCCTGGCCTTCCCGGTCTGGAGCTACATGACGTACCAGCCGCTCTCGCTGCAAAAGGAGGCACGCCGACCAGACGGGCTGCACGCTGATGCTGCGTGGATCACCCGGCACCTCAGCGCCGGGCACAAGAATCTCGAGAACAATTGCCAGGCCTGCCACGTCAAGGCGTTCGTTGCGGTTCGTGATAATGCGTGCCTGACCTGCCACAAGAACGATGCGCACCAGCACATCGCCGATCGGCCGGGCATGCCCGCCACCGAACGGTTGACGATGGCGCGCGGCGAACCGCACGGTTTTGCCGGGTTCCAGCGCACGGTCGCGAATGCGTTCAACAAGCCCAGCGGCCGCTGTGTCGAATGTCACACGGAGCATACCGGCGCCGGTGCTATGGCCGCAACCAGGCAGCAATTCTGCGCCGATTGCCACGACGGGATGAAGTCGCGCTTGCCCAACGCCCGTGTCGCCAACGCTGCCGATTTCGGGACGGACCATCCCGAATTCCGTCCGCTCGTGATCGTCGATCCGACGGGTGAAAAGCCGTTGCTGCAACGCGTCGAATGGTCGCCCGCGCTGCGCGAGAACGACGGGCTCAAGTTCACCCACGCCCAGCACTTGTCGAAGGTCAACGCGGTCGCTCAGATGGTCTTCCGTCGCGGAGACCGGTTCAAAGGCGAACAGTCGCTCAAGTGCGAGGATTGCCACAAGTCGGACCCGAGCGGCACGCGCTATGAACCGGTCAAGATGGAAGAGGCTTGCCAGACCTGCCACACGCTGAACTTTGATCAGATCGGCGGCACTTTCCGCTCGCTGCGCCATGGTGAGCCCGCGCAAGTCGTAGCCGAAATTCGTGCCAACTATCGCGGGATGGGGCCGATGCGCCCCGTCAACCTTGATGGCTTGGCACGGCGCGTTCCGGGCGACCGGGCGCTGCGCATCACCGCTTCGGACTATGCCCGCGCCGTGCGGTTCTACCCGAGCCGCGCCGAACAAGCCGTCGCGCAAGTCTTCACCAAAGGCGGGATGTGCTACGATTGCCACATCGTGAACCCTGGCGGCCCGGCATCGACCGGCGGCTTCACCGTGCAACGCGCGGCCCAGCACAACCGGTACTACCACGATGGCTGGTTCAACCATAAGGACCATACCAAGTCCGATTGCGTGTTCTGCCACACCAAAGCCGAAACCTCGAACGACGCGGGCGATCTGCTGGTGCCGGGCATGGATGGCAAGGGCGGCTGCCGCAGCTGTCACGTCGGTGAAACCGGGAACCACCTGCCGTCGGCCCAGATCAAGGACAAGGTCGATTCGACTTGCGCGATGTGCCACTCGTTCCACATGGCCGATGATGGCGCGCCCTGGCGTCCGGCCAACAAGCGGCATGACAAGATGGGCGTTACCGCCGAGGCTGATCGGCCCCGGATCCCTGGCGCAATGATGCGTTAGGACGATGCGGGCCATGCCATGCTGATCGCGCAGATCACCGATATCCACCTGGGGTTTGAGCCCGACGCCCCCGGTGAATTCAACCGCCAGCGATTGGATCGCACGCTAGCGACTCTCTGCGCGATCAGGCCGGCCCCGGCGATGCTGTTGGCCACCGGCGACTTGATCGATCGCGGCGATCGCGACAGCTACGAACGCTTGCGCGAAGCGCTGTCGGTGGTGCCGTTTCCGGTCCACCTCGTGCTGGGCAACCACGATGAGCGAGACAACTTCCGCAGCGTGTTTCCCCAGTACCGCTTCGTCGACGGGTTCCTGCAGTACGAAATCGACACGCCCGAATTGCGCATCCTCGTGCTCGATACGCTCGAGGAAGGCCGTCACGGCGGCGCGTTCTGTGCGGAGCGGGCAGCCTGGCTCAAGACCAAGCTGAGCGAACAGCCCGATCGCAAGACGCTGATCGCGCTTCACCATCCCCCGGTCGAACTGGGTATTCCGTGGATGAACACCGATCCGGACGAGCCGTGGGTCGGCCGGCTCGCCGACGCGCTTGGCCACAGCGGCAACATCGTCGGCTTGATCTGCGGGCACATCCACCGCGCTACCAGCACCTTCTGGGAAGGCGTGGTGGTTTCAAGCTGCCCGTCGACCGCGCCGCAAGTCGCGCTCGATCTGCGCCCGATCGATCCCGATACGCCCGATCACCGCGACCTGATCGTGGCCGATCCGCCCGCCTATGCGCTGCATTTCTGGAACGGCCGCGAGCTGGTCACGCACTGGGACACCGCCGAAGATCACGCCGTGCTTGCGCGTTACGATCACAACCTTCGGGGCATGATCCAGGGCATGGTCTCTGAGCGACCGAACGGATCGCAGAAAAGCGCGGCCTGAGACATCGGCGTAACGGCTGGGCAACTCGGGCCGGCTACGGCGGAACCGGCCCGACAATCGCTCAGTTCAACACGATCCTTTTCGGTCGGGATGAGCCTTGGCAGCCTCCTGAATGAACTGGAACACCCGGTGGGTGAAGCCTGGATCGGCCTGCCCCTCCCACTCGTGCATGTTCGTGTACATCCGCGTCGTGCCCGCCATCATCTCCGGCGTCGCCACGCGAGTGAACGGTTCCAGCAACGCAAACCATTCGGCCACGAAGTCACCCGCCCGATCGCTCGCGGGATCGAGCGGCAGCGCCGCCTCGATCCGCGCGCCAAGGTCGCTCCACTGGCGCCCGTATTCCTCGGGATCGAATCCAGCGGGCACCTGCTCCATCGTCTCGCCAAATCGCACCTTCTCCTCGGGGGTGAAGTAGCGTTCGGTCACATTCTTCCAGCTTTCGGGTTCCATCATCGGTCCTTTGCGAATCAGCGAGCAGAGCGTCGCGACGTCGATCCGCTCGCCGGAATCGATGCGGGACAGGATATTCGAAAGCAGGCTGCGCGTTTCGGCCAGTTCGCGTGCGCGAGTTTCGAGTTCGGTCAGTTGCGCCGCGACCAGCCGGCCGAGATCGGCGCGCCGGTTGCACAGCATTCCGCCGATCGCGCCCAAGCTGAAGCCCGCGCGCTTGAGCGCGATCACCGCGTGCAGCCGTTCCAGCTCGTCAGGCCCGTAAAAACGCCGGCCCGAAGCGGTGCGCACCGGCTTGAGCAGCCCGCGCGCCTCCCAGAAGCGCAGCGCGCGGGAGGTCAACCCGGTGCGTCGGACCACTTCGGCAATGTCGAGGAGTTCGGCCATGCATGGGTCTTACCGCTTGACCCAAGGTCAACTTCAAGCGGAAAATTGCGCCTTTCCTATTGCGCCCCGGCCAAAGCCTTGCTGCCCAGTGACTTCCGGCCTAGCGCCTTTTGCCGCCGCCGCTGGACCGAACTGCCGATGCCAATCGCCTCGCGGTATTTCGCCACGGTGCGCCGCGCGAGATCAAAGCCTTTGGCGCGCAACAGATCGACCAGCGTATCATCGGACAGCACCGCGCCTGCATCCTCGGCCTCGATCAGCGAGCGGATCGCGGCCTTGACCGCTTCGGCCGAAACCGTGCTGTCGCCGTCCGCAGAAGCAACGCCCGAGGTGAAGAAGAACTTCAATTCAAACGTGCCGCGCTTGCAGTTGAGGTACTTGTTCGAAGTGACGCGGCTGACGGTCGATTCGTGCATCGAAATCGCTTCGGCCACCGTGCGCAGCGTCAGCGGCCTGAGGTGCGAAACGCCGTGACAGAAAAAGCCGTCCTGCCGCTTCACGATTTCGCTGGCCACTTTCAGGATCGTGCGCTGCCGCTGGTCCAACGCCTTGACCAGCCAGTTGGCGTCGGTCAGCCGCTCGCTCAGCCAGGCGCGCGCATCCTTGCCGTCGCACGAACCACGCACCTCGACGTAATAGCTGCGATTGATCACCAGTCTGGGCAACGTGGCTGGATTGAGCGCGATATCCCAGCCACCACCCGAACTCGCGGCGCCTTCCCGCACCAGGATATCGGGAACAACCGCCTCGGCCGTGCCGCCGCCGAAACGCCGGCCGGGCTTGGGGTCGTAGCCCTTCAATTCGGAAAGCATGTCCGAGAGGTCTTCATCGTCAACCTGGCACAACCGCTTCAATCGCGCAAAATCGCCGCGCGCGACCAGATCGAGATTGGCGATCAGCCGTTCCATACACGGATCGAAGCGGTCCGCCTCGCGCGCCTGAAGCTCAAGGCATTCGGCCAGTCCCCGGGCGCCGACGCCTGTCGGATCGAGCGCCTGGACCAGCGCCAGCGCGCGCTCTGCAAGCGCTTCGTCCACGCCCAGCACGGTGGCGGCTTCGGCGAGCGGTAGCGCGAGATAGCCCGCTTCGTCGAGCTGATCGATCAGCCAGCGCGCCGCGAACAGCAGGGCCGCGTCCGAGGTCGTGGCGCCAATCTGACCATGCAGGTGCTCGGCCAGCGATGCGGCGGCGCCAGCGCGGTCATCGATCGCCAGGCTTTCACCAGAACCCGCCGCAGCGGACCATTCAGAGCCCCATTCGTCGCCAGGTTCGCGATTGGCGCCGGTGTCGATTGCCGATGCGATCGCGCCGTCGCCGGTGTCGCGATCGCTGTCGATGGCGGCCGCGTCGATGTCGAGCGGCCGGTCGTCCGATGCGCGCCCTTCGCCGATCAACTGATCGACCGGCGAGCTTTCCAGCGTGGTGCGGCGCAAGTCGATCGGTAGCTCGGCCTCGCCACCTGCAGTGTCGGCTGCGCCGCGATCACCCAGTTCGAGCAACGGGTTGGCGTCGAGCGCGTCGCCGATGAACGCTTCGATTTCGAGGTTCGACAGCGCGAGCAGCTTGATCGCCTGCTGCAACTGCGGCGTCATCACCAGCGATTGCGATTGCCGGATATCGAGGCGAGGGCCTAGCGCCATCGTCTACGCCAGATTGTGACCAATCACAGCGTGAAGCCCTCGCCAAGGTAGAGCCGGCGCACGTTGGGGTCTGCCACCAGGTCTTCAGGGCTGCCCGCGAACAGCACTTGGCCGCCGTAGATGATGCAGGCGCGATCGACGATATCGAGCGTTTCGCGCACGTTATGGTCGGTGATCAACACGCCGATGCCGCGCCGCTTGAGATCGCGGACCAGTTCGCGGATGTCGCTGATCGACAGCGGATCGATGCCCGCGAACGGTTCGTCGAGCAGCATGATCGAGGGGCGAGCAGCCAGCGCGCGCGCGATTTCGCAGCGCCGGCGCTCGCCGCCCGAAAGCGCCATTGCCGGCGATGTGCGCAACCGCGTCAGCCCGAATTCGTCGAGCAGCCGGTCGAGTTCGGCGACGCGGGTGGCCTTGTCGGGTTCGGCCAGTTCGAGCACAGTGGCGATGTTCTGCTCCACCGTCATGCCGCGGAAGATCGAGGTTTCCTGCGGCAGATAGCCCAGGCCCAGGATCGCGCGGCGGTACATCGGCAGCCGCGTGATATCGACGCCATCGAGCAGGATGCGTCCCGAATCGGGGCGAACCAGACCCATGATCGAATAGAAGCAGGTGGTTTTGCCCGCGCCGTTGGGGCCGAGCAGGCCGACGACTTCACCCTTGCCGACCGATAGCGAGATGTCGCTGAGCACCGCGCGCTTGTCGTAGCTTTTGGCGATCGACACCACTTCGAGCCCGCCTTGCGGGATCGGCGGTGATGCATCGTGGTTTTCCGCAGGGGTTGCCGCACGATCGGCGCGTGCGATGTCCGCGGAGGTTTGGAGCGGGAAATCCATAACTGTATCGACTGCATTGCTTCCAGGGTCGTTGCGCCCGCCATAGCCGGGACCGGCGGGCGGCGGAAGGGCGCGCGGCGCCGAACTGGCAGGATTTGTGCATGGTGGGCGGTAAACCGATGAATAACCTTGAACCGTGCGCGCAGCCATGTTCTACTCGGTTCCGGGACAGGACAAGAAAGGCCACCACGATGGTCGATATCGCACGCACAGGATCAGGATTTTCGGCTGTTTCGGGCCAGGCGGCGTCAACTGGTCAGGCGGTGTCGCAGCAGCGCGCGGAAACCATGCACGCCGTCAATTGGCGCAAGGCGATGAGCGACAATATCGCTTATGCGCTGCTGGTCTATACCGCGTTGCAGATTTTCGTGACGATGCGCGCGATCGAAGGGACCAGCGGTTCCGCCATGCCATTGCTCGCGCTTGTCGTGCTGGTGGCGGCGATCATTCCGCTGTGCCGAAGGTTCGAACGGCGCTGGGAAGCGATGGACGATGAAGCGATCGCCGATCCGGCTTTGCGTGGAACCTTTCGGCGCGATCAGGTCACGCTGTGGGCATTGGCAATCGGCCTGCCATTCGTGCTGACCGGGCTGTTCAAGGCGGCTGCTGCGCTGATTTGAACGCGCTGCGTGAGCGCCGAACCTGATTTCCCACGAAATTTTGCACAGATGAGCGGCATTGCCGCCGCCGGTCGGGCATCGTAGAGCGCGCGGACTGCAACGGCGCTGCAACCGCAGTGCAACGCTTTGGCAACGCATCAAGCCGTCCGCGCAAAGGCCCCGCCCACATGCTCTCTGTCGACCAGGCCGAAGACCGCTGCCATGCGCTGATCGAACGCGCGATGCGCGCCGGTGGCGATGCGGGCGATGCGGTCTATCTCGCCAATGCCTCCGAATCGGTGCAAGTTCGCCTGGGCAAGCTCGAGGATGTAGAGCGGTCCGAATCCGAACATATCGGGTTGCGGATTTTCGTCGGGCAGGGCTCGGCCTCAATCGGCACGTCGGATTTTACCGATGCCGCGCTCGATGAACTGGCGCAGCGCGCGGTGGCGATGGCGCGCGCGGCTCCGCCCGATCAGTACGCCGGGCTCGCGCCCGAGTCGCGGCTGTTGCGCGGGTCCGCAGCGGTGCTTGATCTCGACGATGCGCAAGACCCGCGGCCCGAAGACTTGCGCCGCTCCGCCGAAGACGCAGAAGACGCCGCGCGCGCCGTTGCCGGCGTTACCAACAGCGAGGGCGGCGGCGCCAGTTCGGGGCGTGGGCTTGTCGCGCTGGCCACCAGCCACGGGTTTTCCGGCGGTTACTCCGCGAGCAGCCATTCGCTCTCGGCCAGCGCCGCGTCGTCGCGGCTGATGCCGTGGTCGCGGCAGAAGCGCCGCACCTCGGCCGCGCCCAGCTCGGAGTGGTCGCCGCCCCGGCCCTTGGCGACATCGTGGAACAGCGCGGCGACGTAGAGCAGCCAGGGTTTGTCCCATTCGCTGGCCAGCTGGGTGCACAGCGGGTACTCGTGGGCATGCTCGGCGATGAAGAAGCGGCGCATGTTGCGCAACACCATCAGGATGTGCTGGTCGACCGTGTAGACATGGAACAGATCGTGTTGCATGCGCCCGACGATGCGGCGGAACACCCACAGATAACGCCCCAGCACCGAGGTCTGGTTCATCAGCCGCATGGCGTGGGTGATGCCGTCGTGCGCCATCAAAATCTGCCTGAACGTGGCGCGGTTGACGGGGTCATTGCGGAACTTGCCATCCATCAGGCTGCGGGCGTTGTACAGCGCGCGCAGGGTGCGGGCCGACAGGCCCTTCACGCCCACCGTGGTCTGGTAGAGCAGAAAGGTTTCCAAAATCGCATGCGGGTTGCGCTGGTACAAATCGTCACCGGCGACCTCAATCATGCCGGCCTTGTCGAAAAACCGCTCGTTGATCGGGCGCGACTCGTGTACCGATGGGTTGAGACGCTCCTCAATGTTCATCAGCAGAATTTGGTTGAGCTGCGTGACGGCTTTGGCCGCCCAGTAGTAGCGGCGCATCAGCGCTTCGCTGGGGCGGACCGCCGACTGTCCCGAGGATGATGATCGTTTTGCCGACGGGCCGCCCCTAGGCAAAACAGCCCCCTCGGGGGGCAGAGAGGTTATATGGGGTAGTTGAATCGGTAGATGATCCGCTACAATTAGGCCGGGTTCGAGTTAGATACTTTCAAAAACATACCGATAATAAAACTAAGCTACCAACTAACAAGTTACCATGGAGTCAGGTATTAGGTAGTATATATTCTGCATCTATATCTGGTGTAGGGACTGCTCCTGTAGGCATGGTGCCTGGCACGATGGTATTTGCTATAGCTCTAGATTCTGGATTTCAAGAAT
>JAYUCG010000101.1:0-6032 GCA_043740455.1 Novosphingobium sp. | reverse complement strand
TGCCACCCCGGCACATGTCATCGCCGCGACCAAGGCCGCGCTCGATGCGGGCGAGACCAAGTACACCGCGATTTCCGGCACGCTGCGGCTGCGCGAAGCGGCGGCGCTGCACTTCGCACGCGACCTCGGCGTAGTGGTTCCCGCGAGCCAGACCATGATCAGCGCTGGCGGCAAGCAGGCGATCTTTCACGCGCTGCTCGCCACGCTCGATCCGGGTGACGAAGTGCTGATCCCGGCGCCGTGGTGGGTCAGCTATCCCGAGATCGTAAGATTTTCCGGCGGCACGGTGGTGCCGCTGGAGACAACTCCTGCCAACGCATACCGGATCACCGCCGACCAACTGTCCGCTGCGATCACACCTAAAACGGCCTGGCTGTTGCTCAACAGCCCCGGCAATCCGACCGGCTCGGTCTATTCGGCCGAGGATCTGCGCGCGCTCGGCGAGGTGCTCGCCCGGCACCCGCAGATCATGGTCATGTCCGACGATATCTACGCCCCGCTGCGCTACCTGCCCGGACGGCACGCGACCATCGCCGCCGTCTGCCCGGAACTTGCGCCGCGCGTGCTGACCGTCTCGGGCCTGTCGAAAAGCCACGCGATGACCGGCTTCCGCATCGGCCTTGCCGCCGGGCCCGATTGGCTGATCAAGGCGATGGGCAAGCTGCAATCGCATAGCTCGGGCAATCCCTGCTCGATCAGTCAGGCTGCTGCCGTCGCCGCGCTCGAAGGGCCGCAGGAGTTCCTCGCCGACTGGTGCAGCATCATGCGCCGCCGCCGCGACCGGGTGGTTGCAGCGATCAATGCGGTGCCCGGTCTCTCCACGCCCAGTCCGGACGGGGCATTCTATTGCCTGGTTGATGCAGCGCCATTAATGGCCCGGTGCGGCGATGACGAAGCGCTTTGCCTCCATCTCCTCGACCACGGCGTCGCAGTGGTTGCCGCTTCGGCCTTCGGGGGCCATGACGGCTTCCGCATCAGCTTTGCCGCCAGCGAAACCCAACTCGATGAAGCAGTGCGCCGCATTGCTGGAGCCTTGTCATGAATACCCAGCTGCCGATCCTGTTCGAAGACGGCGAGGCCTTGGTGATCGACAAGCCAGCCGGGCTGCCGATCGATCCGCCGCGCAATGGCGGGCTGAGCCTCGAAAACTACCTCGAAGCGCTCAAGCTGGGGTTCCAGCGGCTGCCGATCGCGGTCCACCGGCTCGATCACGATACCTCGGGCTGCCTGCTGCTCGCGCGCAATCCCAAGGCGCACAAACGCTTCGCCGCCGCGTTCGAGGCGCGGGTGGTGGAGAAGCGCTATCTGGGCGTGATCGCCGGGCTGCTTGAGGTGGACGAAGGCACGATCGAACTGGCACTCAGCAAGATCAGCAGCGCCGAGGCCGGCTGGCGGATGATTCCGGCCAAGAAGGGCAAACCCTCGGTCACTCACTGGCGCAAGCTGCAGGTGGCGGACGGCAATACGCTGGTCGAATTCCGCCCTGAAACCGGGCGCACCCACCAGATCCGCATTCACGCGCTGGCCGGGCTGGGCCTGCCGCTATTGGGCGATCCGATCTACGGCGACGGTTCAGGGGCCAAACGCACCATGCTCCACGCGGCTGGCCTGACGGTGCAGCGCGGCGAAAAACCGCCGATTGTCGCGGTTTCGCCCATGCCGCTTGATTTCATCGCGCTGGGCTTTGCCGAGCCGGAGTTCGAAGCCCCGCTGGTAGAAGCGAGCGATGGCTGACCTGCCGGCCGAGGTGGCCGAACGCGCGCTGGCGAGCTTGCGCGAAAGCTTCATCACCGCAGCGGGTCCAGGCGGGCAGAACGTCAACAAGGTCGCCACAGCAGTACAATTGCGGCTCGATGTTTACGCGCTGCGGCTCGACCCGCAGGTCTTCGCCCGGCTGCGCATCCTCGCCGGGAGCAAGCTCACTTTGGGCGGCGAGATCGTGTTCACCGCGCGCAAATTCCGCACGCAAGACGCTAACCGCAGCGACGCGCGCGAAAGGTTGCTGGCGCTGCTCGCTGACGCCCACGATCTCCCGCAAAAACGCGCCAAGACCCGCCTCAACCGGGTTGGCAAGGTCGCGCGGCTAGCGGGCAAGAAGCTGCGCGGCACGGTCAAGGCCGGGCGCGGCAAGGTCCGGCTGGACTAGGCCGCGCTGGCGCTCATCACCTGGCGGCCATCGCTGGCGAAGGCGCCAAGTTCCCAGCCGTCGTTTTTGCTTCGCATGACCAAGTGCAACGCTTCGCCGCAGATCGTGGGCGACAGGCCACGAAACGAAAACGTCCGCAGCGCATTGTCGCCCAACTCGCGCTGCGCCAAGTCGAGCAGCAGGCTCGCGGTCAGCGGGCCGTGAACGACAAGACCGCGATAGCCCTCTTCATGCGCCGCGTAGGGCAGGTCGTAATGAATGCGGTGGCTGTTGAAGGTGAGCGCGGAGTAGCGGAACAGCAGGGGTTCGGTTGGTGTAACCGTGCGCACGCTGGTCCAGACTGACGGATCAAACGCGCCTCCGCCCGGTTCGGGCGGCGCTGGCGGGGTTCCCGGCGGCGGCGCATCGCGGTAGACCAGCGTCTGCACTTCGCGCACTGCCAGAGTGCCGTCGCCGTCTGTCTCATGCGCAATGTCGACAAACACCAGGCTGCCCGAACCGCCGCTCTTCTCGGTTATCGCTTGCACCCGCGACAGACGCCCAATTGTCTGCCCGGCCCGGATCGGCGCAATGAATTCAACCTTGCTCGAGGCCCACATCCGGCGTGGCTGGGGCAACGGCGGAAGGAAACTGGCCGGGCTGTCGTCACGGCGCGGATGGCCATCGGGGCCGAGCGTCGCGCTGGGCGCATCGGGCAGGCACAGACACCAATGGAAGCCCTGCGGCACCGCTCCATCAGCCGCAACCTCGCGGTCCAACGTCGCCAGCCAACGCGTGAGGTGTCCCGGATCAACCCTGTCGGTCCGCGTCTCCTCGCGCCCGAGCCAGGCCGACCAGTCGCTCACTATTGCGCCGCCGCCCACTCACGCAGCATATGCTTGGCAATCTGCAGCTGCAGGATCTGCGTGGTCCCTTCGTAAATCCGGTAAATCCGCGCATCGCGGAAAAAGCGCTCGGCGTCATATTCTGCAAGGTACCCCGCGCCGCCGTAAATCTGCACCACCCGGTCGGTGACCCGCCCGCACATCTCGCTCGCAAAGACCTTGAACGCAGCGGCCTTGCGCAGCACGTTTTCACCCGCATCGGCGCGCGCGGTGACGTCTTTCATCATCGCCTCGGCAGCGTAGATCTCGATCTCGCTATCGGCCAGCATCGCCTGAATCAGCTGAAAATTGGCGATCGGTTCGCCAAACGCCTTGCGCTCATTGGCATAGCGCAGCGCCGAATCGAGCGCGCGGCGGGCATAGCCGGTCGCCGCCGCGCCGACCGAGATACGCCCGTTGTCGAGGCTCTGCATAGCATAGGCAAAACCCTTGCCTTCCTCGGTGCCGAGCATGGCATCGGCGGGGAGCTGGACATCGTCCATGATCATGTCGGCGATGTGGCTGCCCGATTGGCCCATCTTCTTGTCCGAGCTGCCAATCGAGACCCCGGGGGTGTCGGTCGGTACCAGGAAGGCCGAAACGTGCGCGTTCTTGGGCAGGCTTTCCTTGGTGGTCCGTGCCATTACCAAGGCGAGTTTGGCGAAGGGTGAGTTGGTGATGTACCGCTTGGTGCCGGTGATAGACCAGCCGTTGCCGCTCCGCTGCGCAAAGGTCTGCATCGCCGCAGAATCCGATCCCGAACCGGGTTCGGTGAGGCCGAAACATGCGATCTCTCCGGCGGCAAGTCGCGGCAACCATTCGGCTTTCTGCGCCTCGGTCCCGCCGTTCTTGAGCGCCGAACAGACCATCCCGATGTTGATCGAGATGATCGAGCGGTAAGCCGGCATGGCATAGGACAGCACGTTGATGGTCCGCGCGTACTGGATGATGTTCATTCCCGCGCCGCCGTATTCCTCCGGAATGGTCAACCCGAACAGCCCCATGTCGCGCATTTCGGCCAGAATCGCGTCGGGAATACGGTCGGTCTCGATCACCTCGCGCTCGGCCGGAATCAGCCGTTCGCGGACATAGCGCTCAAGCTGCTCGATGAACTGGTCGAAAATATCCTGGTCCATGGTGTTCCTCAGATCGGCCAAATTCAAATAGGATCGTAGGGGAAGACATGCGCCGAAACCTCGTCGGCGCGGGCCATGCTGGGCTTGAAGCTGGGGATCAACTCATCTGCGATGGCCTCCGGCGTCCAGCCTTCCACCCTGGTCATCGAGCGTACCGGGCGCGGTTTGCCAAAAAGGACGATCTCGTTCTTGCGGACCGAGAAGATCTGGTTCGACACGTTCTTGCTCGCATCCGAAGCCAGATAGACCACCAGCGGCGCGATCTTGTCGGCGCTCATCGTCTTCAAGCGCTCGACCCGTTCCATCTGCTCGGCCGTCTCGGCGGGGATCGAGGCGGTCATCCGGCTCCATGCGAACGGCGCGATGCAGTTCGACCGCACCCCGGCCCGCGCCATGTCGAGCGCGATCGACTGCGAGAGGCCGACGATGCCCAATTTGGCTGCGCTGTAGTTGGCCTGCCCGATGTTGCCGATCAGGCCGCTGGTGCTGGTGAAGTGAATGAAGCTGCCCGATTGCTGGTCACGGAAATAGGGCGTCGCCGCCTTGGAGACCAAAAACGCACCGTTCAAATGCACGTCGATTACCGCGCGCCAATCCTCGAAGCTCATCTTGTGCCAGATCGCGTCGCGCAGGATCCCGGCGTTGTTGACCACCGCGTCGATCCGCCCGAAGCGCTGAACAGCATCCTCGATGATCGAGGTTGCACCGGCCGGGTCTGCGACGCTGGCGAGATTGGCATAGGCCTTGCCGCCCGCCGCAACGATATCGTCCACGGTCTGCTGGGCGGGCCCGTCATCGCCGCCTTCACCGCCGCAGCCAACGCCCGGATCGTTGACCACCACCGCTGCGCCGTGCGCCGCGCAAAGCAGCGCGATTTCACGTCCGACCCCGCGGCCCGCGCCGGTGACGGCAACCACTTTGCCTTCAAGCATGCCCATGCCTGTCGAATCCCTTCCCGTTTAATTGCTCGCTTAAGCCCGGCTTAAGCCGCTGCGGCGCGAAATCAACCGGCGGGTTTGGCTGCGGCTTTCGGCACTTGCGCGGCTGGCTTACCGGCAGGAGCCGGGTTTTGCGGGGTGGGCATGGCCTCGGGCGGGATCTGCTGGTCCTGCACCATTTGCGCCGCATCATCGAGCGCGCGCGCTTCGCCCGCGCTGACCCCGCCTGGGCCTGCGGCATTGTCGGGCTGCGAGCAGGCGGTGACCAGCAACAGCGCCAGCAACGGGGCGGCGCCGCGGTTCATGCTCAGGGTTTGGCGCTGGACGTGGCTACAGGCGCGGGCGTGGAGGCCGCTTCGGCTCCGGCTGCGGCCGAGCTATCTGCCACCGGCGTGGCATCGGCGGGCAGGCCTTGCACGGTTTCCTCGGCCGGCATTTCCACGTTATCGGGATTTGCCTGTTCTTTGGCGCTGTCCGACTTGCCGCATCCGGCAAGCGCCAGGACCGAAGCAGCCAGGATGGTCAACAGGGCGGAATTCTTCATGCAATAGCCTCTTGCCTAGATGCCAGCGTGCGGATGCAAACGCCAGAGGACCCGGCAAAGCCTAACCAACCGACTGCGCTCTGCCAACCGGCAATTCCGCGTAATCCGCGCGATCGCCAGTTGATAAGATATAAGGATTTCTTTATATGATCCCATAATGCGGATCGATCCCACCTTGCGCGCGCTGGCGGACCCAACCCGGCTGCGCATTATGCGGCTGCTCGCGGCGATGGAATTGGCCGTGGGCGAACTGGCGCAGGTGCTGGGCCAAAGCCAGCCGCGGGTTTCGCGCCATGCCCGGATCCTGTGCGATGCAGGCCTTGCCGAACGCCGCAAGGAAGGCAGCTGGGTGTTCCTGCGCAGCGCAATCGGACCGGGCCGCGCTCCGCCGCTTGGCGCTGCTGC
>JAYUCG010000100.1:0-32546 GCA_043740455.1 Novosphingobium sp. | reverse complement strand
TACGGTTGACCGGCTGATCGCAACTTTCACCGCAGACTTCATTGCCGAGCGCGCAGGTCAAGGTTGTGATGCCCCAGACCCGATCTTCGTCGTCGGGATGCCGCGCGCCGGGTCGACCCTGATCGAGCAGATCCTGTCGAGCCACAGCGCGGTCGAAGGCACGAGCGAGTTACAGGATATTCCAGCCCTGGCGCGGCAGAACCGCCCTTATCCGCAGGCGCTGGCAACGCTCGATGCCGATGCCCTGCACAGTCTGGGTGAGGAGTTTCTGCGGCGTACCCGCATCCAACGCAAA
The DNA here is from genome assembly GCA_043740455.1 of Novosphingobium sp. Lineage (GTDB taxonomy): Bacteria > Pseudomonadota > Alphaproteobacteria > Sphingomonadales > Sphingomonadaceae > Novosphingobium. The sequence continues at coordinate 32,251 of JAYUCG010000100.1, read as the reverse complement.
ACCGCCAAGCCGTTCTTCATCGACAAGTTGCCCAACAACTGGTTCAACGTGCTATTCATTCACCTGATCCTGCCGGGTGCGCGGATCATCGATGCCCGGCGCCATCCATTGAGCTGCGGGTTTTCCAACTTCAAACAGCACTACGCGCGCGGGCAGGGTTTCAGCTACAGCCTTGCCGACATGGGGCGCTATTACGCCGACTACGTCAGGCTGATGTCTCACGTCGACCAAGTCCTGCCGGGACGGGTCTACCGCGTGATCTACGAACGCGTGGTCGATGATACCGAAGCCGAGGTACGGGCCCTGCTCGACTATTGCGGCCTGCCCTTCGAAGAGACCTGCCTTGAATTTTACCGTACCGAACGCGCAGTCCGGACGCCGAGCTCGGAACAGGTTCGCCAGCCGATCTTCCGCGAAGGGACCGAAGCCTGGAAGGCATTCGATGCCCATCTCGATCCATTACGCGCTGCATTGGGCGAAGTGCTCGATTGTTACCCCGAAGCACCCGAAACGTGGTAAATCTGTCACGCCGGGCAATCGTTTCGTACTTTATTAATCTGTTCACTTGACGACGAGGCAGCCAAGAATCAGGCTCACCATCTCAGACCACAAAGGATAGGGCGGAAACATGTCTCAATTCTCGCGTCGCAGCCTCGCCTGCTTCCTCGCCACGAGTGCGCTCTACGCCGCACCGGCCTTCGCGCAGCAGACCCCGCCCGCTGATGGAGCGGCCACCACTGACGATGCCGAAATCATCGTCACCGCACAAAAGCGCAGCGAAAGCATGCAGAACGTGCCGATTTCGATCCAGGCACTGGGCACGCAAAAGCTCGATCAGCTCAACATTTCCGACTTCAAAGGCTATGCCCAGCAGCTGCCTTCGGTCTCTTTCCAGAGCTCGGGCACCCCGGGCGTCAGCGTTATCTACATGCGCGGTGTCGCCTCGGGCGGTGACGGCAACCACTCGGGCCCGCTGCCCTCGGTTGGCGTTTATCTCGATGAACAACCGGTCACGACCATCGGCGGTAACCTTGATATTCATATCTATGACATCGCCCGGATCGAAAGCCTGTCGGGCCCGCAAGGCACGCTCTACGGCGCATCGTCCGAAGCGGGCACGATCCGCATCATCACCAACAAGCCCTCGACCGCGGGCTTCGAAGGCCGGGTGGATGGCGAGATCAACCATGTCGAAAAGGGCGATTGGGGCGGCAAGCTTGAAGGCATGCTCAACCTGCCGATTTCAAGCAGCATGGCGCTGCGCGTGGTCGGCTGGTACGAACGCGATGCCGGGTTTATCGACAATGTCGCCGGAACCCGCAGTTTCTTGGGGGCGTCGGCTTCCAATCTTGCTGTGCCTGCCGGCATTGGAGCCGCAACGCCATTGGCTGCGCGCCCGTCCGGGATTACGGTCAACAACGCCTCCTTCGTCAAGAAGGACTACAACGACACCGAAGTCGCCGGCGGGCGCGCGGCGCTCAAGGTCGACCTTGACGAAAACTGGACAATCACGCCGACCGTCACGTACCAGGATACCCGCAGCCACGGGTCCTATGGCTACGATCCCAAGACCGGCGATCTGCAGGTCCAGCACTTCGCCAGCGAGTTCCGCAGCGACAAGTTCGTCCAGGCGGCGCTGACGATCGAAGGCAAGCTCGGCAACTGGGACGTGACCTACGCCGGCGCCTACCTCGATCGCAAGACCAACAGCTCGTCCGACTATATCGATTATGCCGAAGCCTACGATCAGCTCTATTCGACCTATGGTGGCGTCGCAGGCTACTTCTACTTCAGCGATTCGCTGGGCAACAAGATCAATTCGGCGCAGGTCGTGCTCGGCACCGATCACTTCAAGAAGTTCAGCCAGGAACTGCGCATCGCATCGCCTGCCGACCAGCCGCTGCGGGTAGTCGCAGGCGGCTTTTACCAGTACCAATCGAACGACATCCATCAGGATTACCGCGTGGCAGGACTCGATCCGCTGCTCTCGGTCAATGGGCAACCGGGCACGTTGTGGCTGACCCAGCAGCACCGCATCGACCGAGACTATGCGATGTTCGGCGAGCTTTCGTACGACCTGTCCGACAAGCTGACTTTCACGGCTGGGGCACGCGCGTTCTTCTATGATAACAGCCTGATCGGGTTCTTCGGCTTTGGCCGCAATCCGGGTGGCAACTATACCGACTTCCCGCGCAACGGCGTGGGCAGCTCGCGCACCGGGGTGGCGGGATGCTTCACCAGCACCGGCAGCCGTCTGCGCCCGGTGGCCGGCACGCCCGGTATCGTCTTGCTGCCGCCCGAAGTGCCCGGCGGTCCCTGTACCAACCTTGGCATCTACGTGCCCGGAGTCGGGGTGGAGCCGGTCAGCGCGCGCGGCGAAGGGATTACTTATCGCTTCAATGCGACCTGGAAGCCGGCCAATGGCCTAATGTTCTATGCCACGGCATCGAAGGGGTATCGCCCCGGCGGGATCAACCGCCGCGCCGATGTGCCGCCATATCAGTCCGATTTCCTCAACAACTACGAAATTGGCTGGAAGACCACCCTCGCACCGGGCCTTCGCTTCAACGGAGCGATCTATCACCAGGACTGGAAGGCGTTCCAGTTCGCTTTCCTTGGCGCTAACTCCTTCACCGAAATCCACAATGGTCCCGATGCGCGGATCAACGGGATTGAGATGGATCTGGCCTATAACAGAGGTGGGTTGTCGCTGAACCTTGGCGGATCGTACACCGATGCCAAGACCAAGAAGAGCCTGTGCGGCTACGACGATCCAAGCTTTGCCTGCACGCTTGCCGGGCCCGATGGGCAGATCAATTACATCTCCGCTCCCGCCGGAACCCGTCTGCCGATCACGCCCGAGTTCAAACTGTCGGGTACCCTGCGCTACACCATCCAGTCAGGTTCGATGAAGCCTTACGGGCAGGTCAATGTCTCGTATCAGGGCAAGGCTTCGTCCGACATCAGGACCAAGGTGTTTGTCGGGGCGCCGAATGGCGATGCGCAGTTGCACGACCCCACGGTTCCCGCCGACCTCCTGCTACCCGGCGCGTTTTACAACCCGGCCGCAAGTCTGGGTGGTCTCCCGGCCTACGCCACGATGAACCTGGCGGTGGGTGCCGATTGGTCGACGTTCAATCTCGAACTGTTCGTCGCCAACGTGTTCGATACGCGCGGCCAGATTTCGCGGTTCGAGGAATGCGGCGCGTGCAGCCAGCGGCCCTATATCGTGCCGATCACGCCGCGTACCATCGGCCTCAGGCTGGGCGCGAAGTTCTGATCGACTACGCCTCGCTGGGCAGCGTGCAGACGCTGCCCAGCGGGCGCCGATCAGCCTCGCCAGGCGCTTGGGTTCGATCTCGACCGAACTGCCGTGATCCCGCCGCCGGTAACACGGCGGCATAAGCTAGCAACGAGCGGTCGCAGATGATCTCAAGCGGGCGGGCCAAACCGAATGGGCAGACCCCGCCCACCGCGTGGCAAGTCATGCGTGCACCGATTCGGCGCTCATTCGTCCTCTCCGAAGCGCTCCATCTGGAAGGCGGCGCTGAGGTATTCGTCGGCGGCGGTCTTCAGTTTGGGTTCCTTGGCGAAAGCGTCCGCCGGTAGCGGCGCAAGTCCTAGTGCTTCGAGCAAGCACCACAGGGCGAAACGGCGTCCGGGCTCACGTTCCACCCCGAAGCCGATCTTCAGCTGGTCGGCCGCCTGCTCGTATTCGTCATCGCTCAGTGTCGATGGATCGTCCGTCCCGAAAAAGTGCTGGAGCAGGGTGTCGAGCTCCATGACTCAGCCCAGCCAGCCGAGCATCTGCGCAGCATAGAGCGCCGCGCCGCCAGCTAGGGCAGCGGTGAGGTAGCGCGGCCAAGGCGAGGGTTCGCCGCGCCGTTCCCACACCAGCGGGACATCGGGCAGCGGCGGGGCTTCGGGTGCGCCGCCCTTGGCCGGGAAGCTATCTTCCAGGCGGCGGACCAGTTCGGGGATGCGCAGCAGGGTCTTGGCATCATCGCGCAGCCGTTCGGCAATCGCCGCTTCGGGCCCCAGTTCGTCGCGGATCCAACCTTTAACGAAGGGTCCGGAGACGTCCCACATGTTGATGCCCGGATCGAGCTGGGTGGCAAGCCCTTCGACCATCACCATGGTCTTTTGCAGCAGCAGCAGGTGCGGCTGGGTCTGCATATCGAAGTCGCGGGTGATCGCGAACAGCCCGTCGAGCATCTGCCCGACCGACAGCTCGCTCACCGGTTTGCCGCGCATCGGCTCGCCTACCGCGCGCAAGGCGGTCGCGAATTCGTCGACCGAATGGTAGCTCGGCACGTATTGGGCTTCGAAGTGAATTTCGGCGACACGGCGGTAATTGCCGGTGGTCAGGCCGTAGAGGATTTCCGCCAGCCAGACGCGCGCGCGGCGGTCGATCCGCCCCATGATCCCGAAATCAATCGCCGCGATGGTGCCATCGCTTTCCACGAACAGGTTGCCCTGGTGCATGTCGGCATGGAAGAACCCTGAGCTGATTGCTTGAGTCAGAAAGGCCAGCACCAACCGTTTGGCCAGCGCCGGCCGGTCAATCCCGGCTGCGTCCAGTGCGGCCATATCGCTGATCTTGATCCCATCGATCCAGTCGATCGTCAGCACCCGGCCGCTGGTCCGGTCCCAGTCGATCCCGGGCACGCGGTAGCCTTCGTAACCGGCCATTGCCTCGGTCAGTTCGGAGGCCGAAGCAGCCTCGCGCCGCAGGTCGAGCTCGCGCACGGTCCAGCGCTTGAAATTGGCGATCACGAGCCGCGGACGCAGCCGCGAAGCCTCGCCGCCCAGCGCCTCAAGGTGCGCTGCGGCCCATTCGTACGTGTCGATATCGCGCGCCAGCTTTTCGCGGATCCCCGGGCGCATGACCTTGACCGCGACCTTGCGGCCCTCGGCAGTCACCGCCTTGTAGACCTGCGCGATCGAGGCCGAGCCAATCGGGGTCTCGTCAAACTTCGCGTAAAGCGCTTCGAGCGGCTTGCCGAAGCTGGCTTCGATCTCGCGCCGGATCAGCGCGAACGGCATCGGCGGCAGGCTGTCCTGCAGCGAGAGCAGGTTGCGCGCGGCCTCTTCACCGACCAGGTCGGGCCGGGTGGCGAGCGCCTGGCCAAGCTTGATCGCGGCCGGGCCGATTGCGGTGAAAGCCCCGGCGTAATCGGGTTCACTGGGCTGGACCGCACCGAACCGGGCGATACGGCACAGCCGCCGTACCGGGGCCGGAGTGTTGATGTCCTGCTCGATCCCGCGCAGCGCGCCATGCCGCGCTAGGGTCCGGCCCCAGCTCAGCAGACGGAACACATGGGTGCCGGGCCGGGTCAGATCTTCCACCCCGAATGGATCGCGACCAGCCCGCCCAGGATCGGCTCGACCTTGGTCCGGGTGAACCCGGCTTCGCGGATCATCACCTCGAATTCGGGCATCTTGGGAAAGCGGCGGATCGATTCGATCAGGTAGCGATAGCTCTCCGCGTCGCCCGCGATGGCTTCGCCAATTTTCGGCACGAGGTTGTGCGAGTAGAAATCGTAGGCTTCCTTGAAACCGGGCCACTGGGTGGTCGAGAATTCAAGGCAATAGAACCGCCCGCCATGCTTGAGCACGCGGTAAGCCTCGGCCAGCGCCGCGTCGATCCGGGTTACGTTGCGGATCCCGAAGGCGATCGTATAGGCATCGAAGAAGCGGTCGGGGAAGCTTAGTTCCTCGGCGTTCTGGCGCGACCAGACGAGCGTATCGAAGCCCTTGTCCATCGCCCGCTCGATCCCGACGTCGAGCATGTCCTGGTTGATGTCCGAGACCGTTACCTGGGCGCCGTGCTTGGCCATGCGGAAGGCGATGTCACCGGTGCCGCCGGCCATGTCGAGGATGGTCTCGCCGCTACGCGGTTTGACCCGGCGCACGAACTGGTCCTTCCACAACCGGTGCATGCCCACCGACATGGCATCGTTCATCACGTCGTACTTCTTCGCCACCGAAGAAAAGACCGCGCTGACTTTGTCGGTCTTCTCCTCGGGAGAGACTTCGTCGTAGCCAAAAGATACCGTTTCGCTCATGCGCCGCGCCTTAGCGAGTCGTGGTGCGAGGTGCCAGTGAAAGCGTGTGTGTTTTTGATGGCATCGTGCGCTTTTCACCGCCGCGAAAAGCTTGGCGACACCGGCCCGCTCCCCCGGCCCGACCACCCTCAGGGTACCTTAAATGGGTGCTCGGGCCGGAGGAGCGGGCCGGTGTTGCAGCGAAGGCCGGATGGCCTTCGCTCACCAATCAAGCAGCTGGCGGGGCAAACATGTAGGGCATCAAGTGACCGAGGAAGTTCTGCTTGCCCAGCGGCACGCCATTGGCGCGCAGGATCGCGTAGGCGGTGGTCGCGTGGAAGTAGAAGTTGGGCAGGGCAAAGCCGCTGAGGAAGGTCTTGCCGTCGAACTTGACCCCGCCGCCGTTGGGGAAGGTGATCACCACTTCGCGGTCGGCACCGGCATCGTAAGCGGCGGGATCGATCGACTGGAGGTACGCGATGGTCTTGTCGCAGCGCTCCTTGAGCTCGGCGAAAGAGGTTTCAACGTCTGGCATCGCTGGGGCTTCGGTTCCGGTCATGCGGGCGCCAGCGCCCTTGGCTGCATCGGAAGCGATCTGGATTTGCCGGGCCAAGGCGAACATGTCGTCGGTGAGCTTCGCTTCGAGCAATGCGGCCTCGTTCCCGGTGCTGGCGGCGACGTCGAGCCACGACTTCATGTTGCCCAGCATGCCGGTGAAGGCCGGAACGGTAGCGGCGTGGAATGAGTAGGACATGACGATCTCCCAAAGATTTTTGAAGTTGCGGACTGGATAGGGAGGCGGGATGTTAGTTGCAATAAGAAACTGATTGTCGCGCTGCCGGGCAATGCCTAGGCAGTCCCCAATGCCCGAGCTTCCTGAAGTCGAAACCACCGTTCGCGCTCTGGCGCGCTATCTCGACGGCGCGCGGATCGAGCGACTGATCCTGCGCCGCGCCGATCTGCGTCGCCCGTTTCCCGAAGGACTGGTCCAGGCGATGAGCGGGGCCGAGGTGACCGGGCTTGGCCGCCGCGCCAAATATGGCCTGATCCACACCGACCGCGGCACCACGCTGGTCTTCCACCTTGGCATGTCGGGGCGCTGGCGAATCGAGCCCGAGGAACTGGGCAAGCATGACCACCTGGTGATCGAGACGACGAGCGGCCACCGCTTGTCGCTGTGCGATCCGCGCCGGTTCGGTTCGGTCGACCTCGTTGATACGGCGGATCTCACTAGCTGGCCGACCTTCGCTGCGCTGGGCCCCGAACCGCTGGGCGATGTCTTTTCGGTATCTCACCTCAAGACCGCACTCGCTGGCCGCGCCGCCGCGATCAAGATGATGCTGCTCGACCAGCGGATCGTTGCCGGGCTTGGCAATATCTACGTCTGCGAAGCCTTGTTTCGTGCGGGCATCGATCCGCGCAAGGCGGCGGGCAAAGTCACCCTGCCCGCGCTCGCGCGGTTGGTCCCGGCCATCAAGGAAGTGCTCGGCGAAGCGATTCTGGCCGGTGGGTCGACCCTGCGCGACTATGCCCAGCCTGACGGCCAGCTTGGCTATTTCTCCAAACAGTTCGACGTCTACGGCCGTGAGGGCCAGCCTTGCTCTTGCTGCGGCGCGCCGATAGGGCGGTTCGTCCAGGGCGGACGGAGCACCTGGTTCTGTCAAAAATGCCAGAAATAGGCGGCAAAGCTTGACCCGATTGGGCCTCGCCGCTAAGGGCCGCGCTTTCCAGCGGGTCGACTCCGCCTCAGCATAGAGATTCAAGGACGAACATGGCCAACACGCCGCAAGCCAAGAAGCGCAATCGCCGCAACGACAAGCGCGCCGAAATCAACGGCAATCGCCTGGGCCGCATCCGCACCTTCATCAAGAAGGTCGAAGCTGCGCTCGACGGCGGTGACAAGCCGGCTGCAACCGAAGCGCTGGCCGCTGCGCAGCCTGAACTCGCGCGCGGCGTCGCTCGCGGCGTGCTGCACAAGAACACTGCCGCGCGCAAACTGTCGCGCCTGACCAAGCGGGTTATCTCGCTCGGTTAATTCTTCGCAACCGATTCGCTCTGGATGGGCGGGTCGGCGGCACGGAAGCAGAACGAAATTGGTTAAAGGCCGGGGCGCAAGCCACCGGCCTTTTTTCTGCGGCCGCGAAAGCGAAATGCTGCAATGCGTTAAGACTATGTATTCCCGCGATTCGCAGGGTGCGAGATCGCAAATTAGGAATAAAACATAGTTAAAACAATACAGTAGTCCATTGTTAGCGGCTTTCAGGGGCTGCGCATGAGTCAAGGGCATTTATTTCAGTTTTTTTACGGTCAACGCCTTGCTCTCATCACTGAACCGTTCATAAATCCGCTCACGGTCTTGAAAGCGAAAATCGCGGTTCGGGCCTCACAAAAATTGCTGAGAAGGCAAGCCGGTTTTGGGCATCCGGCTTTCGGAGGAGTGCGGCTTCGCGCTTCTGGTGTTGGGTGTTGGATTCGGGGGCGAATCGAGTGACGGTGATGGCAACAGGCGGAGCATTGCAAACCTCCGCCACAATCAAGTCGGATGAGGATCGGGTGCGCGACGAACAGGAAGCGCTGGATCTGTCCGCCGACTGGGCAGATATCAGTCAGGGTCTGCGCAAGGACCTTGGCCAGCAGCTCCACAGTCAGTGGATCAAGCCGATCCAACTGGGCGGGTTCTGCAAGGAAACCGGCACGCTTGACCTGCACTTGCCAACCGAATTTTCGGCCAATTGGGTAGCGGACCGGTTTTCGGACCGGCTCTCGCTCGCGTGGAAGATCGCTCGGCCGGATATCCGCAACGTCCGCATTTCGGTGCAGCCGGGACGGCGCGCGCCGCAGGGGCTACGCTTTGGTTCGGGCGACGGCAGAGGCCGCGGCGGCGATGCGGTTTCCGCTGCGCAGCCTGGCGATGCGCTTGGCATGAGCGCGGCGGAGCTTGGCGGGCTTGGTCCCAACGGGCTGGGCATGGCCTCGATCGGGCTTGACCCATCGCTGACCTTCACCACTTTCGTATCAGGCTCGGCCAACGTGCTGGCAAGCAACGCCGCGCAGCGCATGGCCGCGACCGAGACCCCGCAGTTCGCCCCACTTTACCTCAAGGCCGCCACTGGCCAGGGCAAGACCCACCTGCTCCATGCAATCGGCCATGCCTATCTTCAGGCGCACCCGCGGGCGCGGATTTTCTACTGCTCGGCTGAACGCTTCATGGTCGAATTCGTCCAGGCACTGCGCCAGAACCAGACGATCGAGTTCAAGACCCGGTTGCGCGGCTTCGACCTGCTGCTGGTTGACGATATTCAGTTCATCATCGGCAAAGCATCGGCGCAGGAAGAACTGCTCTACACGATCGATGCGCTGCTCGCCGAGGGCAAGCGGCTGGTCTTCGCCGCCGACCGCGCCCCGCAGGCGCTCGACGGGGTCGAACAGCGGCTGCTGTCGCGTCTGTCGATGGGCCTCGTCGCCGATATTCAGCCAGCCGATATCGATCTGCGCCGCACGATCCTCGAACACCGGCTGCAGCGCTTTTCGCCCACGCATGTCCCGGCGGACGTGGTCGAATTCCTCGCCCGCACGATCAACCGCAACGTGCGCGAGCTGGTTGGCGGGCTTAACAAACTGATCGCCTATGCCCAGCTTACGGGTCAGGCGGTGTCGCTCCAGCTCGCTGAAGAGCAGCTGACCGATATCCTTTCGGCCAACCGCCGCCGGATCACGATCGACGAGATCCAGCGCACCGTGTGCCAGTTCTACCGGGTCGACCGGACCGAGATGTCATCGAAGCGCCGCGCCCGCGCCGTGGTGCGTCCGCGCCAGGTGGCGATGTACCTCGCCAAGGTGCTGACCCCGCGGAGCTATCCCGAGATCGGCCGCAAGTTTGGCGGACGCGATCATTCGACCGTCATTCACGCGGTCCGCCTGATCGAAGACCTGCGCACGCGCGATGCCGATATGGACGGCGATGTGCGCAGCCTCCTGCGCCAGCTGGAAAGCTGATTTCAGGGCGGCAACGTGAGCAGGGCTGACCGCCTCGAACGGCTTGACGGTCAGCGGCTGGATGCGGAAGCGGAATTTACTGGCTTGCTGATCGCCGCTCTGCGCGAAACAGCACAGGGGTCCTGGGGCCTGTTCGGACACAATTCCGATAAATTTGCCCGAAAAGTCTGGGATTCGAAGGTCACTGAACTGACCGAACTTGGCGAGCAAATTGATGCGATGCGCGCTACGCTGGGGCTTGAACCGTTTGCCCTGTTCGACGAATTTCAGGCCTCGCGCGGCCCGGTCGCTTCAAATGCGCCCGGTGAACCGAAGCAAGCCAAGAGCTGGCTGACCGAGTTGGGCGTCGATCACTAGCGCAGTGCAAAGCCCTGTTCACAAGGCTGTGCACATTCAGATCAAGCCGAGAGACCCCCATCGATCACCAGTTCGCTCCCGGTGGTGAAGGCGGCGCGGTCGCTGGCGAGAAACACGACCGCATCGGCGACGTTCTGCGGCTCACCGAGATGGCCGAGCGGGTGCATCGCCGAGACCTGGGCGAGGACTTCGTTGTCGCCCACGCCTTGCGCCTGTGCAAAGTCATCAATCAGCGCGCGGCCCATCTGGGTATCAATCACTCCGGGGTGGACCGAATTGACCCGGATCCGCGCTGCGGCGAGTTCCTTGGCGCAGCCTTTGGTGAACAGCCGCACCGCGCCCTTGGTCGAATTGTAGCAAGTCGCGCCCGCCGCGCCTTCGATTCCCGCCACTGATGAGAGGTTCACGATCGCCGCGCCCCCGCGCCACAGGTGCGCACGCTCGGTCAGCAAGGGGATCGCCGCGCGGGTGCCCATGAACACGCCCTCGCAATTGACCGCGTGAAGCCGCCGCCAGTCCTCCAGCGTGGTCTCGGTAATCGGTTTGAACAGCCACAACCCGGCGTTGTTGACCAGAATGTCGAGCCCGCCGACTGCGCTGCGCAGCCAGGCCATCGTCACCGACCAGTCGGCTTCGCTGGTAACGTCCTGTGCGTGGGCGATGCCGCCAATTTCGGCGGCGAGGTGCTCGGGCGCGACCAGATCGGTCACCGCAACGTTTGCCCCGGCCGCCGCCAACGCCCGCGCTGCGGCAGCGCCCAGCCCTGTCGCTGCCCCGGTTACCAGCGCAATGCGCCCATCCAGATCACCCATGCTCTCTCTCCCTTGTCCCAGCCGTTCCCGGCTGATTCGCTTACTTCTGAACCTGGCCGAACAATCCTGCCAGCGCTTCATGCATGCCGCGCATGTCAGCCTCAGTGCTGCAGATTTCAACCAGCGCGAGCCCGTCGACAAGCGCGATGATTGCCCCGGCCATGGCCGCGCGGTCGGTGCCTTCGGGCACGTCGAGCCGTGCGGCGAGCCACTCTTTGAAGCCGTCAAGCACCTGTGCCGAGATTGCCACGAAGGGCTCTTCGCCCTTGGCCGCCGCGCCGATCATCTCGACCCACAGCCGCATGAACCGGCGCATGTCGGGTCCGGAAGTAAGCTCGACTGCGAGCATCACCAGTTCGTGCGGGGGAAGCCGCGTCCCCTCAGGCAGGGCCGCAGCCAGCCCGGCGACTGAATGCGCAGCGATCCGCGCGGTCGCCGCGGCAAGCACTTCGGTCTTGTCGGTGAAATAATACAGCAGCATCCGGTCGCTTACCCCGGCGGCGCGGGCGAGTGCGCGCAGTCTGGTCTGGGTCAATCCGGTGGCGAGCAGGTGCTCTGCCAGCCGCTCCGTCACACGTTCGCGCTGCTCATCCCGAATGCTCATCAAACCCTCTTGTAGCACGTGCTACATATCGCTATCATGTAGCAATCGCTACAGGAGAACGCTATGACCCAGAGTCTATACGCAGTCCTGCCGATTGTCGCTGTCTTGCTGTTCATCGGCGCGGGGCTGACGGTCGCCGCCCGCTCCAGCATAGGTCGCACCGGAACCTGGCTGGTGCCCGCTGTGTTGGGTGGCCTGTTCACCGCCTGGTCGTTTTACACGGTCGCCGCAGAAGGCCCGCTGGGCTTCTGGCCCAATCACACCGCCAATGCGTGGGGCAACCAAGTGTGGTTTGATCTGCTGCTGGCGATCGGCATTGCCTGGGCGCTGCTGCTCCCGCGCTCGCGCACCGCGGGCATGCGACCCTTGCCATGGCTGATTCTGATCGTTTGCACCGGATCGATCGGGCTGCTGGCAATGCTGGCGCGCTGCCTGTTCCTTGAGAGCAGCCAATCCCAAGCCTGAAGGAAAATCCTATGCCGCTATTCCGCCTGTTCCTGCTCGCCTGCCTAGTGGGGATCGCAACCTACACCGGCGTGACCATCGCTCACCATGGCATGAACCTGATGCCGGTGTTCCTCGGCGACATCGCCGAGATGGCCTGGCCCGGCCAGTTTAACGTCGATTTCACCTGCTTCCTCGCGCTCTCGGCGCTGTGGGTATCGTGGCGGCATCAATTCAGTGCGGGCGGAATTGTGCTGGGCGTGGCCACTTTCTTCGGCGGGATGCTGTTCCTGTCGATCTACCTGCTGATCCACACTGCGCAGAGCGGGGGCGACGTGAAGACACTGCTGCTGGGCGAAGCGCGGGCCGCCTAGACGGCCAGCGCCGCGCTCAACTCCTCGCGCAGTTCGCGGCGCAGGAACTTGCCGCTGGCATTGCGCGGCAGCGGCTCGGTCATGAACCAGACGTAGCGCGGCACTTTGTGCTTGGCCATGACATCCATGCAGTGCGCCTTGAGTTCGGTTTCATCCAGCGTGTCGCCTGCCTTCAGCACCACTGCGACGCCAACCTCTTCGCCAAGCCGCTCGTCCGGCACCCCGAACACGCAGCATTCGGCCACCGCAGCATGGCGGTAGATGCCCGATTCGACCTCACTGCAGAACACGTTTTCGCCGCCGCGCAGGACCATGTCCTTCTTGCGGTCGACGATGTAGATGAACCCGTCCGTGTCGATCCGGGCGATGTCGCCAGTGTGGAGCCAGCCGCCATCGGTGATCGTGGCAGCGGTCGCATCGGGCCGGTTGATGTAGCCCTTGATCACCGATGAGCCCTTGACCCACAGCTCGCCGAGCTCGCCCTGCGTCACGTCGTTGTCATCATCGTCGACGCATTTGACCTCGAAATTGGGCATCGAGGGGCCGGCGCTGTCAGGCTTGGCGACGAAGAAGTCACCGGTCACTGAGGTGATGATCCCGCAGGTCTCGGTCATGCCATAGCCGGTGGTCGGCCGCGCGGTGGCGATCTTCTCGTCGATCTTGAGCACCAGGTCGGGCGGAACCTGCGCCCCGCCGCCGGACATGCCGGTGAGGCTTGAGGTATTGAACTTGGCAAAGTCGGGGTGATTGATGATCTCGCGGCTCATCACCGGTACACCGCTGATCCCGGAGATCTTGTATTTCTCGACCAGCCGCAGCGCCTCGCCTGCCTCCCACTTGTACATCAGCACGATCGCTCCGCCGGCGGCCGTGGTCAGGTAAGCGCCGCAATTGTTGGCGGTGACGTGGAACAGCGGCGTGGTCAGCAGGGTCACGGCTGGCGGCGGATCGAGCGGCGCGGCGACACCGGTGGCGCGTTCGACCGCGAGCGCTTGCGCGGTGGTCGAATAGACCATGTTGAGCAGGTTCGCGACGCAGCCGCGATGGGTGAGCTGCGCGCCCTTGGGAAAGCCGGTGGTGCCCGAGGTGTAGAAGATCGAGGCATCGGCATCGGGATCGACCGCGACTTCGGGCATCGCCCCGCCGTGTGCGATGACCTCGCTCCAGTCGGTCACCCCGATGTGCGGCGCGGTGCGCACGCCGACCAGCTTTACCCCGTCGGTCAGGCCCGGCGTTTCGTGCACGCGCGCCAGCCGTTCGGTGTCGGCGAACAGGACCTTGGGGGCGGAGTCCTTCATCGCGAAGGCCATTTCCTCGCCGTTCCACCAGGCGTTCATGCCGACAGCCGCGACCCCGATCGAGACGCAGGCCCAGTAGATCAGCATCCATTCGGGATAGTTGCGCATCGCAATTGCCACTCGGTCACCCGGTTTTACGCCTTGCGCGAACAGCCAGGCGGCGACCGCGTTCACCGCGGCATGCGCCTCGGCGTAGGTCATCACCTCGTCCTGGTAGATGAGGTAGGGACGCTCGGCGAACATGGCGCTCGACAGCCACACTTCGCGCACCGATGGCGGGGCGTTCTTGAACACCTTGAGCTGGTTGCCCAGCACCTCGGCTTCGGTAATTTCGAATTGTCCGCCCGGTCCGGTCAGTTCCTCGCGCACTTGGCGCAGCTCGGCATAATGCATCGCTCATCCCATTGTTCTCTTAATTGCCCGGTTAAGTGCCGCAGACGGCTGTCCGGGGCAAGAACCTTCCTTTGCCGCAACGCCGAATGGCCTTAGAGGGTAAGTCGATGTCGCTCCCGCCTGACCGCCTCGAACGCTTTGCCCGCCATATCGTCCTGCCCGAACTGGGCGGGGCGGGGCAGGTCGCGCTCTCGGGTGCGCACGTCGCGATTGTCGGGCTGGGCGGGATCGGTTCGCCTGCGCTGCAATACCTGGCAGCGGCGGGAATCGGCACCTTGACGCTGATCGACCGCGATGTGGTCGACGCCTCGAACCTGCAGCGCCAGACGATTTATCGCGAGGCCAATGTGGGCCGCCGTAAGGCCGACCTCGCCGCCGAGTGGGTGAGCAAGTTCGATGGGTCCCTCAAGGCCCGCGTCCACGCCGAGGCGGTGGGGGATCATAACGCGGCGCAGTACCTTGAAGGTGCCGACCTTGTGCTCGACGGGTGCGACAATTTCGCGACTCGGCTGGCGGTGTCGGACACCTGCGTAAGGCTCGGCATTCCGCTGACCAGTGCGGCGCTTGGGCGGTTCCAGGGGCAGGTCGCGAACTTCGCCGGACACTTGCCCGGACAGGCTTGCTACCGCTGCTTTGTCGGCGATGCTTTCGATGCCGAGGACTGCGACACTTGCGCCGAAGACGGCGTCCTCGGCGCGGTGGCTGGGTTCGTCGGCGCTTTCGCCGCGATGCAGGCGGTGCGGGTGCTAGTGCAGGGCAAGGCCGCGCTGGGCGATCCGCAATGGGGCCAGCTGCACCTGTTCGAAGGGCTGGTGCCGAGCCTCAGGACGATGCGCATCGCGAAGGATCCCGCATGCAAGGGCTGTGCGCCCTAGAAGCTGGCACCGTCGACGTGGCGAATCGGCAAATCCTGCCACAACGCGGGATCGAACATCCTGAGGTTGACCGCCATCCGCTGGTAGGCCGGGTCAACCGGAGTCCAGTGCGTGGTGCAGCCACAAGTGCCGCAGTGCCAGGTATCGAGCATGCAATCACCCTGGCGGTACGCCACGCCAGCGCCCTCGACCGTGATCTTTGCCGGTTCGGCATAGGCCCATAACCCGCCGATCCTGCGGCAGATCGAACAGTTGCAGCTCACCGCCTCGACCGGATCTTCGCGCAGCATCAGCCGCAGCGCGCCGCAGTGGCAGCTGCCGTGGTGTTCGCTCATCGCAGCATCTCCTCAACCCAGGCTGGCACCAGTACGCTCGCCGGGCCCAGCCGTGTCTCGTGGAACATGCGCGAACCTTGACTGCGCTCAAGGTTGAGTTCAAGCGTATCCGCGCCCAGCTCGACCGCGTGCTGGACGAACCCAGCCGCCGGATAGACCGCGCCCGAGGTGCCGATCGAAACGAACAGGTCGCAGCTCTGCAGCGCCGCGTAAATCTCGTCCATTCCGTAAGGCATCTCGCCGAACCAGACCACATCGGGGCGCAAGCTGCGCGCCGCGCAAGCCGGACAGGCGGGTCGGTCGATCAGCGGCGCAGTCCAGGGAGAGCGCACGTCGCAGCTGGTGCACCACGCATTGAGGTGCTCGCCGTGCATATGCAGCACGCGTTTCGCACCGGCGCGCTCGTGCAGGTCATCGACGTTCTGGGTGACGATCAAGAGCTCGCCGGGCCACTCGTTGTCGAGCCGGGCCAGCGCATAATGCGCCGGGTTAGGTTGCTTCTCCTGAATTGCCGCGCGGCGCATGTCGTAGAACCGCAGCACCAGCTCGGGATCGCGCGCAAAGCCTTCAGGGGTGGCGACGTCCTCGACCCGGTGCTGTTCCCACAAGCCGCCTTCGCTGCGGAAGGTATCGATCCCGCTCTCAGCGGATATGCCTGCGCCAGTCAGGATCACGATGTTGCGGATTTGGCCCATGTCCCGCATGAAGCACGCCACACATGGGGACGGCAATGGCACGAATCGGCATCATCGGCAGCGCAGGGCGCATGGGAGCGGCGCTGGTCGAGGCGATTGCCGCGGCGGGCGAGGACTATGCCGGCGGGGTCGACAAGGACGGGGACCTGGCCGCGCTGGCGGGCGCCAGCGACGTGCTGGTCGATTTCTCCTCGCCGGACGCGCTTGAGGCGAACCTTGATGCGGCCATGGCAGCAGGCGTGCCGATCCTGGTTGGCACCACCGGCCTTGAGGAGCGCCACCTTTGGCTGTGCGATCACGCGGCGGCAAAGATCGCAGTGCTGCAGACCGGCAACACCTCGCTTGGCGTGACCCTGCTCGCTTACCTGGTGCGCGAGGCGGCGGGACGCCTTGGCGAGGACTGGGATATCGAGGTCGTCGAGACGCATCACCGGATGAAAGTCGACGCGCCATCGGGCACCGCGCTGCTGCTCGGGCAAGCTGCGGCGCAAGGGCGCGCGATCGATCTGGCGGATCAGAGCGCACGCGGCCGCGACGGGATCACCGGCGCGCGGCATGCGGGCGATATCGGCTTCGCTTCCTTGCGCGGCGGCACGGTGGCGGGCGATCATTCGGTGCTGTTCCTGGGGGAAAGCGAACGGCTGACCCTGTCGCACCTTGCCGAAGATCGCAGCATCTTCGCCAGGGGTGCGGTCCGCGCGGCACAGTGGTTGGTGGGCAAGGCGCCGGGGCGCTACACCATGCCCGAGGTTCTGGGGCTTTGACCAAGGCCGACATCTTCGAATTTTTCCGCCGACTTGCTGAGGACAACCCATCGCCCGAAACCGAGCTTGAGTTCGGCAACGCGTTCCAGCTGGTCGTCGCAGTGGCGCTCTCGGCGCAATCGACCGATGCCGGTGTAAACAAGGCGACGCGGGCGCTGTTCGCGCGGGTCAAGACCCCGCAACAGATGCTCGAACTGGGCGAGGACGGCCTCAAAGAGCACATCAAGACGATCGGGCTGTTCAACTCCAAGGCGAAGAATGTCATCGCCATGTCGCAGCTCTTGGTCGATGAGTTCGGCGGCGAGGTACCGGCGACGCGCGAGGAACTGGTGCGGTTGCCCGGGGTCGGGCGCAAGACCGCCAATGTTGTGCTCAATTGCTGGTTCAGGCAGGAAACCTTCGCGGTCGATACCCACATCTTCCGCGTCGGCAACCGCACCGGGCTGGCGAAAGGCAAAACCCCCGAACAGGTCGAGGCGCAGCTGGAAAAGAAGGTGCCGCAGCCGTTCCGCCTCGGCGCGCATCACTGGCTGATCCTGCACGGCCGCTACACCTGCAAGGCGCGCACGCCCGAATGCTGGCGCTGCACGGTGGCGGACTTGTGCGCGTTCAAGCCCAAGACAGCGAAGAAGTAAGCAGGGTTCACGCAGAGGCGCGGAGAAGAAAGGGAGGCGCAGAGGGGTAGCGCTTGCGGCGCAGCCGCTTTCCCTTCGATTCGACGCGTTTGTAGCAGACTTCGTGAAATTCTGGAGCCTGCGGCTCGGCGTGACATCTTCGCGCCTCCCCTTCTTCTCTGCGCCTCTGCGTGAACCACTTCTTACTGCCCCGAATCCAGGAGCAGTCCTTTGCGGCCATGCTCGGCCGTCTCGCCTGGTGCATGCATTTCGGCATCGGGGTCCATCGGCGGCTGGAGCATGCCTTCCCACTTGGTGATGACCGAGGTTGCCACCGCATTGCCCAGTACGTTGGTCGCAGTGCGGCCCATGTCGAGGAACTGGTCGATGGCGAGGACCAAGGCGATGCCCTCGACCGGCAGGTCGAACATCGCGAGCGTTGCGGCGATCACCACCAGGCTGGCGCGCGGCACCGCGGCGATGCCTTTCGAACTGATCATCAAAGTCAACAGGATCGCGATTTGCGTGCCGATCGGGAGGACGTGGCCATAGGCCTGCGCGATGAAGATCGTCGCGAAGCTCGCGTACATCATCGACCCGTCGAGGTTGAAGCTGTAGCCCAGCGGCAGCATCAGCCCCGAAATCCGGCGCGGAATTCCGAACCGGTCGAGCTGTTCGAACAGCTTGGGCATCGCCGCCTCGCTGCTCGCAGTGGAGAAAGCGATCAGCACCGGCTGGCGGACATAGCGGACGAGGGTAAACACCCGGCCGCGCAGGAAGATAAAGCCGATCGCGATCAGCAGCGACCACAGCAAGAGCAGGCTGAAATAGAATTCACCCAGCAGCTTGGCATAAGTGCCGAGGATGCCGAGGCCGTTCTTGGCGACGACGTTGGCCAAAGCGCCGAACACCGCGAACGGGGCGAACCGCATGACATAGCCAGTCACTTGCAGCATCAGCTCGGCCAAGGCCTCGGCCCCGCGCACCAACGGCTTGCCCTTCTCGCCGATCGCGGTGATCCCGATCCCGGCGAACAGCGAAAAGACCAGGATCTGCAGGACGTTGTTGTCCGCCATCGCCTGGATGATGTTCTTGGGAAAAACGTGCTCGATGAACTCGAACATGTCGAGCTTTTTGACCTCGCCGATCGACTGGGCCGACGCGGTCAGCGCCACCCCGACCCCGGGCTGGAACAGGTTGACCATCAAAAGCCCAAGGCTGATCGAGATGAAGCTTGCGATAATGAACCACAGGATCGCGCGGAACCCGATCCGGCCGACAGCGGCACTATCGTTCATATGCGCGAGACCCGAAACGATCGTCGCCAGCACCAGCGGGGCGACCACCATCTTGATCAGGTTGAGGAACACCGTGGACAGCACCTGGAAGCTGCGCGCCCAGTGCTCGGTGGTCATCACGCCCGAGAGAAGGTCCTGATTGACGAGGTATCCAACGACCACGCCCAGCACCATCCCGCCCATGATGCAGGCGGTCAGGTGGCTGGCAAGCAGGCCAAGGGCCCTGCCGAAAATCGAACGCTGCTCAGTCATGGTGCTCCCCCGCGAAACTTTGTTGCGGAGCAGACTAACAGGCTGCGGCGGGGCGGGCAATCAGCCCGCCAGTGCCGCTTTCGCCACCCGCCTGTAGATCCGCACCAAAGCCTCGAGATCCTCCACCGCCACTGCCTCGTCGCGTTTGTGCATAGTGGCGTTGCACAGGCCGAATTCGATCACCGGGCACAGGTCCTTGAGGAACCGCGCGTCGCTGGTGCCGCCGGTGGTGCTGGCTTCGGGGCGCAGGCCGACCTCGGCCTCGACCGCATCCGCGATCAGCTGCGAGAAGGCACCGGGCGGGGTCAGGAAGGCCTCGCCATAGACCACCTGCCGCACGGTGCCATCGTACTTTTCGGCGATGGCGCGAACCCGGTCGCCCAGCTCAGCGCCGCTATGCTGGTCGTTGAAGCGGATCGACAGCCGCGTCGAGGCGCGCGCCGGGATCACGTTGGTTGCGGGATTGCCGACCGTGAGGTCGGTGATCTCGAGGTTTGAGGCCTGAAACCAATCGGTCCCGTCATCGAGTGGCATCGCTTTCAGTTCGGCCAGCAGGTGCACCAGCTTGGTGATCGGATTGTCGGCGAGGTGCGGGTAGGCGACGTGGCCTTCTTTGCCCGCGACTTCTAGCCACAGGTTGGTCGATCCGCGCCGCCCGATCTTCATCATGTCGCCCAGCCGGGAAACGCTGGTCGGCTCGCCCACTAGGATCAGGTCGGGGATCGCCTCCACGCTGCGCATATGCTTGATCAGTTCCTGCGTGCCGAAGGTCGCCGGGCCTTCCTCGTCGCCGGTGATGATGAAGCTCAGCGTTCCCGCATCTGCAGGAACCTCGGCTGCCGCCGCCACCATCGCCGCGATCGAGCCCTTCATGTCGACCGCGCCGCGCCCGTACAGCAGGTTGCCGCGCCGCTCGGGCGCGAAGGGTGCGCTGGTCCACCCTTCGCCGGGCGGGACCACGTCGACGTGCCCGGCAAAGCCGAAGTGACGGCTACCTTCGGGGCCCTTGCGAATGGCAAACAGGTTCTCAACCGGCCCGTCCGGTGCTTCGCCCGCGTGGAAGCGGTGCACCGCAAAGCCGAGCGGTTCGAGCTGGGCTTGCAGGCAATCGAACACCAGCCCCGCCGCCGGGGTGACGCTGGGGCAGGCGATCAGCGCTTCGGCCAATTCGACGACGGATGAGGCGGTGGTGGTCATGGCTTCGCTTTGGCATATGGGCTAGGCGGCCAAGTGACAAGCGGGAGTGCCAGCCATGCCCAAACTCGATCTCGAAAGTATCCCCCATACCAACGCTACCGGTTACCCAAAGGTCTATGCCGATGTGATTCAGGGCCGGTGGTACCGCCGACTGGCTCCGGCTTCAGGTATTTCCGACTTTGGCGCGATTTACGTGGTGCTCGAGCCCGGCGCCTGGTCGAGCCAGCGTCACTGGCACGAAGGCGAGGACGAACTCGTGGTGATGATCAGCGGTGAAGCCGTGTTGATCGACGACAGCGGCGAAGTGCCGATGCTGCCGGGTGACGTTGCTGCTTTTCCCAAGAACGACGGCAATGGTCATGTCCTCCAGAACCGATCCGACGCGCCGTGCTGTTATGTTGCGATCGGCCGCCCGGCGGCATCCGACTGCCATTACCCTGATATCGAAATGCATTTGTCCGCCGATGTGGGCGAGCAGCGGCGCAAGGACGGCAGCGCCTTTTGATCCTTCCCGCCGCCCATATCGACTGGTTCGGGTTCATCGCCGCTGTCGCCATTCTGGAGGTTACTCCGGGGGTCAACATGGCGTGGCTGGCCGGGCTGTCGCTGACCAAGGGGCGGCGCGCTGGCCTCGCCGCCACTGCAGGCATCGCGATCGGGCTGACGCTCAACGCCATGCTCGCCGGGGCGGGTCTCGCCGAATTGGTCCAAAGCCATCCCGAATTGCAAGTCTGGTTGCGCCGGGGCGGGGCCTTGCTGATGCTGGTCTTGGCGTGGCGGACGTGGATCGACCAGTCGACCGAGCCATCGCCGCATGACGGGCGCAACGGCTTTACCGCTGGGCTGCTGCTCAACATCATCAACCCGAAGGCTTTCGTGTTCTTCCTTGTTGTGGTGCCGCCGTTCCTGTCGGGCGGAGTACTGCAACTGGAGCAGGCCTTTGCGCTGGGACTGACCAGCGTCGGGATCGCCACTGCGGTTCACTTGACCATCGTATTCACTGCCGGAAATGTGCACGCCTGGCTGAGCGATACCGACCGGACCCGCACGGTGCGGCGGATCATGGCCATGGTCATGATCGCGGTGGCAGTGTGGTTCCTCGCCGGGTAACCGCGCCTACTTTTTGATCGCGGTCTCGAACTGCTCGATCACCCAGTCCTCGGCTTCGGCGGCCTGGATCCAGCTTTGCAGCCATTCATGGCTCCACACCGCTTCCATATAGGCTAGCGCGAAGCCCGGTACCGCAATGCCATAGGAAGTGAAGCGGCTGACCACCGGTGCGTAGAATATGTCCGCCGCGCTGAAGGTGCCGAACAGGTACGGCCCGCCCCGGCCGAACCGCGCCCGCGCCTCGGCCCACAGGGTCAGCACGCGGACCACGTCGGCCTTGGCCGCCTCGTCGATTTGGGCCCCTTCGACCCGGCGGCGCACGTTCATCGGGCACTGGGTCCGCAGCGCGAGGAATGAGGAGTGCATCTCGGCCACCATCGAGCGCGCCATGGCGCGGGCATCGTCTTTCTTGGGCCAGAACCGGTCACGCCCGACCTTGTCAGCGAGGTATTCGATGATCGCCAAGCTATCCCACACCACCGCATCGCCATCCCACAGCACAGGGACCTTGCCCGATGACGGCGCGATGTCGTCGTTCTGTTTCTTGGCGTTGTTCCAGTCATCGCCGTAGAGCGGGACCTGGATCTCTTCGAAGGCGAGGCCAGACTGCTTGGCCGCCAGCCAGCCGCGCAGTGACCAGCTCGAATAGTTCTTGTTGCCGATAATGAGCTTCATGCCCTAGCGGCTAACCATTCATCTTGAGTGTGTCGAGTCTGAACAGGAACCCGCGATGACCTTGCGCCCCTTCCACCTCGCCTTCCCCGTCCGAGACCTTGCCGAGGCGCGTGCCTTCTGGGGTGGGACGATGGGCTGCCCGGAAGGGCGCAGTTTGGACACATGGATCGATTTCGATTTCTACGGCCACCAGATCGTGACGCATTGCGTGGGCGATCGGGCCGCTACCGATGCGGGTAACAACCCGGTTGACGGCCACGGCGTGCCGGTGCCGCATTTCGGGATCGTGCTCGAACTGCCGGACTGGCAGGCGCTCGCCGACCGGCTCAAGGCCGCCGGCACCAAATTCGAGATCGAACCCTACATCCGCTTCAAGGGCGAACCCGGCGAGCAGGCGACAATGTTTTTCCGCGATCCATCGGGCAATGCCATCGAGATGAAAGCCTTTGCCGATTTGAAACAGTTGTTTGCCACTTAGATGCGACTGCGCTGTCACCGCAGTGTCTGACAACAAGCAAAAAACCATCATCGCGCTTTCATGAATTGTGCGCTGCAGCGTAACAAAGCGCCTCTACCGCCCGCTGGTCAACCAACCAACCAACCAGGGGGCCTCATGCGCCGTTTTGCATTCTATCTGCTCGCCACAGCTGCGTTCGTTCCGGTCGCCGCCCATGCCGATACTGCTGCGGCAAGCGATGCCGTAACCGCCGATAGCGACGATGCCGCTGCCGACGAGATCGTGGTGCTAGGTCAGGGCAAGACCCGCCAGGTTCAGGAAATCGGTCCCAAGGACATCGCCTTGCTCGCGCCGGGCAGCAGCCCGATCCGCGCGATCGAAAAGCTGCCGAGCGTCAATATCCAGTCGGCCGATCCGTTCGGGTCATACGAATGGTCGACCCGGGTCACCATCCGCGGGTTCAACCAGAACCAGCTCGGCTTCACGCTCGACGGCATTCCGCTCGGTGACATGACCTATGGCAACAACAACGGCCTGCATATCAGCCGCGCGGTCGGATCAGACAACATTGGCCGCACCGTGGTCTCGCAGGGTTCAGGCTCGATCACCACGCAGTCGACCAACAACCTTGGCGGCACGCTGGAATTCTTCACGGTCGATCCCAAAGATGTGCTCGGGGTGAGCGCCAATGCCACTTACGGTTCATCGAACACGGTGCGCGGCTTTGCCCGACTGGCGTTCGGCGGCGCTGACGAAGTGCGCGGGCTGGTCTCGGTCCAGTACCAGACCGCCGACAAGTGGAAGGGCGAAGGCCAGCAGCGCCAGCTCCTCCTCAACGCCAAGGCAATTGTCCCGCTCGGCGGCGTTACGCTCGATAGCTACATCAGCTATTCCGATCGCGCCGAGCAGGATTACCAGGATCTCTCGCTCGATATGATCCGGCGGCTGGGCTATGATTGGGACAACTTCGGGCCTTCGAAATATGCTCTGGCGGTGCAGGTTGCCGATATCGGCGCCAACCGCGGTGACAGCGGGACCACCCCGCTCAATCCGGCAGCGGGCACGGTCTACCCGGCCCCGATCGCCTCGCTCGACGATGCCTATTACGATGCCTCGGGGCTGCGCCGCGATACGCTGGGCGCGGTCGAGCTTACCGCGCCGCTTGGTGCGGTCGCGACGGCCCATCTCAAGGGTTACTAGCATCACAACGACGGCCAGGGGACTTGGGGGACGCCTTATGTCAACAGCCCGACCGGGGTGCCGATGGCAATCCGCACCACCGAGTACAAGATCGATCGCTACGGCGTGTTTGGCGACGTTCAGGCCGAGATTGCCTCGCACCACCTGACCGTGGGCGGCTGGTTCGAGAACAACGATTTCGACCAGGCCCGGCGATTCTATGCCTGCGCCAGCCGGACCGTGGCAGGCCGCGATCATCTGCAGTTCCAAACCAGTCCGTTCTTCACCCAGTGGGAAATCCAGTTCAACACCAAAACGCTTCAGTATTATGTGCAGGACGAATTCGACCTTGGCCCGGCCAGCATCAACCTTGGCTGGAAGGGCTTCCAGGTCGATAACCACGCCACGGCAGTGGTCGCGGGCGGGCGCACCGTCGGTGATCTTTCGGTCACCGACTGGTTCCAGCCGCATGCCGGGCTGAGCGTGAAGCTGGGCAGCGGGGTCGAAGCCTTTGCTGGATTTACCCAGGTTACCCGCGCCTATGCCTCGTCGACCACCTCCGGGCCGTTTTCATCTACCCAGGCCGGGTTCGATGCGATCAAGCCGGTGCTCAAGCCCGAACAGTCGGACACCTATGAAGCGGGCCTGCGCTTCGCCTCGGGCGGGTTCCACGGGGTGCTTGCGGGCTACCGGGTCGATTTCCGCAACCGCTTGCTGACCATCCCGACCTCGGTCGGCATCGTCGGCTCGGCCAATGCCTTGCAGAACGTCGGTTCGGTCAAGGCGCAGGGGATCGAACTGACCGGCGAATACCAGACGGGCGCATTGTCGCTGTTCGCCTCGTACAGCTACAACGACAACACCTACGGCAACGACGTGGTGATCACGACCACGCTGCCGGCTACCGTGATCCCGACCAAGGGCAAGTCAGTGGTGGATTCGCCCAAGCACCTGCTCCACGGCGAGATTGCTTACGATGACGGTCAATTTTTCGGCCGGCTCGCTGCGGGCTATATGTCGAAGCGTTATTTCACCTATACCAACGATCAATTCGTGGATGGCCGCACGATTGTCGATGCAGCGCTCGGCTATCGGTTCGAGCTTTCGCAGGGCCGCAAAGTGGAGGTGCAAGTGAACGTGACTAACCTGTTCGATCTCAAATACGTCGCGACGATTGGCTCGAACGGCTTCGGCAACAGCGGCGACAATCAGACGCTGCTCGCGGGGGCGCCGCGCCAGGTATTCCTGACCGTCAAGCTGGGGCTGTGACCATGGCGCGCAGGTTGGTCGCCTTGATCGCTCTGCTGATCGGGCTCGCCTTTGCCGCACCGGCATTTGCGAGCCCGGTGCTGCTGATCTCGATCGACGGGCTGCGGCCGGGCGATGTGAGCGATGCCCCGCAGCGCGGGCTCAAGGTGCTTAACCTGCGCCGCTTCCTCACCGATGGCAGCTATGTCACCGGCGTGCGCGGGGTGTTGCCCACGGTGACCTATCCCAGTCATACCACGCTGATCACCGGGGCCAGCCCGGCGCGGCACGGGGTGTTCAGCAACACCACCTTCGATCCCATGCAGGTCAACTATGGCGGATGGTACTGGTTTGCCAGCGACATCCGCGTGCCGACCCTGTGGCAGGCGGCGGCGGCAGGCGGGTTGAGCGTGGGCAATGTCCACTGGCCGGTCAGTGTTGGCGCGAAGGGGATCACCTGGAACCTGCCGCAGATCTGGCGCAGCGGTCATGCCGACGATGCCAAGATGCTGGCCGCGCTGGCCACGCCGGGATTGATCCCGGAGCTGGAGGCGGCGACTGGCGAGACCTATGCCCAAGGGATCGATGAAACCATCGAGGGTGATGAGAACCGCGGGCGTTTTGCGGTGTCGCTGATTGCGCGGCACAAGCCCCAGTTCGCCACGGTCTACCTCACCGGGCTCGACCATCAGCAACACGCCGACGGCCCCGGCACGCCGCCGGCGCACGCGGTGCTCGAGCGGATCGACGCCATCGTCGGTGCGCTGATCGCGGCCGAGCGCAATGTCCATCCCGATGCAGTGATCGCAGTGGTCAGCGATCACGGGTTCGCGCCGATCGCGCACGAAACCAACCTGTTCCGCGCCTTTATCGACGCGGGCCTGATCACGCTCGATCCCGCCGGCAAGGTCAAAGGTTGGGAGGCGATGCCGTGGCCGTCGGGCGGCAGCGCGGCGGTGGTGCGGCGCGGCCGGATGATGCGGCACTGCAGGTCAAGGTTTCCGGCGTGCTCGGGCAACTGAAAGCAGATCCTGCGAACGGCATTGCAGCGATTGCGGGCAAGTCCGAAATCACCCAGATGCGCGGGAATCCCGCGGCCAACTTCTTCGTTGATTTTCAGCCGGGTTACAGCGCGGGCGGCTTTGCTGACGCTGGCGGCGGGATCGATGCCCCGTCGCACAACAAGGGCACGCACGGTTATTTCCCGGCGAGCGACGCGATGCAATCGATGTTCATGATGGTCGGTCCAAAGATTCCCCAGGGCCATTCGCTCGGGCCAATCGACATGCGTTCGATCGCTCCGACCCTCGCGGCGATCATGCACGTGCGGCTGCGCGGAGCGGAGTTGCCGGCTTTGACCTTTTGAGCCAAGTTGCACTGCGCGGCGTCTGGAAGGGCTCCACCTAGTTCAAAGGAACCGCCGATGCGCCGCCTGACTGCTCTCGCCTTGCTGATGTCCCCGGGAGCTGCGCTCGCCGCCGAGCCAGTGCCGCCCAGCCTGGCCGAGCTGTTCGCGGCGACCGCAGGGGACTGGCAGGGCGAACTGCAATACCGCGATTATCAGAGCAACAAGTGGGAAGGGTTGCCGGTCAAGGTCAAGGTGCAGGCGCAGGGTGACGGGGTCACCGTGGTGCGCACAGCCGCCTTCGACGATGGGCCAAAGACCGGCATCGTCACTATCACCACGGTGACCCAGATCGATCCGGCGACGGGGCGCGAGAGTTACGCAGCATTCCGCAAGAGCCGCGAACCCGACAGCGGCGCCGCTCAGCTCACGCTCGGCAGCGCCCTGCGCGACCTGACCCATTGGACGATCATCGCGACCGAAACGCGCAAGGACGGCGATTCGCTGGCCGTGGTGCGCGAAACGACCACCCGCAACGGGACCTCGCTGGTCACGCTCAAGGAAGTCGATCCAGTCGGCGACGGGGTGACCGCGTGGCAGCCGCGCAACCGGACCGTGCTGGAGCTGGAAGGTCAGCCCTAGCGAGCCGCGACGGCATCGAGTTTGGCGATCGCTTCGGCGGTCAGCACCAGGTCAGCCGCAGCAAGGTTTTCGCGCAGGTGGCCAAGCGATGAGGTGCCGGGGATCAGCAGCACGTTGGGCGCGCGCTGGAGCAGCCAGGCGAGTGCGACTTGCATCGGGGTCGCGCCAAGGTCAGCCGCGACGCCATCGAGCGCGGCGCTCTGCAGCGGGCTGAACCCGCCGAGCGGAAAGAACGGAACGTAGGCGATGCCTGCTCCTGCCAGCTCGTCGATCAGCGCATCGTCGCTGCGGTGCGCCAAGTTGTAGGCATTCTGGACGCAGACGATCTCGGCCATCGAACGCGCCTGCGCGAGCTGGGCGGAGGTCACGTTGCTGATCCCGAGGTGCTTGATCAGCCCCTGCTGCTGCAATTCGGCCAGTGTAGTCAGTTCAGCCTCGAGCGAACCCTCCGCCGGGCCGTGCGGCGAAAACATCATGCGCAGGTTGATCACGTCGAGCGTGTCGCGCTTCAGCCGGCGCAGGTTATCATGCACCGCGCGGGTCATCTCGTCGGCACCGAATGCTGGCAGCCACTGGCCCTTCTCGTCGCGCCGCGCGCCGATCTTGGTCACCAGCACCAGGTCGTCCGGATAGGGATGCAGCGCCTCGGCGATCAGCTCGTTGACGACGTAGGGACCGTAGTAATCGCTGGTGTCGATATGGTTGACCCCGCTAGCCACCGCTTCGCGCAGCACCGCGATGGCCTGGTCGCGGTCGCGCGGCGGGCCGAGCACGCCGGGCCCGGCCAGCTGCATCGCGCCGTAGCCCATGCGGCCCACGGTGAACGAACCAAGCTTGGCAGTGCCGGTCATGCGCAAGTCCTCAAGAAAATCAAATCGAGGCGTCGTTTAGCACGGCGGCGCGGAGCTCGGGGATGCCCATGCCTTTTTCCGCTGAGGTCACGTGGATCACCGGAAAGGCCGCCGAATGCTTGCGCGCTTCGGTCTGCGTGGCGAGCAGGGCGGCAGCAAGCTCGCTCGCCTTGATCTTGTCGGCCTTGGTCAGGACCAGCCGGTAACCGACCGCGGCTTCATCGAGCATCGCCATCATCTCGCGGTCGACATCCTTGGGGCCGTGGCGGCTATCGATCAGCACCAGCGTGCGCTTCAGCACCGCGCGCCCGCGCAAGTAATCGCGCACCACCCGCTGCCATTCCTTGACGATCGACTTGGGCGCCTTGGCAAAGCCATAGCCGGGCATATCGACCAGCCGCAGCACGGCGGGATCACCCACCTCGAAGAAGTTGAGCTCCTGCGTCCGCCCCGGTGTGACCGAGGCGCGGGCGATCGATTTGCGCCCGGTCAGCGCGTTGAGCAGCGAGCTCTTGCCGACGTTCGAACGTCCGGCAAAGGCCAGTTCGGGCACGGTCGCTTCGGGCAGGTACTGCAGCGAGGGCGCGCTCTTGAGGAACTCGACCCGGCCCGCGAACAGCTTGCGCGCAGCCTCGGTCAGATCGGGTCCGTCGTCCGTTTCGGGAAGGTCCTCAACCACCGCTGGCTTTCGTGACCTGTGCCTTCAACGCCGGGTGGCGCGAATAAAGATAGGCCTGTTGCGCGATGGTCAGGAAGTTCGAGGTGATCCAGTAGATCAGCAGCCCGGCCGCGAACGGGGCCATCACGAACATCATGATCCACGGCATGAAGGCGAAGACCTGCTGCTGCGCGGGGTCCATCTGCGCCGGGTTGAGCTTGAACTGGAAGTACATCGAAACGCCCAGCAGCAAGGCCAGCACGCCAATCGCGAGGAAGCCCGGCGGGGTGAATGGCAGCAGGCCGAACAGGTTGAGCGCATGCAACGGATCGGGCGCAGACAAGTCCCTGATCCACAGCACGAACGGCTGATGGCGCATTTCGACCGCGAGGGTCAGCACCTTGTACAGCGCGAAGAACACCGGGATCTGCAGGAAGATCGGCAGGCAGCCCGCCAGCGGGTTTACGCCTTCCTTCTTGTACAGCGCCATGACCTCTTCCTGCTGCTTGGCCTTGTCGTCCTTGTAGCGATCCTGGATCGCCTTCATCTTGGGCTGGATCGCGCGCATTGCCGCCATGCTGGCGAACTGCTTCTGCGCCACCGGGAACATCAGCCCGCGCACCACGAGCGTAAGCAGGATGATCGCCACGCCGAAGTTGTGGGTCAGGCTGAACAGCCACTTGAGCAGACCGAAGATCGGCTTCTCGAACCAGCGGAACCAGCCCCAGTCGATCGCGAGGCCAAAGTTGGGAATGCCTGCCGCCTCGTACTTGTCGAGCACCGAGCTTTCCTTGGCACCCGCGAACAGCCGCGTGGTCCGCGCCTGGTTCTGCCCCGGAGCGATCGTCGCCAGCGGATAAACCAGATCGGCACGGAACAGGCCGCCCCCAAGACTGCGGAAGTCGCTGGTCGCGCCGCTCTTGTCAGGGACCAGCGCGCTCATCCAATAAATGTCGGTGAAGCCGATCCATCCGGTTTTGACCGGATTGGTGACCTGCGTCGCGTCGGTCACGTCCTTGTAGTTGGGGCCGAACGAGACCTTGTCGTCAAAGGTGCCGAAGGGTCCCGAATGGAGGTTCCAGATATCGACGCTGGCGGTCTTGTCGGTACGCGCAACCTGCGCATAGGGCTTGGCCATGAACGGAGCAGTGCCCGCATTGGTGACCGTCTGGGTTACGGTGATCAGGTAATCGGTGTCGATGCCATAGTTCAGCGTGAAGGTCTGCCCGGTGGCATTGATCCAGCTCAGCGTAACCGGGCTTTGCGGAGTGAGTTTGGCGCCGGCGGGCACGGTCCACTGCGTGGCCGGGCCCGGCAGGTTGGGATCGGGCTGGCCGCTCGCACTGACCCAACCGAATTGCGCATATTGCTGCGCGGGAGTTCCAGCAGGCGAGAAAATGCGCTGCGGCCCGGCGTTCTTTTCAACCGAGGCGGTGTGGCGATTGGTCAACAGGTCATCGACCACCGCGCCAATCAGGTTGATTGAGCCTGACAGGCCCGGCGCGGCAATCGGCACGCGGGTGGCGGGGTTGAGCGCAGTTGCCAGGTCCTTGGCCTCAAGCGCCTGATCGGCGGCATCGGTCAGCCCGCCTTCGCGCGTCGGCTTGGCGCTGGCCGAAGCTTGCGGCGCAGGCGCGGTGCTGCTTGCAGCGGGGACGGGAGCTTTGTTCGCATTCGGGTAGAAATAGCGGACCCCGGTATCCCAACCGAACAGGATCACTACAATGAGGACCCCGGCGAGGACCATGTTGCGTATGTTCTGCGTGTCCACTTGGGGCCCCTGCCTAAAATCTCTTCTCAGATGGGGCGGATGCGGGGCCTGTCAAGGCACCGGGTCATAGCCATGGCCGCCCCACGGATGGCAGCGCCCTATACGCTTCGCGGCCAGCCAGCCACCCTTAATCGCGCCGTACTTCTCAACCGCCTCAATCGCATACTGCGAGCACGAGGGGGCATAACGGCAGCTCGGCGGAAGGATTCGCGATGGGCCCAACTGCCACCCGCGGGCGATGAGGATGAGGAGGCGTTTCACTTGCGCTTCCGGGGCGGATCGCCTTTGCCTTGCGCAGCACGCCCCAACGCAGCAGCCAGTTCCTCGCGCAGTTTGGTGAAATCACGCTCGACCCCGCCTTCGCGCCCGATCAGCACGTGATCGTGGGAGGGCAGGCCTTGTTCGAGGAGCATTTCGCGCAGCAAGGCACGGAACCGGCGCTTCATCCGGTTGCGGACCACCGCGTTGCCGATTTTCTTGGTGACGGTGATGCCGAAGCGCAGCTTATCCGCGGTGTTCGGGTTTACGAGCAGCACAAAACCGGGACGCGCCACGCGCAGGCCCCGGTTTGCGGCTAGAAAATCAGCCCGCCGGGTAAGGACGGACATTGTGGAAGTGGCGCTCAGGCGCTCAGCTTGGTGCGGCCGCGGGCGCGGCGCGCGCGCAGGACCTTGCGGCCACCAACCGTCGACGAACGCAGGCGGAAACCATGGCGGCGAGCGCGAACAAGGTTGCTGGGCTGGAAAGTGCGCTTCATTTCAAAACCTCAGGAATTCGTTGGACTACGAACCGTCCATGCGGAGGCCCGATTACAGAGGCGGGCCGTTACTGGAGAGGCCGTGCCAAGTCAAGCGCCGCACAGTCAGTTCAGCGTCACCCAGTGGCCCATTTCGGCGGCCCCGAACCACTTGGCCTGAGCATTGGGCACCGAATTGGTCATCGCGTAAAATGCGCGAGCCTGCGGTTCGGGCAGCCCCATGTCTTCATAATACGAAATGTAGGCGCGGTTCTCGGGTGCGTCGGCGGCATAGTCCTTGGCTTCACGCCCGTCTTCATCGGCCCATGAGTGGACCGCGAATTCGGCGCCGGGATCGGCCACGCGGGTGGTGCCGGCAAGGAACAGCTCGACCGCGCCCGAACGCACCGATCCGCCCGAGGGCACGTGCGTGGCGATCCCGCGAGCGTGGATCATCCGCCCGAGGTTGAGATTGGCGCGGTCGTCATAAGTGCCGGGGCACTCGATCATCTCGATCAGCGAAATGCCGGGATAGGCGCGCACCATCGCCTGGAATGCGGCGGGGCTGGCTTCGTCGGTTGCACCGACCAGGGCAGCGCGCGTCGGATCGAGCACTCGAAATGGCCCGAAACTAGCCACACCGCGGGGCAGCCGCGCCGGGGCGGCGGCCACGAAGCGCGCCGATCCGCCCTCCGCAACTGCGCCCTCGTCGGTCACCGCATCGTCGCCCACGACTTCATAGGTCACCTCGACTGTCTCGGTCACGGTGACCGCTTGCGCGGCAACCGGCGTGCCGGTCAGGGCAAGAAGGGCAATGGCAAAGGCAGCAATGCGGCGCATGCATCGCTTTTCGGCCCCTGCCCCTTACCGCCTTGCCAATGGCAAAGGTTAAAATGGTCTTTCGCATGAGTGCCGCCATTGCGGTTCAATTGGCTCGACAGAGGCGGGCGACTGCGCCGCACCCAAGTATTACGCGCTAACACTTGGGGGCAATACTTGGTCGCGCTGGTTCAGACGGGGGCTTATTTGGGGCTGGAGGCACGCGGGGTCGAAGTGCAGTGCCAATCGCGCCCGGTCTGCCGCGCTTCAACGAGGTCGGCCTGCCCGACAAGGCGGTCAAGGAAAGCCAGGAACGCGTTCACGCCGCGCTCGCCGCGATGGGGCTGTCGTTGCCGCCCAAACGAATCACGATCTACTTGTCCCTGGCCGACCTGCCCAAGGAAG
>JAYUCG010000099.1:0-16184 GCA_043740455.1 Novosphingobium sp. | reverse complement strand
CTTCTTCATTCTCACCGTCATAGTTCGAACCGAAACCGCCCAGGTACCAGTCGGGATTGCGTTGCATGTCTTTGGCCAGCTTCAAATGCTTGGAATCGGTTACGATGGCGAGTTCGGACAGGAGTTGCGAAAGGTCCTTTTGCGGCCCCCAGTGTCACCGCCCGCTTCAAGTTTGGTTCGGACGCTTTCAATCACGTCTCTCAGCGCGCGTTCAACTTTGGTTTCGCTGATCACCTTGGTCTTGCCGTCAAAATCGATTTTGACCGGGGGCACGTCGACTGCGGCGTGAACCACGGTTTCCTTGCCGCCGTTCGCAAGCCTCGAAGGTCAGGTGGATCGCCGCCGGGAAGCGGCCGTCGCCGGGCACGGTGCAAAGCACTTCGTTGCTGGCAGGTTGGGTCCGTTCGATCTTCAGGCCGGGAAAGCGTCCTGCGACAAGGCGGTCGAACTCCGCATGGCCCAGAACCTGCATCACCCGATCGGCCGGGCGCGCGATCTGCACGGTAAAATCTTCACGCCCCTGTCCGCAGCCGCCGAGCAGCAGCAGCGCCAGGATCATTGCCCACATTCGCCCGATTATTTGCGCATCCCTTGCCGCCAAGGCCCAAATCCGGCTTTGCACTCTAGCCAGCAGGTTTTAAGAATGGGTTTGTACCCTTGCCCCGCCGCGGCTTTGCGCCTAGATGCCTGCGCGATCGGCCGCTCCGCATGGGGCGGCCCTATCTATTTTGGACGGAGATTTCCCGTGACTCAGCCGACCCCGCTCATGCCGCATGCAACCGCCTCGTGGCTGGTCGACACTACCGCCCTGAGCTTTGAACAGATCGCAGAATTTTGTGGGCTGCACATCCTTGAAGTGCAGGCAATGGCCGACGATCTGGCCAGCTCGAAGTATACCGGACGCGATCCGGTGCGCTCGGGCGAACTGACCGTGTCGGAAATCGAAAAAGGCCAGGCCGATCCCAGTTATTCGCTGGTCATGCAAAAGGCCCCGGTCAACGTCAACCGGACCAAGGGACCGCGCTACACCCCGGTTTCGAAGCGTCAGGATAAGCCCGATGGCATCGCCTGGATCCTGCGCAGCCACCCAGAGATCTCGGACGCACAGATCGGCAAGCTGATCGGCACCACCCGCAACACGATCTCGGCGATCCGCGACCGCAGCCACTGGAACATCAGCAACATCCAGCCCAAGGATCCGGTAACGCTGGGGCTCTGCTCGCAGCGCGAACTCGATGCGATCGTGGCCAAGGCAGCGAAGAAAGCGGGCCTGATCGATCAGGCCGGCGACGATGCCCGCCTGGGCGATGACCGCGCCATGCTGATCGAGGAACTGCGCGCCGAACGCGACGCTTCGACCAAGGCCGCTGGCGCAGTCGCGCAGGAAGCCGAAGCTGCGGCATGGCTAGAAGCCAAGCGCGCCGCTGAAGCCGCTGGCGAGACCGAATAACCAAAGGTTTTTGCTGACGGCGGCCGGCAAGCTGGGCTAAGCCGCTTACATGGTTGTCAACAATTCTGCGGGCGAGCCTTGGCTGCCGCACTACGCCCATCCTTGTGCTTGGGGCACGGCTTTCCCGCCGCTCACCCTGCCCGACATGTTTGCCGCCTCCGCCCGGCAAAACGGCGACAACCCGCTGGTCGATTTCCTTGGCCGCCGGTTCTCGTACCGGCAGCTCCACGCCGAGGCGCGCCGTTTCGCCGCCGGGCTGCAAGCGCTGGGCCTGCCCAAAGGCGAGCGGATCGGGCTCTACTTGCCCAATGTGCCGATCTACGTTTCGGCCTATTACGGGGCGATGCTGGCCGGGATGACCTTGGTCAATTTCAGCCCGCTTTACACGCTTGAGGAACTGTCGGCGCAGGTCAAGGATTCGGGCACGCGGCTGCTGGTCACGATCGATTCGGCGGCGCTGCTGCCCACGGCCATCAAGGTGCTCGATGCCACTGCGCTCGAACACCTGATCGTGGCGCCGCTTGGCACCATGTTGAGCCCGCTCAAGCGTGTTGCGCTCGCCCTGCTCGGCCGCAAATCGCTCACTCCGATTCCGCTGCGCAGCGATGTTACCCGCTGGGCCGCGCTATTGGGCAACGATGCGCCAGAACCAGTCATGCTCGATGCGTTCACCGATCTGGCCTTGCTGCAATATACCGGCGGCACCACCGGCATCCCCAAGGGCGCGATGCTGACGCACCAGAACCTCTCGGCCAATGCCCGCCAGGTCGCCGCGATCGATCCGCGCGCGGGGGAACGCGACGTGATCATGGGGGCGCTGCCGCTGTTCCATGTCTTCGCCAACGTCTGCGTGCTCAACCGGACAGTGGCCAATGGCGGCTGCATCGCGATGCTGCCCCGGTTCGAGGCCAAGCAGGCACTGGCCACGCTGCAGCGGGTCAAGGCCACCGCGATGCCCGGGGTGCCGACCATGTTCCAGGCACTGCTCGATCATCCGCGCATGGCGCAGACCGATTTTTCGAGCCTCAGGATATGCATCTCGGGCGGGGCGCCGCTACCGCTGCCGCTCAAGGCCAAATGGGAAGCGGCGAGCGGATCGCGTCTGGTCGAAGGATACGGCCTCACCGAAACGTCGGGCGTGGTCTCGACCAACCCCTATGAGGGCGAGGAGCGTGTCGGCACAATTGGTCAGCCGCTGCCCGGCACCCGGATCCGGCTGCTGGGCCGCGACGATCCGCTGCGTGACGCTGCCCCGGGGGAACCGGGCGAATTGGCCATCCAGGGTCCACAGGTGATGCAGGGCTATTGGCAGCGGCCCGAAGCAGCGGCGACCGCCTTTGCCATGCGCGAAGACGGGCCCTGGCTGCGCACCGGTGATGTCGCGACGATCGACGAGGCCGGCTACACCCGCATTGTCGACCGGATCAAGGACATGATCGCGGTCGGCGGTTTCAAGGTCTTCCCAAGCCAGGTTGAGGCGGTGCTGCTGCAGCACCCAGCGGTGAAAGAGGCCTTGGTGATCGGGGTGCCCGATCCCTACCGCGGCGAAAGCCCACGTGCTTACGTAACCTTGACCAGTGAGGCGGTCGGTGCCGAGCTCAAGGCCTGGCTCGACGCCCGGGTTGGCAAGCACGAGCGCGTCGACCAGGTGGTGGTGCGCGAAAGCCTGCCCAAGACAATGATCGGCAAGCTCGACCGCAAGGCGCTGCGGGACGAACTCGGGCTCTAGCTCGCGGCGAGCGCGACCACCGAACCCTGATCGTCCGCGACCGCGCGCGGGGCAAAACGTCCATCAACCTGCGCGCCCTGTTCGATCGTCAGTGCGTCATAATGGACGTCGCCGTAGATCCGCGCGCTTTTCAGCACGACCAGTTCACGCACCGTGATGGTGCCGCGCACCGTGCCCGAAAGCCGCGCGGTTTCGGCAGTCACGCCGCCAACAATCTCGCCGCTTTCGCCCTGGACCAGGCTGGTGCACGAAACATCGCCCTCGACATGGCCGTCAATGTGCAAGTCGGCCGAAGCGGCGACATTACCCTTGATGCGGATATCGGCGCCGAACACCGAAAAGGTCGAATTTGCCATGGCTTTAACCTGCTGTGCGTGCGGCGCCGTTCGCGCCGGTTTTTTGGAGAACATTGGTGACGGCCTCAAGGAAGGGGCGGGGATTGACTGGACGGTCGTTGATGCGGACCTCGAAATGCAGATGCGGACCGGTCGAACGTCCAGTGCTGCCGATCTGGCCAATCTGCTCGCCCGGCACGACCTGTTTGCCAACCTGCGTGCGGAACGCGGACATGTGGGCATAGCGTGTGACCACGCCGTTGCCGTGGTCGATCTCGACACAGTTGCCATAGCCCGAGCGCTGCCCGACAAAGCTTACCGTGCCGCGCGCCGCAGCATAAATTGGCGCGCCATAGGGGCCCTTGAAGTCGAGCCCGGGGTGAAACTCGCCGCCGCCGCCGGTGAACGGGTTAGGGCGGAAGCCGAAGCCCGATGAGATGTATTCGAAGTTGGCCGGCATCGCTTGCGGCAGGGCATCGATCGACCGTTCGAGCGCGTCCATCCGCGCCAAAGACAACGCATAGCGCTGGAAGCGCGGATCGATCGAGCCATCGGCAGACGTCGCCAGCACGATCAGCGGGCCACCCTGCGCGGACCGGTCGTTGAGCGACGCGAGCGCCGCCTGCGGATTGAGGCCAAGCCGCGCAAGTTTTGCTTCGGCCAAAGCCGAGCGGCGATCCGCGATCCGCGTCAGCGATTCGATGTAAACCAGTTGGCGCGCTTCAATCTCAGCGAGGCCGGCCGCTTGCGGTAACGCCAGGCTGACCTTTTTGACCGTCTGCGATGCTTCG
This sequence comes from Novosphingobium sp., assembly GCA_043740455.1. Taxonomy (GTDB): domain Bacteria; phylum Pseudomonadota; class Alphaproteobacteria; order Sphingomonadales; family Sphingomonadaceae; genus Novosphingobium. Next base: position 11,879 of record JAYUCG010000099.1, on the reverse strand, counting down.
CTGCTGCCGTCCGAAACAGTTTCGCCAGGCTTGGCGTCCTTGCGCAGGTCACCGAACACGGTCTGGCTGGTCTTTTCGATGAAGTCCTGTCGGCGTTTAAGGTCGTCGGTAACCTTGTTGATGTTATCGCCGTAAGCATTGAGGCGGCTTTCCGAGCTGGTCACCTTGGCTTCACGCTCAAGCAGCGAATTGCGGTTACGGCTGGAAAGGTAGCTCGACAACGCCATCGCGCCCATGGTCAGTGCCCAGACCATAAGCAGGGACACGACTGCACCTGCCGCAAGCTTTTGCGTGCGCGACGTGACCTTGATGAAACGGACTTGTCCTTCGGATCGCATGAAGAATTCGCGATCCGGGAACCATGTCCGCAGCCGGGTATTGAACCGGCTCGCGGCTTTGCTTTTCAAGACGACCCCAGTCCCTCGTTTGAACTTTGCGAAGGTCCGCTAGCAGCCTGCATCAGTGTAAGCGAATCGATTGCAGTGCGTAACCGCTGAGTCGAAAGACTCGCGCGATGAGTCGTTTGGCGGCGGTGACAAGCGCGGCAGGGGGTGTTAGGCGCGGGGCATGAGCGCAGCAGCCAACCCGGCACAGGACCCAGGCGAATTGATTGCCCAAATGGCGGTGCGCGCACGTGCTGCCCAGCGCCATTTGGCGTTGCTTGACCCGGCGCGCAAGTCGGCTGGTTTGCGGGCAGCCGCTGCCCAGCTGCGCTCAGCAGAAGCGCAGATTCTGGCGGAAAACGCGCTTGATATCGCGGCCGGTGAAGCAGCCGGATTGTCGGAGGCGATGCTTGACCGGCTGCGGCTCGATTCCGCCCGACTCGAAGGTATGGCCGGTGCACTCGAACAGATCGCCGCGCTGCCCGATCCGGTGGGACAGGTGATCGATTCCTCCACACCGCCAAGCGGGCTCGAACTGTCGCGGGTGCGGGTGCCGATCGGGGTGATCGGGATCATCTACGAAAGCCGCCCCAATGTGACCGCCGATGCCGCCGCGCTGTGCCTTGCCTCGGGTAACGCGGTGCTGCTGCGTGGCGGCAGCGAGGCGGTCCATTCGAACCGGGCGATTCATGCCGCGCTAAGTGCCGGACTGGCCGAGGCAGGCGTGCCGGTCGATGCGGTGCAGCTGGTGCCGGTTCAAGACCGTGCCGCAGTGGGCGCGATGCTCGCGGCGGCTGGCCAGATCGACCTGATCGTGCCGCGCGGAGGCAAGAGCCTGGTCGCGCGGGTCCAGGCCGATGCCCGGGTGCCGGTGCTCGCGCACCTCGACGGGATCAACCACACCTATGTCCACTCCGCCGCCGATCCGGGTAAAGCCAAGGCCATCGCGCTTAACGCCAAGCTGCGCCGCACCGGGGTTTGCGGAGCGATGGAGACTTTGCTGCTCGACGTGCAGTTTGGCGGGAGCCAGGCGGTGGTCGCAGCGCTGATCGAAGCCGGCTGCGAATTGCGCGGCGATGCCCGTGCCCGTGCGCTCGATCCGCGGGTTCTTCCGGCAAGCGCCACCGATTGGGATACCGAATACCTCGGCGCAGTGCTGTCGGTCGCGGTGGTTGACGGGCTCGATGCCGCGCTTGCGCATATCGCGCTCCATTCGTCGGGTCATACCGATGCCGTGGTCAGCGAGGACCATGCAACCTGTGAGCGGTTCCTGACGCAAGTCGACAGCGCGATCGTCATGGCCAACGCCAGCACCCAGTTTGCCGATGGTGGCGAATTCGGCCTTGGCGCCGAGATCGGTATTGCCACCGGGCGGCTCCATGCGCGCGGGCCGGTCGCTCTCGAAGGCCTGACCACCTACAAATGGCTGGTGCGCGGCAGCGGACAGGTGCGGCCCTGAAGCGGGTCGGCCTGCTTGGCGGATCGTTCAATCCCGCGCACGGCGGGCATCGCCGGATTAGCTTGCTGGCCATGCAGGCGCTGGGACTCGACGAGGTCTGGTGGTTGGTCTCACCGGGCAATCCCTTGAAACCCAAGGAGAGCATGGCCCCGCTCGCGGCGCGGCTGGGATCGGCCATCAAACAGGCTCGGGGAATCCGGATCCGGCCGACCGCGATCGAGCGCGAGCTGGACACGCGTTACACGCTCGACACCCTTAGAAAACTGCGCCTTCGCTATCCCAAGGTGCAATTTATCTGGCTGATGGGCAGCGACAATCTTGCCCAGTTCCATCGTTGGCGGAACTGGCGCGAGATAGCCCGCACCATGCCGATTGCGGTTATTGCGCGTCCGGGCTATGATGGTTGTGCCTTCGCGAGTCCCGCGGGGGCCTGGCTCGGCCGATTTCGTCGTCCGTCCGCCAGTTTAAGAACCCGGGCTGGATGGAGCGCGCCTGCGCTGATTTATTTGCGTTTTGATCCTGATCCGCGCTCGGCCACCGCTCTGCGGGCCGCCGATCCAGAATGGGCTAGCCGCTTTGTCAGCCGCCGCCCCCGCGATCCGCTGACGCACCACCCACTCGCACCCGACATCGCATGATTGTTGGCGAAGCCCGCACAGAGGAGCCGTTCCCGCTTAAATGACCCTCAATTCTCCAGAGCTTGCCCCGGCCGCCGTGTCGCTGCCGCTCCCCCAGACCGAACCTGGCTCGCTCCATGCGCTGATCATCCAGTCACTGGATGACGACCAGGCCCAGGAACTCGTTTCCATCCCGCTTGAAGGCAAAAGCTCGATCGCCGATCATATGGTGATTGCGTCGGGCCGTTCGACTCGCCAGGTCGCGGCCATGGCGCAGAAGCTGGCTGAGCGGATCAAGCGCGGCGGTTTCGGACATGTCCGGATCGAAGGACTGCCAGCGGCTGACTGGGTGCTGGTCGATGCCGGAGACGTGGTGGTCCACCTGTTCCGTCCCGAGGTGCGCAGCTTCTACAACCTGGAACGGATGTGGGCGTTCGGCGACAGCGGCGCGGCCTGATCGCCACGGGAGGTAAGGAAATACCTCCATGCAACTGCATGTAATCGCGCGCGGAAAGATCGGAAAATCACCCGAAGCCGACCTTTATGAGCGCTATACCAAGCGGCTTGCTTGGCCGCACCGGCTGACCGAACTGCCCGATGTGGGCGGGACTTTGCCGCCGCCGCTCAAGCCGCACCGTGAAGTCTTGCTCGACGAACGCGGCAAGCTGCTGTCGTCGGAAGAATTCGCCCAGTTGCTTGGTACGTGGCGCGACGAAGGCGTGCGCGAGACGCGCTTCCTGATCGGCGCGGCCGACGGCCATGGTGCGGCAGCGCGCGATTCGGCCGACCTGTTGCTCGGGCTTGGCGCGATGACCTGGCCCCACATGCTCGCCCGGGCGATGATCGCCGAACAATTGTGGCGCGCAACCAGCATTCTTGCTGGCCATCCGTATCATCGTTCGGGATAAGGTCGCTATGATGCCGCGCGCACAATCGCGAAGCCTGTTCCTGCTGGCGCCACTGGCCGCGCTCGCGGTGCTGGGCGGCAGTATCGCGGAGACCCCGCGCACTATCGACAGCGCCGAAGATGCCGCGACTGCACTGACTCGCGCGCAGCAGCAGGGGGCAGAGGCGCGCCAGCGGGCCGAAGTTCTCGAAGCCGGCGCCGCGACCGCCACTGCAGCTGCTGACAAGACCGCGCAGGAAGCTGCGGCGCTGGCCGCCCGGGTCCAGGAAAGCGAGGCACAAATTGCCGCCAACGAAGCGCAATTGCGGATGATCGCGCAGGACCAGGTCCGCTGGCGCGCCGAACTCGCGCGGAAACAGCAGCCGCTGGTGGAACTGACCGCCGCGTTGCAGCAGCTCACCCGCCGTCCGCCGCTGCTCTCGCTGCTTCGGCCCGGCTCGCTCCGTGATGCGGTGTACCTGCGCGCGGTACTTGAAACGCTGCTGCCTGAGGTTGCGCGGCGAACCTCCGGACTGCGCGAAGCAATCGCGCGCGGCAAGGCGCTCGCTGCAAAAGCTCAGCAGGCCAGTGCCGATCTTCGCGCCGGGGAGGCCGAGCTTGCCCGGCGCCGCGCTGAACTGGGTGTGATCGAGGAACGCCAAGGGCTCGCCGCGGTCCAGGCCAGCGGGACAGCGAACCGGGAAAGTGAGCGCGCCTTGGCGCTGGCGGAACAGGCGCGCGACCTGACCTCGCTGGTCGGCGACCTCGCCAAGGCCGGAGCCCTGCGCGATCAGCTGGCCGCATTGCCCGGCCCAATCCTGCGCCCGGCGCAGCCGCAATCGGCCGCACCTCCGGCTGACCGCGCCGCGATGCCCGTGGCCCGCGATGCCCCAGCCCGGTACCTGCTGCCGGTCGCTGGCCGGCTGGTGACCGGCTTTGGCACGGTTGTTGCCGGGCAAGCGCAGTCCCGCGGGATCTCGATCCTGGCCTCAGGCGGCGCGCAAGTGGTGGCGCCGGGAGCGGGCCGGGTCGCCTTCGCCGGGCCTTACCGCGGCTATGGCCTGATCGTGATCATCGAACATAGCGGCGGGTGGACCTCATTGATCACCGGGCTCGCGCAGCTCGATTGCCGGGTGGGCGACCAGCTTGTCGCAGGCGGTTCGCTCGGCCGTGCTGGGCCCGATCGCCCGTTGCTCACGCTTGAGCTTAGGCGCCAGGGTCAATCGGTCAATCCGCTCGATTTCGTGTCCGGTTGAACAGCCGTCATTCCTGCCCCTATCGCCATCTGGCGTTAACCCGCCTTGCGCGATAGAAGACGCACAGATTTATGAGAGGCTTTCACGCCATGAAGATTGTCCCCCTGTTTCGCGCCGCACTGCTGGTCAGCGCGGTGTCCCTGATCCCGGCGACCACTGCCGGGCTTGCGGCGGTCGATGCCCGCTCCTCGGCGCAATTTGAACGCCTTGCGACGGTCTACGAACTGGTCAAGCTGCGCTATGTCGAAAAGGTCGACGACAACAAACTTGAGGAAGGCGCGATCGACGGGATGCTCGCCAGTCTCGATCCGCACAGTTCGTACCTTTCGGGGGCGACCATGCAGCGGCTCAACACCATGATCGATGGCAACTATTCGGGACTGGGCCTGTCGGTGGTGATGGATGATGGTGCGGTCAAGGTGGTCTCGCCGATGCGCGGCAGTCCTGCCGAAGCAGCCGGGGTCAAATCGGGCGATTATATCACGCACCTCGATGGCAAGCTGATTTACGGCGGCGACCTTGACGATGCCGTGGCGCAGATGCGCGGCGAAGCGGGAAGCAAGATCCGCCTGACCCTGTTTCGCGCCGGCCGTGACCAGCCGTTCGACGTGACCGTGACCCGCGGCGTGATCAAGCTCGAGCCCGTCACCTGGGAGCTCAAGGAAGGTATCGGAGTCATCACCGTCAACGAATTCAGCCACGACGTCGGCAACGACGTCAACAAGGCGATCACCGATCTCAAGACCAAGTCGGGCGCCAAGCTCGAGGGTCTGGTGCTCGACCTGCGCCAGAACCCGGGCGGCGAGCTCGAGGAAGCGGTGGCGCTGTCCGACCTGTTCCTGACCAAGGGCGATATCGTCTCGCAGCGCGGCCGCGATTCGTCCGAAGACGAATACTTCAAGGCCGAAAGCATGTTCCCGGGCGATATGGCCAAGGGGCTGCCGCTGGTCGTGCTGGTCGATTCGGGTTCCGCTTCGGCTTCCGAAATCGTCGCCGGTGCCCTGCAGGACCAGCACCGCGCGGTGATCATGGGCGAGCGGACCTTCGGCAAGGGCAGCGTGCAATCGCTGTTCTTCCTTGATCGCAGCCGCACCAGCGCGGTCAAGATCACCACCGCGCGCTATTTCACCCCGTCGGGCCGGTCGGTGCAGGAAGGCGGGATCGATCCCGATATCCGTGTTCCGCAACTCTCCGATCCCGACGCGGCACGGCGCAGCGAACTGTCGGTGCGCGAAAGCGATCTGCGCCACCATCTGGTCAACGAGGCCAGCCTTGACGACAAGAAGCTGGAGAATGATCGGCAGGCTGATCCCAGCTTCAAGATGACGCCTGACCAGCTCAAGGCCAAGGGCATTAAGGACTTTCAGCTCTACTACGCGCTCCAGACGCTGCACCGCACGGCACCGGCGCTGGCGAAGCGCAAGTGAGCGTGATGCCGGCTGGAATGGCGGCGGACCGCGCAGCACGCCTGCTGGCCTTTGCGGTGCCGGCAGCGCTGCTCGGCGGGGCTTACATCGGGCAGTATGTCTTCCATCTCGTCCCCTGCGAGATGTGCTGGTGGCAGCGCTATGCGCACTTTGCCGCGTTGGGACTCGCAACGCTTGGACTGCTCCGGCCCTCGCTCCGGTTGCTGACCTGGCTCGCTGCACTCGCCATCCTGATCGGTGGTGTACTGGGAGCATACCACGCCGGGGTCGAATACGGTTGGTGGGAAGGGCTGACCGCCTGCACCAGCGAGACCCAGCTTGGCGACAATCCGCTCGACGCGATCATGAACGCGCCGCTGATCCGCTGCGACCAGGTGCAGTGGTCACTGCTGGGCATATCGCTCGCGGGATTCAATTTCCTCATCTCGGTTCCCGCCGCGCTCCTGGTCTTTGCGCTGCTGCGCCGCGGCCAAGGAGCACGGCCATGAACCCCAAAACCAGCGCGCGGATGTTGCGGGTCGATCAGGCCGGCGAATATGGTGCGACCCGGATCTATGCCGGTCAGCTGGCAGTGATGGGCGACCGCGCCCCGCTCGCCGGTGAAATTCGCCATATGGCCGAACAGGAAGCCGTGCACCGTGCCAAGTTCGATGCGCTGATCGCAGCGCGTGGCGTGCGGCCCACCGTGCTGCAGCCGCTCTGGAACGTGGCGGGCTTTGCGCTTGGCGCGGCAACCGCGCTGGCCGGGCCCAAGGCGGCGATGGCCTGCACTGCGGCGGTCGAGACCGAGATCGACCGGCACTACACCGCGCAGCTTGAAGAATTGGGCGAAACCGATCCTGAACTGGGCGCGATGATCGCCGAGTTTCGCGATGATGAACGCGCGCACCTTGATGCGGCGCTGGCCAATGGCGCCGAACAGGCGCTGGCTTATCCGCTGCTTTCGGGCGTGATCCGGTTGGGCTGCCGTCTGGCGATCCGGCTCGCCGAACGGATCTGAAGCCGGAACCAGCTGCCCCCTTCATCTGTTATTCAGCGCGGGGCATGCCTATATGGCTTGGCAGCCCAAGGAGTCCGTTCGATGCGTCCGATCACTGCAGTGCTTGCCCCGTTGGTGCTTGCCGGCCTTTATGCCGCGCCCGCGCTGGCGCAGGATGCGCCCGAGCCCAAGGTCAACGCGCTGATTGTTTACGGCGACGACACGTGCCCCGTGTCGACTGACGACACGATCACCGTCTGCGGGCGCAAATCAGAAGGCGAGCGTTACCGCATTCCCGAAAACCTGCGCGAACATGCCAACCCGCAGAACGAGGCGTGGAATAACAAGGTGATCGCTTACGAAACCGTGACCAAGACCGGAACCCAGAGCTGCTCGGCCGTGGGTGCAGGGGGTTGGACCGGTTGCTCGGGCAAGCTGATCAATGATGCCTACGCTGAAAAGAAGCTCGACCCGAATGTGAAGTTTGCCGAGCTCGTCGCGGCCGAACGGGCCAAGCGGCTTGAGACCTTGGATCAGGATGCAGCGGAAACGCAGGCCCGGGTCGAAGTGCTCGAACAGCAGATGGAAGATCGCCGCAAAGCCGAAGCGGCCACGGGCGACAAGGATCCTAACGACCAGGCCGCGCCAGCTCCGCCCAAATCGAACTAGGGTTTAGCCCAGCGCGATATCGGGCGCGTCTTCCTGCTTCATGCCGACAGTGTGATAGCCTGCGTCGACATGGTGGTTTTCGCCGGTAACCCCCGCTGCAAGTTCGGACAACAAGTATACCGACGCGCCGCCGACATCGCCGATCGTCACGTTGCGGCGCAGTGGCGCATTGTATTCGTTCCATTTGAGGATGTAGCGAAAGTCGCCAATCCCGCTTGCCGCCAGAGTCTTGATCGGCCCGGCCGAGATCGAATTCACGCGGATGCCTTGCGGCCCGAAGTCGTTGGCGAGGTACTTTACGCTCGCCTCAAGCGCGGCCTTGGCCACCCCCATCACGTTGTAGTGCGGCACGACCTTTTCCGCGCCGTAGTAAGACAGCGTCAGCATCGCCCCGCCGCCTTCGCTGGTTTCGGAATCGCGCGGGGTCATCATCAGCGCGGCGCGGCGCGCGACTGCAGTGAAGCTGTAGACGCTGATATTCATCGTCATCAGGAAGTCGTCGAGACCGACATCGCTGTAGTTGCCGCGCAGCGCTTCCTTGTTGGTAAAGCCGATTGCGTGGACCACGAAGTCGATCGTCGGCCAGCGCGCCGCCAGCACCGCGAAGGCTTTGTCGAGTTCGGCCTCGGTCGAGACGTCGCAATCGATCAGGAAGTCGCACCCAAGCTGCTCGGCCAGCGGACGCACCCGCTTTTCCATCACTTCGCCCTGATACGAAATGGCGATCTCGGCGCCATGCTCGGTCAGCTTCTGGGCGATGCCCCAGGCCAGAGACCTGTCATTCGCCAAGCCCATGATCAGTCCGCGCTTGCCGTGCATCAGTTTCGTCATGCTATTCCCGCCGTTCTAACTGCTATTCGCTTGGAGCACTTTGCTGGTTACGCTTGGAGCGATTGTCTGCCTGGCCCACCAAGTCCCGTTCCTCCGGGCTCTCAGCCAGCGCGGCGTTAAGTTCTGCGCCCACCACCATCCCTAATCCGACCAGCCAGAAAAAGAAAAGCGAGATCATGACACCGGCAAGACTGCCATAGGTCAAGTCGTAGGAGAAAAAACGGTGCAGCACACCGGGTAACGCCGAGCTTACCCCGACCCACCACACTGTCACCAGCAACACCCCGGGCCATTTGGGATAGCGCCGCTTGCGGTATGAACTTGGGGTCAGCGTGAAGAACAGCACGAACAGCGCAGCATAAATGATCACCGGTGGGAGCAGCATCGACAGGTTGAGCAAATTGGCCAGCCCCGAGAGCCACGGATAGCGGACTTCGACCACCTGTTGCGCTGTCCCGATGAATACCTGCGCCAGCAAGGCGAACAGCAGTGCGATCACTGCCCCGACGATCACCCCGGTCGAGATCAACCGATAGCGCCAGAAGGCATGCGTCGGCTTGGTCCCGTAAGCACGGCGCAGGATATCGCGGATCGTTTCGACCAGGCTGCCCACGGTCCACAGCCCGACCAGCCCACCCGCCCACAGCAGCCAGCCGCTGCGCGCCACGATCACGTCGCGCGCGACCGGTTCAAGCGCGCGCGCGGCAATCGGCGGCAAGGCGATAAGGAACGCGTGGACCGAAGCTTCGCGCTGGGCCTGCTCGCCAACCAGACTGAGCACCGCGCCGACCGTCACGAAGAACGGGAACAGCGCGAGGATCGCCATGTAGGCAAGGTTGCCGGCATGGATGAAGCCGTCGTTGTAAGCCCCGGCCCAGACCCGCGTGAAGATCCGGAAGAACCCACTGCGCCAGAACCGTCCTTCGGGGCCGACATGTTCATCATAGGCTTCTTGCAGCCGCGACGCGCGCTGGCGCCGGGCCTCGGGCGACAAGTCGGGGACGGTCAGCGGCGGAAGATGCGCTTCGTCGAGTTCACGTTCCTGCACGGCCCGTGCCTGCTCAGACGCCGAATTTCGACCGGAGGTTGCGCGGATCGCGCCAGCCTTCGAGCCGCTTCGCGAGGTCTTCATCGCCCTGCGGCAATTGTACCTCGATCGTCACCAGCTGATCACCGCGGGTGCCGTCCTTGCGGCTCATCCCCTTGCCAGGGATGCGCAGGGTCTTGCCCGAGCTGGTCCCCGGCACCAGCGTCAGCATGACCGCGCCGTCGGCGGTGGGGACCCGGACCTTGGCCCCGTGCACGGCCTCATCAAGGCTGCACGGCAGATCGAGCCGCAGGTTGTCGCCATCGCGGCGGAACCAGGCGTGCGGCTGGATGGTGATGATCACGATCGCATCGCCGCTGCCGCCGGGCCCGCCTTCGCCCTTGCCGGCGAGCCGCATCTGGGTTCCATCCTCGACTCCGGCAGGCAGCTTGAGATCGATGGGCTTGCCATCTGCCAGCGTAATCCGCTGGGATGCCCGGGTCGCCGCGTCGGTCAGCGAGACGCCGAGCTTGTATTGAACGTTCGCGCCTTTGGGCGCGGCGCGCTGGCGTGCGCCACCAAATCCCCCGCCCATTCCACCACCCGGGCCGCCACCGCCGCGGCCGCCGAACAGGCCTTCAAAGATATCGCCGATATCGATCCCATCGCCGCCGCCACCGCCGCCGAAGCCTTCGAAGTCCTCGGTGCGAAAGCCCCGCTGCGCCCCGCCGTTGAAGCCGCCCGGCCCTGCGGTATGGCCATAGCCGAAGCCCATGCTGGGATTGCCGTCGGCATCGATCTCGCCGCGATCGAACTTCGCCCGCTTGTCCTTGTCGGACAGCAGATCATAGGCACCGGTGACTTCAGAAAAGCGCTCGGCCGCATTGGGATTTTCCGTGTTGCGATCGGGGTGCAGCTCCTTGGCGAGCTTGCGATAGGCGGACTTGATGTCCTTCTCGCTCGCACTGCGTGCCACGCCAAGAGTTGCATAGGGATCGGCCATGCACGTTAGCTAGGGGCGCAGGCGCACAAGGACAAGGCGGCGCGTGCATTTGCCCCTTGGGGAAGCTTCCTTCGTGGCGGCGCAGCGGCTATGTGCGCACGCATGACCGCAACCACCGCTGCCGACAATCAGGACACCATTCCCGCCGATGCGCCCTTCGCCCTGTTCGGTGAATGGTTCGCCGATGCCAAAAAGAGCGAGCCCAACGATCCCGACGCCGTCGCGCTGGCGACTGCAACGCCGAGCGGCGCGCCGTCGGTGCGGATGGTGCTGCTTAAGGATTGGGGGCCGGACGGGTTGGTCTTCTATACCAACGGCCACAGCCGCAAGGGCGGCGAGCTCCACGCCAATCCTCAGGCAGCGATGCTGTTCCACTGGAAATCGCTACGCCGCCAGATCCGCATCGAAGGTGAGGTCAGCGAAGTTTCGCCCGAACAAGCCGATGCCTATTTCGCCAGCCGCAGCCGCGATTCGCAGTTGGGCGCGATCGCCTCGGACCAGTCGAGGCCCTTGGGTTCACGCGGAGAGTTCCTGGCGCAGATCGCCAAGGTCACTGCACGCCATCTGGTCGGAAAGGTACCGCGCCCGCCGCACTGGACCGGCTTTCGCCTGGCCCCGTCCGCGATGGAATTCTGGCTCGACCGTCCGTTTCGTCTGCATGAGCGGCGCCGCTTTGAGCGCGCTCTGGATGGCGGCTGGACCAGCGGGTTGCTGTTCCCATGACCAGCCACGGCGCGCTTAACCGCAGCGCGGCACTCGCCTCGATCGCGGTCGCCAGCCTGCTCGCTGGGCTCAAGATCTGGGCGGTGGTCCAGACCGGTTCGACTGCGATGCTCGGCAGCCTCGCCGATACCGCGCTCGACTTGATCGCCAGCCTCGCGACGCTGCTCGGGGTCTGGGTGGCGGCGCAGCCCGATGATGACAACCACCGCTTCGGCCATGGCAAGGCCGAAGCGCTCGCGGCGATGTTCCAGGTCGTGCTGATCTCGATCTCGGCGCTGACCCTGGCGCTGAGGGCTGGCTCGCAGTGGATCAGCGGCGCCCGGCCGGCCAGCGCCGACGACGGGATCGCGGTCTCGGTCGTAGCGATCGGCGCGACCATGGTGCTGCTCTTGTGGCAGCGCCGGGTGATCAGGAGCACCGGCTCGCTCGCGATCTCGACCGATCACCTGCATTACAAGTCCGACCTGGTGCTCAACTTCGCGGTGATCGCGGCCTTGGCGCTCGATCAATATGCCGGGGTGCCGAACGCGGACGCGGTGTTCGGTCTCGGCATTGCATTGTGGCTCGGCTGGGGCGCGTGGTACGCCTCGCAGGAAGCGGTCGAACAGCTGATGGATCA
>JAYUCG010000098.1:0-6339 GCA_043740455.1 Novosphingobium sp. | reverse complement strand
CCGCGGCCTTCCGCGAACAGCAGGTAGATCTCCGCCGACCAGCGCCCGATCCCCTTGATCAGCATAAGCTGCGCGATCGCTTCTTCGTCATCGGCGGGCAGGTCCTCGAAATCTAGCGCGCCGGTGGCCACCAATTCGCACAAGCTGCGCATGTAGCCCTGCTTCTGGCGCGACAGGCCGCAGGCGCGCAGGGTATCGAAATCTGCACCGAGGATTTTCTCGACCGCCAGATCTTCTCCGGCGAACGCTTCGAACTTGCGCCACATTGATGCGGCGGCGGCAACGCTGACCTGTTGGCCGACGATGGTCCGCATCAAGGTGCCATAGCCGCGCGGACGAATCCGCGGCTCGGGATAGCCGGTCACTTTCAGCGCGCGCGCAAAGGCTGGCTCGATCTTGCCCAGCGCATCAAGGTCGCTCTGCATCTGCTCTGCGCTGATACCCATGTTCCGTCCCGCTTGCCAAAAATTAGCCAAGCGATTAGCAGCCCCGCGAAAGCCCGAACAGGCGTGAATTGTAAAGGACAGTGCAGATGCCAAAGCTCGTTGTGGTCAATCGCGCCGGTGAGGAAAAGGAAGTCGACGCGGCCAGCGGCGTTTCGGTAATGGAAGCGATCCGCGACAACGGCTTTGACGAGCTGCTCGCGCTGTGCGGCGGATGCTGCTCGTGCGCCACCTGCCACGTCTATGTCGACCCCGCCTTTGCCGACAAGGTCACCCCGCTGAGCGAGGACGAGAACGACCTGCTCGACAGCACTGACCACCGCCAGGGCAACTCGCGCCTGTCGTGCCAGCTGCAGATGTCGGATGATTTGAGCGGCCTCAGGGTCATGATCGCACCGGAGGATTGACACGATCAAGGTCCTCTCCATTTTTGGCGCAGGCCACAAATAGGGAGGTGGATCGCCGCAGGCGAGACGGAGGGGTCTCAGTGTTAACGTCGATACCCTTCCGTCAGCGCTGCGCGCTGCCACCTCCCCATTTGCACTTCGTGAAAATGGAGAGGAACTATCAGCAGCTAAAGCGCATTTGCGTTGCGCTTAGCCGGGTGGCTGCCTAACTCTGCGGCATGACAGGAACCCGTTCCTCATCGCTCGATCTCATCGGCAACACCCCGCTGGTCCTGCTTCAGGGGCCGAGCGAGGCGGCGGGCTGTGAGATCTGGGGCAAGTGTGAATTCGCCAACCCCGGCGCCTCGGTCAAGGACCGTGCGGCGCTGTGGATCGTGCGCGATGCTGAAGACAAGGGCCTGCTAAAAGCTGGCGGAACGATCGTTGAAGGCACCGCGGGGAATACCGGGATCGGGCTGGCGCTGGTCGCCAATGCGCTCGGCTACAAGACCGTGATCGTCATGCCGGAGAACCAGTCCAAGGAGAAGATGGACACCCTGCGTGCGCTGGGCGCGGAGCTGGTACTGGTGCCGCCCGCGCCGTTTTCCAACCCCGGACACTTCGTTCACACCTCGCGGCGCCTCGCCGAGGAGACCGAAGGTGCGGTCTGGGCCAACCAGTTCGACAATGTCGCCAACCGCAAGGCCCATATCGAGAGCACCGCGCCGGAAATCTGGGACCAGATGGACGGCCGGATCGATGGCTTCACTTGCGCCGCCGGGACCGGCGGGACGATTGCCGGGGTCGGCCTGGGGCTCAAGGCGTTCGACGAAAACGTCCGCATCGCGCTGACCGATCCGCACGGCGCGGCGCTGTACAACTATTATGCCTGCGGCGAGCTGCGCTCCGAGGGCAGTTCGGTCGCCGAAGGGATCGGGCAGGGGCGGATTACCGCCAACCTCGAAGGCGCGCCGATCGACACCCAGTTCCGCATCTCGGACGAGGAAGGGCTCGATTGGGTCGGGCGGCTGCTGTCCGAAGAAGGCCTCTGCCTCGGGCTGTCATCCGGGATCAACGTCGCTGGCGCGGTCGCGCTGGGGCAGCAGCTGGTGAGCGACGGGCGCGAAGACGTAAGGGTCGCCACGATCCTGTGCGATACCGGCTTCCGCTACCTGTCCAGCCTGTACAATGCCGAGTGGCTGCGCGCCAAAGGACTGCCGGTCTTCCCTTGGCTCGCCTGATCGGCTAAGGATCCAGCCAGATGGCAACACAACCGCCACATCGGGTTCTGCAACCACTGGTCACGCCGCAGCATTATGCGCCGCCGAGCGCGCGCGAACTGCGCGCGCAGGCAGTGCAGCGTCTGCAGTCGGGCCTGTTCGGCATCGCCGCCATCGTGCTGGTGGTGGGCCTTGCCAACATCATCAACGATCGTGCCCGTCAGGCCGATGCGTCTGCGCGGCCACAAACCTCGGCCAGCAGTTCGAACAGTGTGGGGGCAAGTGATCCGCTGGCCGATATCGGCGTGGTCCCCTCGCAGCAGGCCGAAGGGACGCCGCGCGCCAAGCCTTCCACCAGCACCGCCCCCGTTCCCGCTGGAGCTCCGCATTAAGCGCAGCCCGGTTCGGCTGGTCCTGATCGGTGTGCTGATCGCGCTCGCCGCGATCGGGTGGTTCAGCCTGCATCGCACTCCGCAGGCACAGCAACCGATCGGCCTGTTTACTTCGCTGTCGATCTGGCTGGGCCGCACTGCAATCGATGACGAACTGCAACCGGGTACGCGGCCGCACTGGGCCAAAGCCGAACTGCAGCGTTATGGCACCGTGCTGCCGCTTGACACGCTGGACGGGGCGGGCGGGAGCGATCCGCTGCGCGGCATCACCCGCCTGATCTTGGCCCAGCCTCGGGTGCTCACCCCCGCAGAGAATGTCGCGCTCGACAACTGGGTGCGCGGCGGCGGGCATCTGCTGCTGATCATCGATCCTGCCTATACCGAGGAATCGCCGTTTGCGCTGGGGGATCCGCGGCGTCCGCCAGCGCAGGCGATGCTGTCACCGATCCTGACGCGGTGGGGACTGGAATTGCAGTTCGATCCCGCGCAGCCGATGGAATTGCACCTGCAGGACGTGCTGGGGGCGCATGTTCCCACGGTGCTTGCCGGAACCTTTGCGACCCGCGGGCAAGGTAACTGCCGACTGTGGGGCAATGGCATCGCGGTGACCTGCGCGATCGGCAAGGGGCGGATACTGGCGCTGGCCGATGCCGCCCTGCTCGAGCGGGATGATCCCGATGGCATGGGTGTAAAGGCGTTTTCCGCGCTGCTCGACAGCGCCTTCGCCGCCAACTGAACTGCTAACGCCGGGCGATTCCCGGGAAATTGCGGGATTGCTTCAGGCCGATTCGCGATTTTTCCCGTAAATCATTGAATTCACAGTTGGAACATAACCAAAACATTGAGGACGATTGCCTCAAGGTGTGCTCAACAGAAAGCAAGTTTTCAACAGCTTACCGTCTATTCCCGTAAAATCCCGCAAATTTTCCTTTCATCCCAGCGAAAGCAGGGTTAATGAACCGTTTCATCGACATGCAGGTTTGCCGAGGACCCTGGTGAGGGTCGCTCTGGGCGCGTTCGCGCGGGCGGGGAAGGAGACCTTTTTTGGGGAGCCGGGCCACCGGCAAGGCGGGGACTACGTGGAGGCGGGCAAGCCGATCACATACAGTGGCCAAGGCTTTTCGCTGCTCGGCGAAAAGGGCCGCTTTGTGCTGCCCCCAGACCTGCGCAAGGCGGTCCGCGAGAGCGGCAACGGTGAACGCCTGCTGTGCCTTGCGAAACATCCCCGCTGGAAATGCCTGACCGGCTTCGGCCTTTCCCGCGCCGACCAGTTCGAGGCCGAACTCGACCGAGAGGAAGAAATCGCGCTCGAACGCCAGCAAGACTTTGATCGCGATCTGCGCGCCCAGCAGCTTTACGGTTTCGCGCGTGTGCTGTTTGACGACAGCGGCCGGTTCGTTTTGCCCGAACGCTATTTCAAACTCGGTGGGCTGACCACCAGCGTGTTCTACCAGGGTGGCGGCAAGATGTTCACGCTGTGGAATCCCGCCGAACTCGCGAAAATGGGCACCGGCTGGGAGGACGCGCAAGAAGCCTGCGCCGATCTTGAAGCTCAGGCCATGGCCGGGAAGGAGCGCAAGTGACTTCTCAGCCGCACACCCCGGTGCTGCTCGATGAAGTGCTTGATGCGTTGCAGCCGCTTGACGGCGCGGTGATCGTCGATGCGACCTTCGGCGCCGGCGGATACACCCGCAAGCTGCTCGATGCCGGGGCCAGCGTCCACGCCTTCGACCGCGATCCCGATGCGATCGCTGCCGGGCGAGGGTGGGCCGAGGCTGCGGAATGTCCGCCGCGCCTGGTGCTGCACCCGCGCCGTTTCTCCGAAATGGTCGATGCACTGAGCGCCGCTGGCGTCGCGCAGGTTGATGGCGTGGTGATGGACATCGGCGTCTCCTCGATGCAGCTCGACCAAGCGCAGCGCGGCTTTGCCTTTTCGCTCGAAGGGCCGCTCGACATGCGGATGGGGCAGGACGGGCCGAGCGCCGCCGACTTCCTCAACACGGCGGGCGAGGGCGAGATCGCCGACGTGCTCTATACCTATGGCGAGGAGCGCCAGTCGCGCCGCGTTGCCCGCGCTATCGTTGCTGCGCGGCCGCTTGAAACCACCGGGCAACTTGCCGGGGTGGTGCGCAAGGCGCTGGGTTACCACGCCGGTGCGCCCAAGGATCCGGCGACCCGCTGCTTTCAGGCGATCCGGATTCACGTGAATGCCGAGCTTGATGAGCTGACCGCCGGGCTGGGCGCCGCCGAAACCCTGCTGCGGCCCGGCGGGCGGCTCGCCTTGGTCAGTTTCCATTCTCTCGAAGACCGGATCGTGAAGCAGTTCCTGCGCGAAGCCGCAGGGGCAGTCGCCAATGCCTCGCGCCACATGCCGCAGAGCGCACCTGCCGCCGCGCCCAGCTTTGCGGCGCTGTCCACGGCGATCCGCCCTTCCGCTGCCGAGCTTGACCGCAATCCGCGCGCGCGTTCGGCCACACTGCGCGCCGCCACCCGCACCGAGGTTGCCCCGCGTCACAGGAGGGCCGCATGAACCTTACCCAGGATCGCCTGCGCCAGGTCGGCTGGTTTGCCGTCCTGCTCACCTGCTTCACCCTGACCGTGATCCTGACCTTCAAGGTCAACGCAGTGAAGAGCCAGGTGCGCCTTGCCGAGCGCCAGATCGCGGCGACCAGGCAGCAGAAGCTGTTCCTCGAAACCGAGTTCGAGGCACGCGCCAGCCAGCAGCAGCTGAAGTCACTCAACGACGTCGATTTCGGTTATCAGGCACCGACTGCGGGCCAATATCTCGAAGGCGAGCGCCAGCTTGCCGCGCTGGGCAAACCGCGCGGGGCGGGTGCGCCAAGTCCGATCCGCGTGGCCAGCGCGGGCGACGATACGTCCGTCCCGACGATGGTCTCGCCGCTGACTGGCAAGGCGATGGCCGCCGAGCCGCCCAAGAACGGAAAGACCAAAGCCACCACCGCAGCCAATCTGGGTGATCGCCTCAGCCACGTCGAAGACCGCGGGAGCCGCAGCGAATGAATTCGATCGCCGTCTCGACTGCGATGAATTCGGGCCGGCGCGACCTCGTCAACGTTCGCTCGCGCAGCTTGCTGGTGGCCAAGTGGCGGGTGCTTTGGGTAGTGCTGGGCTTTGCCGCCATCGCGCTTGCGGCGATCATGCGAATCGCGTTTCTCGGGCTGTTTTCCGGGCTGCCGACCGCGGCCGATCTTGCCGCCGCGCTTGAGCCGCAGCGCGGTGACATAACCGATCGCAACGGCGTGCCGCTGGCCCGCGCGTTCCCGGCATATTCGCTGTGGTTCAATCCCGCCGCGCTGGGCGGTGATGGACCCCCACTGGTCCATAGCCCGGCCGAAGTTGCTGCCGCGCTGGGGCGGATCTTCCCCGATCTCGACGTAGCCGAGATGACCAAGCGGCTGGCCGAGGGCAAGCCGGGTTATCTGCGCCGCCGCATCCTGCCCGAAGACGCCAACAAGATTCACGCGCTCGGCGAACCGGCGCTCGAATTCCCGCGCGAGACCGAACGGTTCTATCCGCAAGGGTCGATGGCCGCGCACGTGCTCGGCTTTGTCGGCGCTGACGGGCAGGGCCACGTCGGCATGGAAGAGGTGTTCAACAAGCGCCTGACCGATCCGTCCACGCGCGGTGCAGCCGCAGCTCTGTCGATCGACACCCGCGTGCAGGGCGCGCTCGAAGACGAGATGTCGCGCGCCATGGCCGATACCAATGCCAAGGGAGCGGCCGGGGTGATCCTCGATGTCGATACCGGCGAAGTGGTTGCGCTGGCGTCGTTGCCCTCGTTCAATCCCAACCTGATCGATGACGCGGGTGAGGCGAACATTTTCAACCGCGTGACCAACCAGGTTTATGAACTGGGTTCGGTGATGAAGCCGATCAC
>JAYUCG010000097.1:0-3017 GCA_043740455.1 Novosphingobium sp. | reverse complement strand
CGAGTATCGCCGCGGCTACAAGTTCAGCACCTACGCGACATGGTGGATCCGCCAGGCGATCACCCGCTCGATCGCCGACCAGGCTCGCACCATCCGCATCCCGGTCCACATGATCGAGACGATCAACAAGCTCGTCCGCACCGGCCGCCAGTTCCTCCACGAAACCGGCCGCGAAGCGACCCCGGAAGAACTCGCCGAACGCCTCTCGATGCCACTCGAGAAGGTCCGCAAGGTGATGAAGATCGCCAAGGAGCCGATCAGCCTCGAAACGCCGATTGGCGACGAGGAAGATTCGCACCTTGGCGATTTCATCGAGGACAAGAACGCGGTGATCCCGGTCGATGCCGCGATCCAGGCGAACCTCAAGGAAACGGTGACCCGAGTTTTGGCCTCGCTCACCCCACGCGAAGAACGCGTGCTGCGCATGCGCTTCGGGATCGGGATGAACACCGATCACACGCTTGAAGAAGTTGGCCAGCAGTTCTCGGTTACCCGCGAACGCATCCGCCAGATCGAAGCCAAGGCGCTGCGAAAGCTCAAGCACCCGAGCCGGTCACGCAAGATGCGCTCGTTCCTCGATCAGTAGAACTGGGCACCGATGCAGCTTGATTTCTCCTCCTTCGTCAAAGCCGTAGCCCGGCTTGACGAAGGACTGGAGCGCTACAATAAGGATCCCAGCGACATCCAGATCAGGGATGGCCTGATCCAGCGGTTCGAATTCGCTTATGACCTCGCACACAAGATGCTGCGCCGCCAGCTTGAATCGGTTTCAGCCAACCCCGATCAGGTCGACCGATTGAGTTTCGCCGATCTGATTCGCACCGTAACCGAACAAGGCCTGATCGGTGGCGATTGGTCGACTTGGCGGACCTGGCGCGAAATGCGCAGCGCGACCACTCACACGTACGATGAAGACAAGGCGCTTCAGGTGGTTGAAGGCATTCCTGGCTTCCTTGTCGAAGCGCACGATTTGGCCGATCGGTCACGAGAAGTCCGGCATCTTTGAGACCAATGGTCGCGATATCTGCCGAAGAGCTGGCCATCGTTGCCGCAATTTTGCGTGAGCACCTGCCAAATACTATCAAAGTTCATGTGTTTGGCAGCAGAGCTTCGGGACGGGTCAAGCCTTGGTCCGATCTCGACCTGGTCCTTGAAGCCCAAACACCCCTACCGTTGTCGCTTATCGCCAAGCTGGTTGAAGCCTTTGAGGAATCAGCGTTGCCGTGGAAGGTCGATATTGTCGACCGGAACACGGTGAGCGATGGATTTGGCCGCTTGATCGATCAGTCAGAGGTTGCCTTCAGCTGACGGCGAAAACTTAGGCCGTTGCGGCTCCAGTCCCATCCACCTGCCTGAGATCGATCCCGCGCGTCTCGCGGCAATAGCGCAGCGTCAGCGCCGCGCCGATCAGCATCGGCACGACAGCCATTGCCGCCGCCACGCCCAGCGGTGGAACCAATGCGGCGATGCCCAGCGCCTGCGCGGCGAGGCCGCCGGCCTTGGTGCAGGCCGCGATCCAGCCGGTGGCGCGGCCGCGGATGTGCAGCGGATAGCTCTCCGCTGCGTAAGGCAGGATGATGGCCAGCAGTGCATTCGTGCCCACGATCAGCGCAGCGAGCAGGATTACCGGCGAAATCGCGACATTAGCCTTGATCGCGATCACTCCGAGCAGGCCCAATGCCGCCAGCAACGCGACCACGATCAGTGACAGCTTGGTGCTCCAGCGGCTGTAAAGCAGTGCCACCAGCACCACAGTGGGCACCGCGATCAGTGCTGACTTGGCGATTAGGCCCGAAGCCGCGGCCAGCTTGACTCCGTTCGCGACCAGGTCCGCTGGCAGCCACAACAGCACGCCGAAGTTGATGAAACCCCAGCCCAACGCGAGCAGGCTCAGCGCGAGCGTGGTGCCGACCATGCCGTGCGACCACACCCCCTCGACCGAAGCGCTTTCGGCGGCGTGGACGGGGGCGAAATCGACGTCCTCCTCCTCGCTGCCGTGGCCATGGCTTTCGGTCCCGAACTGGCGCATCACCACCTGCGCCTCCGCCCGGCGGCCGCGCGCGAGCAGGAACTTGGCGCTCTCGGGGATTTGCGTGGCGAGCAGTAGCAGAAACAGCCCGGTCGGCAGGTTGAGCAGCCACAGGATGCGCCATGACCATACCGGCTCAAGCCAGGCCGAAAAGCCGCTGGCGGCGAAATAACCGCCCGATGCGCCCAGCCCGCCGACCAGCACCAAGGCCCAACCGCGGTGGCGGCTCGGCATGGTTTCAGCGAGCAGTGCGTAAGTCACCGGCAGCATTCCCCCGGCGGCCGCGCCCATCAGGAAGCACATCACGATATTCCAGCCAAGGCTCGGCATTGCCCCGCAGATCGAGGTGCCGACGAACATGATCGCCGACAGCAGGATCGACGCTTTGCGGCCATAGACGTCGGCCGCCATGCCCCACAGGATCGAGCCAATCACGGTGCCGGTCAGCGCCGCGAACGGCACAAGCGCGCCGACCGACTTGGCCACGCCGTATTCGGCGGTGAGGCCGGGCATGACGAAGCCGAGCGAAGCGGGCTTCATCACGTCGATCACCAGCGCAATGACCAGCACGAACATCAAGCGGAAATGTGCTGGCGAGAGCGGCGCATCTTCTGGCGCGGCAACGCTGATGTGGCGCGAGGCATGGATCTGCTGCGCGACGTTCTTGGGCAGCATGCCAAAGCAGGCCATCGCAATCCCGGCGACGATCAGCGCCATCCCGGCCAGCATGCCGCTGTCCATCGCCATGCCCGAGAGGCGAAAATGGTCCATTCGCCCCATCCAGAACATCGGCAGATGCAGCAGCACGCCCAGCGTCACCGCAGCAGCCCCAGCGGCGAAAATCCAGACGTTAGAGCGATCGCGCAGTACTTGTGTCATGTCCGGCTGGCTAATACCAAGTCCCTTTGATGCTGACTCATTGAGGGGATTCCCTTGGCGCTTATTTTCTGATTCAGCGACGCAAGCAGAAGGAGGCTTGCGATGGCGG
>JAYUCG010000096.1:0-8038 GCA_043740455.1 Novosphingobium sp. | reverse complement strand
CCTGGAAAGTCGCGCCCCCGCCATCCCGATCCCAGGATTGACCACCCCGCCATAACTGCGCGCGGCAAGCGCGCTGATGAAGAACCCGCCGAGCGCAATGGCAGCCAGGACGGACGCGATGCAGATGCCCAGTGTCGGCGAGACTCGCTCAGACCATAGGAACCACAGCGCCGCAACGCCAAGCCCCGAGGTCGTCAGCACCTGCGTCACCACGTGGAACCGGGCGTGGCCGGGCCAGTCAGGATTGGCTGCATGGCTGCGATTGAGGTCTGCCAGCGGGGGGATCAGCGTGAATTGCAGGATCGCAATCGTCATCAGGACCGGGCCGGTGGCGGGCATGGATAGGTTCCTCTCGTTCGGGCTTATGCAGCTCTGCGGCGGTGGCTGGCATCCCAACCCTTGCAGGCGAGCAGCACGGTCTTCGGCACAGCCCGGTCGCCATTCGAATAGTAAGCCACAGTCCGCCGCGCGAGGCCGAGGGCATCGGCGGCCTTGGCAAGCGACAGGCCGTTGGCGAGCCGCCATTCGAGGAAATGCCGCGCATCGCTTCGCCCGATTGCGTCGAGCGTATCGAGCCACAGGCTATCCGTGCCAATCTCGGTGCCATCGGGCCAGACCAGGCTGTGACCCCAGTCACCCAGTTCGACTTGACCCTTACCTTGCGGCACGGTGAGTTCGGCCACGGTTCCGTCCGACCATTCGATCTGCAAGCGCTCGCCGCCAAGCGCCTCGGCATTGCGGATGGTGCGCATTGTGTCGCTATTCATGGATTCAACTCCTGCCACTTTGCGGCCAGTTCCGCCTGGTGATCGCGCGCCCAGCCAAGGGCTTCGCGAAGCACTGCAGACGGCACCGAGCCGACAATCACCTCAAGCGTGGTTATCTCCACCGAGCACCGGAAGCCCGGCCCCTCGATATGAAAATGCGCGCGCCCATGCTCGCGGCCATAGACCGAAACCTTCCAGCTCGGCCCGCGATGCATGGTGACCATACTAGGATGATAGTGCATTAAGTGCACTAGCACAAGGGCGCGATTGGCTACAAGTTAAGTCCAGCGATCGGGATCGCGTTGCTCAACAATTCTATAGCTTCGAAATGCCATACGAGCCTTCTTGGCTTCCACCTGCCTTGCAAGGGAACCCAGCGCGGCGTTAACCTGCTCGCGAGTGATTGTGCTCCCTGCTCCAACGATCAATTCCGCAAGACGAAGTTGATCGGAGAGCTCATAAAATACAGTCCATTAGACTCCGTTGCAGGATCGAGATTTACAAAGAGGTGAAATTCTTCCTCGTATCGCCAATCTTCGAACTTCGTGGAGACCAAGCGCTCCGAAAAATCCTGCGCATATGAGGCATCGGACAGAAACCTCTGCCGTTCGAACTGTAGCGGGGACTTGCGATAGTCTACTTGCCTGATTTGAGAGTCATCGACATCGAAGCCCAGGCAGACTCCACGAAGACGATCTGCGTAGTGGCTCCATTGAACTGGGTTCTGCCAGCCTCTGCTAAAGCACAGCAAGCCGGTCTTCTTAGATCGCTCCTCTTTCGTGGCGCGCAAGGCTGCCCGTTCCCGTTCGTCGGCGGCGCGTGCCATAAATTCAAACGGGTCGTTGAGATCTTCGATACGGCGATTTTCAATCGGCGCCGCAGGGCATTGTCGAGCCCGTACTTCTTACAAGCGAAGTGGTAAAGTCTCACCGCGCCCCCAGATCCCCCATCCCCACAGTCCCGCCAGCCATCTCGAGCATCCGGTCGAGGCTCTTCTTCGCCTGCAGCCGCAGCCCTTCCTCGATCTCGATCCGCGGCTTCAAATCGCGCAGCGCCACGTACAGCTTCTCGAGCGTGTTGAGCGCCATGTAGGGGCAGATGTTGCAGGCGCATTGGCCGTCGGCACCGGGGGCGCCGATGAAGGTCTTGCCGGGCACCGCGAGTTCCATCTGGTGGATGATATGCGGCTCGGTCGCGACGATCAGGGTGTCGCCGGTGAAGGTCTTGGCGAATTGCAGGATGCCGGAGGTTGAGCCGATGTAGTCGGCGTGGTCGGCGATGTGCGGCGGGCATTCGGGGTGCGCGGCGATCGGTGCGCCGGGGTGCTGGGCTTTGAGCTTGAGCAGTTCGGTTTCCGAGAACGCCTCGTGGACGATGCACACGCCGGGCCATAGCAGCATTTCGCGGTCGAACTTGCGCGACAGGTAACCGCCCAGGTGACGGTCGGGGCCGAAGATGATCTTCTGGTCCTTGGGGATTTGCGCCAGGATCGTCTCGGCGCTGGAGCTCGTGACGATGATATCGCTGAGCGCCTTCACCCCGGTCGAGCAGTTGATGTAAGTCAGCGCGATGTGATCGGGGTTGGCCTTGCGGAACTGCGCGAACTTTTCGGGCGGGCACGAATCCTCAAGGCTGCACCCGGCGTTGAGATCGGGCAGCACCACGATCTTTTCGGGCGCGAGGATCTTGGCGGTTTCGGCCATGAATTTCACCCCGCAAAACGCGATCACCTCGGCATCGGTCGCGGCGGCCTTCTTCGACAGTTCAAGGCTGTCCCCGATGTAGTCGGCCAAATCCTGGATTTCCGGGCGCTGGTAATAATGCGCCAGGATGATCGCGTTGCGGTCTTTGCGCAGCCGGTCAATTTCGGCGCGCAGGTCGAGGCCGGAGAGGTTGGGGGTGTGTTCGCTCATACCCGCTTCAATGGCCCTTCACCGACCGGTGATCAACCCTCCGCTCGGCGGCGTGCCGAATTCGAGGCCCGGCACATTGGCACCGGGCGTACCCGCAGTGGCCATACGGTAGAGGCTGTCACCCAGCGGCGAATAGGTGATCACTTCGTCCAGCAGGATCATCCCGGCGAGCGCGGCCAGCGTTACGAACCACGCGGGATGGACCCGGCCCGAGCGCTTGAGATCGATCCCCATCCCGATCAGCGGGAACAATGCGCAGGCGGCCTCGGCCGCCTCATAAGCATGCGGGGCGAGCAGCGGCATCGGCAGCAGCCGACCGAACGCCGGGCCCATCAGCAGCGCCATTGCGCCAAGCTGGAG
Source organism: Novosphingobium sp. (assembly GCA_043740455.1). Taxonomy (GTDB): domain Bacteria; phylum Pseudomonadota; class Alphaproteobacteria; order Sphingomonadales; family Sphingomonadaceae; genus Novosphingobium. Next base: position 4,998 of record JAYUCG010000096.1, on the reverse strand, counting down.
CCGGACGTGCCAATCGCGCTGCTGGCGCTTGGATACCGCGAACAGCACGAAGCCGGTGAACACCAGCACGTTGAGCGGATCGAACACCAGGAAGTGCTGCGGGCGAAAGAAGAACGGCACGTTGCCGGCGCGAACCATGCGAATGGTCACCACGAAGGCCATCACGATCATCAGCCCCAGCCACGCGATGGCGATGCGGCCGAGCTTGCGGTGCTGCTCGACCATCCCGCGCGCGCCCAGCGTGGCCTGGGTCACGAAGATCGCCACCCAGCCCATGAAGGTCAGCGCATGTGCGTGGACCACCAGCGGCGAATAGAAGGTCGATCGGCCCGCCAGGTTCTGCAGTGCAAAGGCCGCCACAATCGTGACAGCCATGGCAAAGGCCATGCCTATTGGCGGACGGTCTGCGATGGGTTCGGGCCGAATATCGGAAGCAATTGTCGCCATGAAATCCCCCTCAGGTTTCAGGTGCGACCCTGTGTGCTACAAGGATAATGCACCCACCGCCGCCTCAGTTCAAGTCCCTGCATCCTGCGCCGGTTCGCCATCGAAGTGAACAGTCACGTCGACATCGCCAAAACCCGAAACCTGCAGCGGGATCGTCAGGTTCTGGCGGATCGCATCCTTCGCCGAATTGCGCGCCAGTGCCAGCAGGGCGGGGTTCTGAGCCTGGCTCGCGGCCTGCTGTTCGGCGACCAGCGTGTTGTCGCGGGTCAGCTTGGCCTGCGCGTCGCCGGTGATCCACACCCCTTCGCGCAAGTACTGGGCATGCGCCTCGTCAAGGTTGGGGCGCGAGATCTGGAGCGGCGGCAGCGTAACGTCGAGCCGGTCCCGCGAAGCGTCCCATTTGACCCGGTTCCGGTCGACCAGCGCCAGGTCGATCGTGTAATCGACCCGGGCCGGGATCACCGCGACTTGCTTGCTTTTGAGCATGCCGAACGCTCGCTCGTCCTCGGACGCACTGACCAGCGCGAGCTGCGCCGAGAACACCGTCAGCCGGTTCTGTTTTTCGAAAGTGAGCAGGCTGGCGGCGACCGGATCGCCGTGGTCCGGCCGCAGGGTGCGGATCGCGTACCACCCGCCCAGCGCCAGCAAGCCCAGCGCCATCACCGCAGGGAGCGCAAACAGCGGGCGCTGCCCGGTCGGCTGGGTCAGGTCAGATGCCATGTGTCGCCATCGTTGGTCACGCGGGCCTTGTGTCTAAGGTCGATCAGGTGAGCGAGGACTGAACGCCCCGCTGCACCGTTCAAACGCGGGTCGAGCCCTTTGTACATCGCCTTGACCATCGCCGGAATATCCTGCGGTGCCGCGCCCAGCAGCCGCAGGATTTGCGCCTCGCGCTGGCGCCGGTGGCCCAACATGCCGCGCACCAGTTGCTTGGGCTTGGTGATCGCCGGGCCGTGGGCGGGGTAAAGCACCTTGTCTTCGCGGTCGTAGAGCTTCTGCAAGCTCGCCATATAGGCCGCCATGTCGCCGTCGGGCGGGGAGACCACGCTGGTCGACCAGGCCATCACATGATCGCCAGTAAACAGCGCGCCGCTCTCCTCCAGCGCATAGCACAAGTGGTTGCTGGTGTGCCCCGGGGTGGCGACCGCGGTGATCGTCCAGTCGGGGCCGCTGAGCTGTTCGCCGTCGCTCAGCACGCGGTCGGGCGCATAGGTGGGATCGAATGCGGCATCCGCGCGCGGGCCATCGTCTTCGAGTACCAAGGGGGCGCAGCCGATGATCTGCGCGCCGGTCAGGCGTTTGAGCTCAGCCGCTGCGGGCGAGTGATCGCGGTGGGTGTGGGTGCACATTATTGCGGTCAGTTTCGCATCACCGATCGCCGCAATGATCGCCGCAACGTGTCCTTCGCCGCGTGTATCGGCGTGGCCTTCTGCGCCGGTCCCCGCTGGGCCGGGATCGATCACGGCAAGCTCATTGCCCGCGCCGATCACGTAAGTTTGCGTGCCGGTATAGGTATAGGGCGAGGCGTTGGGCGCGAGCACGCGGCGCACCAGCGGTTCGCATTGTTCGGAAAGGCCGGTTGGCCAAGGCTGGGGTGGTGCATCCATCAGCGCGGATATGGGGAGCGGCGGCCAGCCTGTCGAGCCGCAATCAGCCGCGCAGCTGCTGCCCCAGCCGTTCGCGCAGCGCGGCGATCGCGCTCGGTTCGTCGGCGGAGCGTTCGCGCCAACCGTTGTCGATCCGCTTGAGCCGCGCGTGGAACCGTTCGGTTGCCGTGACCAGCGCGCGGGTCGGAGCGTCGAGCAGCGCCAGCCTCGCGAGCTCGCTTTCGGGGAAATCGGCGAGCTTGCCATAGCGGCGCAGCTGGAATTCGCTGAGCTCGCCCGAAAAGTACGCGCGGTGGTTAAGCAGCCAGGCGACTGCGTGCATCATCCGGGTGGTGGTGCGCAGCGCCTCGCACGACAGCGCGATTCGCGCTTCGTCTTCCTCGGCGCCGTATAGTGCGGCATTGGTGGCGGCCGCATCAATTCGTCCCGACAGCGCAAAAGCGTCACGCACGTCGTCCGACAGCACCAAGGCTTCGCAATAAAGCCCTTCGATGATCCTCGGATTGATGCTGGCGGGTTTTCCCATTGGTCCCGATTGGCCGAGCGGGGCGCACCTGCCAACGGGTGGACGCGAAGTTTCACACACCAATTTGGGACTGTCCCTTGAGGGGACGTATTTTTACGGTGAGCCGTGCGGAGATGCATTGCGCCGCGGCCTTGGTGGCGGGCCGCAAAGCTAGGCGATGATATCGGGAATTAGATAGTCCTCGATCATCGAGATCTGGTCTTTCACGCGCAGCTTGCGCTTTTTCAGGCGGGCGATCTGGAGCTGGTCGGTCGAACCGGCGCCGCTCAAGGCATCAATCGCGGCATCAAGATCGCGGTGTTCGGTCCGCAGCACGTCGAGGCGCTTTTTCATTTCCTCTTCGTTCACGCGCCCGTCACCCCAGAATCGCCGGCTTGTCGCGGCATGAAATCGATTTGCCGCATCGCTGCACGGATGCACTTCGCAAGGTAAGCTTAATATGCTTCCATGACAATTGCAGTGACCCGTCGGCACCACGAGTCGGGACCGGTGGAGATCCGCGCAGCCCCTGGGGGCGAACGATAAGGAGACTCCTGTATGGAACAACCGCATGTCAGCGCATTGCAGCTCAAGCACGCCGGCCTCGAACGCCAGCTTGCCGATGAATTGAGCCGGCCGGTGCCTGATCTTTCGACCATCCAGCTCCTCAAGAAGCGAAAGCTACGCATCAAGGAAGAACTGGCGCACCACTAAGCGCCGACCTGGCGGGCCCCGCCGCGCTGGCGGGGCCGCTGCCTAGATCGAAATAATGGCGATCCGCACGGTTCGCGCCGTTCCCTTGGGCCGCGCTTTGCGATAGGCAAGGTGCATGACAGCTCCCAGCGCCGTATCGGCAGCCCGGCAGATCCTGACCAGCCTTCATGACGTGATGGCCTCGCGCAGCAATGCGCAGTCCAAGCTCAACACCGTGGTCGAGGTGATCGGCCAAGGCCTCGATAGCGAAGTCTGCTCGATCTACCTGCTGCGCGAAGGGATGCTTGAACTGTTCGCCACCCGCGGGCTGGCGCAAGAGGCGGTCCACGTCACCCGGATGGACATCGGCGAAGGCTTGGTCGGCTCGATCGCCGAGACCAGCGAGATGCTCAACCTGGCCGAGGCGACTGCGCACCCGGACTTTTCCTATCGCCCCGAAACCGGCGAAGACAAGTACCACTCGTTCGCCGGGGTTCCGATCGTCCGGCGTGAGCGCGCGGTGGGCGTGCTCTGCGTCCAGCACGTCGATCCGCGGCGCTATGAAGAGGTCGAGATCGAAGCGCTGCAGACTGTCGCCATGGTGCTCAGCGAACTCATCGCCAATGCCGACCTGGTCGATGAGGAAGACGCTGCGCTGCTCGGCCCCCAGCACACCGGCCCGCTCCGGCTGACCGGGCTCGCGCTGGTCAAGGGGCTCGCCTCGGGCAATGCGGTCTACCACCAGCCGCGGATCACCATCGAACACGTCATGGCGGAAGACCGCGATGCCGAGCTGAGCCGGGTTTACCTCGCCTTCGACAAGATGCGCGAACAGATCGACCGGATGGCCAGCCAGGCCGAATTCGGGGTCGGCGGCGAGCACGAAGAGGTGCTCGAAACCTACAAGATGTTCGCTTACGATGAAGGCTGGAGCCGCCGGATCATCGAGGCGATCGACACCGGCCTCACCGCCGAAGCGGCGATCGAGCGGGTCCAGCAGCGCACCCGGATGCGGATGCGCCAGATCGACGATCCCTTGCTGGCTGACCGGATGCACGATCTGGAGGACCTGGCGAACCGGTTGCTGCGGATCGTCTCGGGCCAGATGGGCACCGCCGCGAGCCAGGGGCTGCGGTCGGACACGATCCTGATCGCGCGCAACCTCGGCCCGGCCGAACTGCTCGAATATGACAAGCGGCGCCTCAAGGGGGTAATCCTCGAAGAAGGTTCGCTCACCGCGCACGTGGTGATCGTGGCCCGCGCCATGGGGATTCCGGTGCTCGGCCGGGTGCGCGGCCTGCGCGGTGCGGTGCGCGATGGCGATGCGCTGCTGCTCGATGCCGATCAGGGCAACGCCACGGTCCGCGCCGCCCCGCCGATGATCGAGGCGTTCGAGGCCCGCTTCGCCAAAAGCAAGGAACGTCAGGCAAGCTACGCCAAGTTGCGCGATGTCGAACCGTTCACCAAGGATGGCACCCGGATCACGGTCATGATGAACGCCGGGCTGCGCGACGATATGCCCGCGCTCGCCCAGACCGGGGCCGACGGGATCGGGCTGTTCCGCACCGAATTCCAGTTCCTCGTCAGCGCGACTTTGCCGGCGCGCGAACGCCAGACCCGGCTTTACCGCGACGTACTCGACGTCGCCGGGGACAAGCCGGTGGTATTCCGCACGGTCGATATCGGCGGCGACAAGGTCCTGCCGTACCTGCGCCACAACAACGGCGAGCACGAAGAGAACCCGGC
>JAYUCG010000095.1:0-9568 GCA_043740455.1 Novosphingobium sp. | reverse complement strand
CCGCCATCGCAAGCCTCCTTCTGCTTGCGTCGCTGAATCAGAAAATAAGCGCCAAGGGAATCCCCTCAATGAGTCAGCATCAATGGGACTTGGTATTAGGTTAGGCATTGGCCCGGCGGTCTCTCTTTGCCGCCGGGCCTTTTTTTGTGTACTCGACAGCCCCGCACCAGCGCTGCATCATGGCCCCGATGCGCAACGCCTATGCAGCCTTGATCCTTTCCCTGTTGCTTGCCGCCCCGGCCTTTGCACAACCGGGCGCGCACCCGGGAGCCTTGCCGGCGGGGGTATCTCCGGCGGCCAGCCTGCGGGCGAGTGATACGGTGCATTGCGCTTATGACCTGATGTCGACCGAAGACCGCGAAATGGCGCTACTGCTGCTTGAGCGTGAAGTTGGCTCAAGCAGCACGACGCACGAAAATTCGCCCAACCTCAAGGTGATCGATCGCCTGGTCGACGCGGCGCGCGACAAGTGTGCTGCGCCCTATGCCTGGACGGGCGGGCGGTCCGAAGCGGCGGTGGCCTTTGCGATGAACGAGCTGATGAGCGAAGCCGTGGCTCAGGCGCTTGAGGCCAAGGGCCATTCGATCGCGCCGATCGAGGAATTCTTCGCGGCGGGGCGCGGCGATCTGGCCGGGCTCAGCGAAATCACCGGAGCCAATTCCGAAGCATTCCGGGCGTACCTGATCACGCGCGGGTGGGAAAAGAGCGAGAGCTCGTCGCTGGGGATTGCAGAATTCTACCTTGAATCGCTGCTGCACCGGGATAGCGAAGCGCGCCGCTTCACCGCGGCAACCAAGGCGGCGCTGCCGTCCATGCTCAAGACTCCGCCATCTCGGGCAAGGACAGCAAGGCGCGGTAGGCACTGACCCGTTTTTTCGCGGGCAGCTGATCGATCGCCTCGAAAATCCTGAAGCCGAGCCGGCAGCTGGCCGAAGACGATTTCGTATCGGTAGCAAGATAGCTCCGCAGCATGACCGGCGCGACGTCGCGTCCGAAGATCTTGCGCGAGTCCTGTTCGCTCAGCGCCTTGCCGCGCCCGCCCGCTCCGAACAGTTCCACCAACAAGGCGTCCTCGGTCGATTCAAACGACGCGTCGAGCGGGTTCATCGCGGTGGTCTCGTCGTCGAGCGTTTCCTTGCACATCGGATAGCCCTGCTCGCGCTGGACCCGGGCCGATCCGGCGTAAAGCGAGAGCATCCGGTCGAGCATGGCATCAGGCGATGCGGCGAGCAGCGGCCAGGCCGCGACCACGATCGCCCCCCGGCCCGAGGCGATTGCGGCCTTGAGCTCGCTGCCGGTATTGGCGCGGCGCCAGGCATCGGCCAGTCCGTCGGCATAAGCCCCGGGCAGCGCCGCCTGCGCCGCGCGCCACATCGGGTTCTGCGCCACCATGGCAGCAATCTCGGCGCGGCTGTGGCTGCTGCCCGGCGCTGACAGCCCGGACTTGGCGGCCCGGCGGGTGATGACGTGGGCAGCGAGCATCTCGGCAGTGGTCGGCAGCCACATGTCGTCATGGCCCCGGGCCAGCGCCTTGGTGATGAACGGTTGGTCGATCCCGGCCTGTTCATAAGCCAGCCGCAAGGTGTCGTTGCCGTTGATCCCGAACACCGTCAGCGGGGTAAGTTTGCGCATGCTCGCGGCGGCCAGCGCGGACGTCTCGCCCTTGTCATCGATGCCCACCGCCTGATGAAAGCCCAGTTCGGCTTCGGGCCCCAGCACCCGCTCGCGCCCCGATACGAACACCTGCGTGCAGGCCGAAGCGCAATAATGCTCGACATAGGTATCGAGATGCCGCTTGCGCACCAACGCGGCAATCAGCCGGCCTTCGAGCGTGAGGCCGCCGGGGGAAGCCAGGTACACCTGCTTAACCCTCGGTGCGGCTTGCAGCACCGCGTCGAAGCGCAGGAAGGCGTCGTCCATGATCGGCCCGACGATGTAGATCGTCACGCCGTCGTCCGCGAGGAAGATGCGCGGCACAGTCTTGGCCGAAACCGGCGGGGCCGGCGGCGGTGGCGCGGCGGCGAGCGGCGCAGCGAGGGCCAGCGCGGCAAGCGCAATCATGGCGCGCAATCTGAGCCTGTGGATCATGCCGCGAAGAATGTCAGAACTGCGCGCTGCAGGGAAGCGGGTTTGGCCCGATCAAACGGTGAAACCGAGCCGCGCCGCCGACGCCACCAGCTCGTCGCGGCGGTGCGGGGCAAGCTTGTTGGCGCGCGCCTGATAAACCTCGACCAAGGCTGGACCGGCCTTGGCCGGGGTGCCGGTATTGAACGGCGGGGCGGGATCGTATTCAAGCGCAAGCTGGACCGCCTTGGCATGATCCTCCCCGGCGATCGCGGCAATCAGCGTCAGTGCAAAATCGATCCCGGCGGTCACTCCGCCGCCGGTGGCGCGGTTGCGGTCGATCACCGTGCGGGCCTGCACCGGTTCTGCCCCGAACAGCGAGAGGAGATCGTGCCACGCCCAGTGCGTGGTGGCCTTGTAACCGCGAAGCAGTCCCGCCGCGCCGAGCACCAGCGCTCCGGTGCAAACGCTGGTCACCCAGGTCGCTTCGCTGCCGACCTGCCGCACCCAGTCGAGCGCCGGGGCGTGGTTAATCACCTGGGCAACGCCCATCCCGCCGGGCACGCACAGCACATCGGCGCGCGGCACATCGGCGAAAGTGGCGGTGGGCAGGATCGAGAACCCTGCATCGGTTGGCACCGGATCCAGATTGTCCCAAACGAGGTCGACCTTGGCATCCGGCAGGCGCGACAGGAACTGCGCCGGACCGGTCAGGTCAAGCTGGGTGATTCCGGGGAACAAGAGGAAGGCGATGCGCATCGCCAGACATCTCGCACCTAATCGGGTGCCATTCAACCTTGCAGCCGCATGGGCCTTGGCATAGCCCGGCGCCGGGAGGATTACAGATGACTCGTTACGTCGGCGCGATCGACCAGGGCACCACCAGCACGCGCTTCATCGTTTTCGATGCAGCCGGGCAGACGATTGCGGTCGACCAAGTCGAACATGCGCAGATCATGCCGCAGCCCGGCTGGGTCGAGCATGAGGCGGGCGAGATCTGGGCGAATACGCAAAAGGTGATCGCCGGGGCACTGGCCAAGGGCGGGCTCACCGTGGCCGATCTTGTCGCCGTGGGGATCACCAACCAGCGCGAGACCACGCTGCTGTGGGACAAGGTCAGCGGCGAGCCGGTGCACAACGCGCTGGTATGGATGGACACCCGGACCTCGGACCTTGTCACGCGGCTCGAGCAGGATGGCGGGCAGGACCGGCTGCGCGGCAAGACCGGGCTGCCGCTGGCGACCTATTTCAGCGGGCTCAAGCTCGCCTGGTTGCTGGAGAACGTGCCTGGCGCCCGCGCCCGCGCCGAGGCGGGAGAGCTGCTGTTCGGCACGATCGACACCTGGCTCACCTGGCAGCTGACCGGCCTGCACCTGACCGACGTGACCAACGCCTCGCGCACCCAGCTGATGGACCTTCAGACGCTCGACTGGGACGCGGAGATCCTCGCGCTGATCGGCATTCCGCGTGCCTGCCTGCCGACGATCCGCTCGTCGAGCGAAGTCTATGGCACCTGCACCGGCGTGCTTGAAGGCGTGCCGCTCGCCGGGCTGCTCGGTGATCAGCAGGCGGCACTGTTCGGGCAGGCTTGTCTTGCCCCGGGCGAGGCGAAGAACACCTATGGCACCGGCTGCTTCATGCTGATGAACACAGGAGAAAAGCCGTTCCCCTCGACCTCGGGCCTGCTCACCACGCTGGCCTACAAGCTGGGTGACGCGCCCGCGGTCTATGCGCTGGAAGGGTCGATCCCGATCGCGGGCGCGCTGGTCCAGTGGCTCCGCGACAATCTCGGCTTCATTTCAAATGCCGCCGAGATCGAACCGCTCGCCGCCTCCGTGCCCGACAATGGTGACGTCTATTGTGTCCCCGCCTTCTCTGGGCTCTATGCGCCGCACTGGGATGACAGCGCGCGCGGGATCATTGCCGGGCTGACCCGCTTTGCGACCAAGGCCCACATCGCCCGCGCCGCGCTGGAAGCTGTGGCGTTCCAGGTGCGCGAGGTGGTCGAAGCGATGGCGCACGATTCGGGCGTGACGCTGACCGAACTCAGGGTCGACGGCGGCATGGTGGTCAACGAGCTGCTCATGCAGTTTCAGGCCGACATCCTCGGCGTGCCGGTGGTGCGGCCCAAGGTGATCGAAACCACGGCGCTGGGCGCCGCCTATGCTGCGGGTCTCGCGGTAGGCTACTGGCAATCGACCGCGCAGATCACCGCCAACTGGGGCATCGACAAGCGCTGGCAGCCGGCGATGGAAGCCGAGCGGCGCGCTGAACTCTTCACCAAGTGGAACAAGGCGGTCGAGCGCGCGCAGGGCTGGACCGACTAACGCATCAACAGGATCGAGATCCGCCGGTTGCGCGGGTCCATCGGGTTGTTCTGCACCAGCGGTTCGCGGTCGGCGACGCCTTCGATGCGGCGGAAGCGGTTCTCGCCGATCCCGTCGGCCATCAGCGCCTGGCGGGGTCGCCTCGGCGCGGCCGGCGCTGAGGGACCAGTTGTTCGCTCCTGCCCCGCCGTTCCACGGCACGGATCCGGTACCCGGCCCGGTGCTCGAAGCGATTGCGATGCTGCCGAACGCCTTTAACTGGTTGTGCAGCTCTACTTTGTCGAGGAGCTCAACCTCGCCGAGATCGCCGAGACGCTCGCTGTCTCGGTCCCGCGGGTGCACCAATTGAAGGCTCAGGCGCTCGGTGCATTGCGCAAAGGCCTCGACGGGGTGGTCGAACTGCTTTGACCTCTTGCCCTTCTTAACCGCGTGGTTAAACCGCGAGGCTGAAGGAGCAGGGTAATGGGACAAATGGCGGGCCGCACGGCCCTGATCACCGGGGCATCGTCGGGGTTCGGCGAACATTTCGCGCGGTTGTTCGTGGCTGAGGGCGCGCGGGTGGTGATCGGCGCGCGGCGTGTGGACCGGGTCGCGGCTTTGGCCGAGGAGCTCGGCGACGCGGCGCTGGCGGTGGCGATGGACGTGACCGACGAAGCCTCGATCGTCGCCGCTTACGATGCTGCCGAGGCGCGGTTCGGCACGGTCGATACCGTCATCGCCAATGCCGGGATCGCCGTGGCCGGCCGTTCGATCGATTTGCCTCTGGGTGACTTTTCGGCGGTGGTCGAAACCAACTTCACCGGGCTATATCTCACCGCACGCGAAGGCGCGCGGCGCATGATCGCCGCCGGATTCAAGGCACATGGACGCGGGCGCGTGGTGCTGATCGGATCGATCACCGCAGAGATGACCGGGCAGGGAGATTCCGCTTACGCTGCGATCAAGGCCGGGGTCGCGCACCTCGGCCGCCAGTTCGCGCGCGAATGGGTGCGCCAAGGGATCAACGTCAACACCATCCAGCCCGGCTATATCTCCACCGAGATCGGTGGCGACTGGTTCGAGACCGAAGGCGGCAAGGCGCAAATCGCGGCATTCCACCGCAAACGCATGTGCCCGATCGAAGCGCTCAATGCGCCGCTGCTCCTGTTCGCCTCGGATGCATCCGAGCACATCACCGGGTCGACGCTGACGGTTGACGACGGGCAGGTGCTGTGATGGACCCGAACACCCCGGTCATCATTGGCGTCGGCCAGGTTTCCGAACGGATCGGCGAGGAGGGCTATCAGGAACGCTCGCCGATGGATCTGGCGGGCGATGCGCTGGCGGCCGCGCTGGCCGATGCGGGCGCGAAAAGGAAGCTTGCCCCCGCGCTCGATACCATCGCGGCGATCCGTCAGTTCGAAATTTCAGGCACGCGCTATGGTGCGCCGTTCGGCCATTCGAACAACCCGCCGCGGTCGATCGGGCGGTGCGTGGGCGCGAGCCCCGCCCGCGCCATCCTCGAGATTGTCGGCGGGCAGGGGCCGCAGAAGTTGGTCGGCGAACTGGCGGCGGATATCGCCGCAGGCCGCTCGCAGATGGCCGCGATTGTCGGGGCCGAAGCGATCTCGACCACCCGCGCGCTGGTCGCCCGGGGTGAGAGCCGTGATTGGTCCGAGACCCGGCGCGGCGCGCTTGAGGATCGCGGCTACGGGCATGACGGGGTCTACGATCTGACCTTGATCAAGCACGGTGCCGGGGCGATGATCGCCAACTATGCGCTGGCTGAAAACGTGCGGCGCGAGCGGCTCGGGCTGGGGCTTCAGGACTATCGCGAAAAGATCGGCGAACTGTTCGCGCCGTTTACCGAAGTCGCCGCGCGCAACCCGCATTCCGCAGCGCCAACCCCGCGCAGCGCGCACGAACTCGCCACGCTCGATGAACGCAACCGGCTGGTTGCGGAACCTTACGGCCGCCTGGTGGTGGCGCGCGATCAGGTCAACCAGGGCGCGGCGATTGTGCTCGCCAGCGTGGCCGAAGCGCGGCGGCTGGGCGTGCCTGAAGAGCGCTGGGTCCATGTCCATGCGGTCAGCACCTGCGCCGAGCCATCGCTGCTCAGCCGCGCCGATCTGGAGCGGTCACCAGCCGCAGTTTCAGCAATCTCAAGTGCGCTTGAGGTTACTGAGATCGATTGGAAAAAGCTAGCCTTGATAGACCTTTACTCGTGCTTTGCGATCCCCGTTTTCAACTTGCTCGATGCCTTCAAGCTGAAGCTGGACGACCCGCGCGGATGGACGCTGACGGGCGGCCTGCCGTTCTTCGGCGGGGCTGGAAACAACTATTCGGCGCACGGTATTGCCGAGGCGGTGGCGAAGTGCCGCGCCGCGCCGGGCAGCTTCGCATTGGTCGGAGCCAACGGCGGGGCGATGAGCAAATATGCCGCCGGGGTCTATTCGACAGCGCCTGCCGACTGGTCGCGAAATCGCTTGAACACCTTGCCGAAGATCGAGCCCGCGTTCGAGGTGCTGGCCGACTATGATGGCGAGGCCGAGGCCGAGACCTTCACCATCCAGTCGGGCAAGGCGGGCGAGGTTTCGACTTTGGTCGCGCGAACGGGTCAGGCGCGAGTCTGCGCCAACAGCACCGACCCCGGCGTGGCGCGCGAACTGCGTAGCGGCAAGGTCCGCGGCCGCCGCGCGCGGATCGAAGCGGCGGAGGATGGCACCAACCGGTTCTGGCTGATCTAAGGCTTGCCCGACGCCAGCCCCGCCAGCAGTGAGGGCGGCAGCACCTGCGGCAACTGCTGCGGGGAGCTGCCGCCGGCTGGGTACCACAGGTACAGCGGCACTCCGGCGGCGCCTTGTGCGGTGAGGAACCGGCCGATCGCCGCATCACGCCGGGTCCAGTCACCGCGCAGCACCACCACGCCCGCCTTCGCGAACGCCGCGCGGGTATCCTCGCGCTCGATCGCGGCGGCTTCGTTGACCTTGCAGGTCAGGCACCAGTCGGCGGTGAAATAGAGGAACACCGGTTTGCCAGAGGCGCGGGCCTTGGCGAGGCCGGCTTCGCTGAACGGCTGGGTGGAAAGGATGCTTGCCTCGGTAGAGCCCGGCGGGGTTACCTCTCGCGGCAGTATCGCGGCAGACAACACCAACAGTGCGGCAAGTGCTGCCCACCAGCGCGAACCGACTGCCGTGCCTTTGTGCTGCGCTCGGCCCATGAAGGCGAGCAAGCCGGCCACGATTGCCGCCACCAGCGCTGAACCGATTGCAAAGGTGCTTCCCCCGATCCGCCACGCTAGCCAGACCAACGCCAGCGCCGTCAGCCCCATCGGCACGGCCATCGCCTTGCGGAACCAGTTCATCCATGCACCCGGCTTCGGCAACATCCGGCGCAGCGCGGGGACATAAGCCAGCAACAGGAACGGCAGCGCCAGCCCGAGACCGAGCGCGCCGAACAAGGCCAGCGCGGGAATCACCGGAAGCAGCAGCGCCGCGCCCATTGCCGCAGCCATGAACGGCCCGGTGCACGGCGTTGCGGCAAAGGCGGCGAGCAGCCCGGTGGCGAAGGCGCCCTGCGGCGATCCGTTTCCGGCAAAGCCCGGCACCGAGAACTCGAACAGGCCCGCAAGGTTGGCGGTGATCGTCACCGCGAGCAGCAACAAAGCCGCAACCACCAGCGGTTGCTGCAGCTGGAACGCCCAGCCGACCTGCTCACCCCCGGCGCGCAGCGCGAGCAACAACCCGCCGAGCGCGAGGCAGGCGAGCACTACGCCGGCGGTATAGGCCAAGCCCTCACGCCGCGCCTGCGCTTCGCTCTCACCTGCTCGGGCGAGGCTCAGCGCCTTCAGGCTGAGGATCGGGAAGACGCACGGCATTATGTTCAAAATCAAACCGCCGAGCAGTGCCGAGAGTAGCAGCACTGTCAAACCCGCATTGGGTGCGGCGGGCTGGAGGGGTGTGCCCGCGGTCGGCACTGTGCCCGGCGCGGCTTCGAGCGAAACCCCATCGCCGTTGCCGTTCAGCCGTAATACCGCCTCCAGCTTTTCCGGCACCACCGGCTCGAATTTGCCGCGTGGCAGTTCCACGATCACCGTATCGCCGGTCCGCGAAAACACCTGCGGCGCGGCGTAGTCGGCCACGCGGTCGTTCGCCACGAACAGGTGCGGATCGTCGAGCTGGACCGCCGCAGGCAGCGGCACCGCGATCCGCACGGTGTTCCCGGAAATCGCGAAACGAGCCGCGCTGCCAAGCGGGGCAGGCAGCGCCGCGCGCCAGCTATCGAAGCGCGCGTCGCGCGGGCCCGGCGGGGCGACCGTGACGGTCAGCGCCAGATCGCCTTCCTCGGGCACGCAGATCTTGTCAGTGCACGCGAGCCAGCGGGCCTTGCCGGTCACCTGCAGCGTTGATCCCGGCGCAGCACCCGCAGACACCTTGAGCTCGGCCAGCACGGCATAGTCATGCTCGTAAACGTGGTTCATCAGGCCGGAGACGAGGAGCGTCCCCGGTACAGGAAAGCGCAGCGCGCCGATGCTCGCCCCCTTGGGCAAGGACCATTCGACCGTCAGCGGCTGACCGGCGTCGCCCGGATTGCTCCAGTAACCGTGCCAGCCGGGGCTGGGCCGCATGAGCACCGCCAGCGTCACCGTCCCGCCGGGCGCGGCTGACGACTCGGCGATCAGTTCGGGCGCAATATGCGGCGTGCCAGCGCGCGCAGGCGCGGTTGCCCCGAGCAACGCGAGCGCCAGAAATGCCAGCATTTTAAGGGCAATGGCCCGCATCTTTGATAAACTCCACCGGCCCGGATCGCAGCGCTTGCAAGTGTAACGCGGTGCCGTCATCAGGGCTTTGACCACATTGCCGTACAAGATCAAGGAAGCCCCATGCGCCGTGTATTCGTTCCGCTGGCTCTGCTCGTTACACCGCTCCTTTCGGCCTGCGCTGCGCAACAGCTCGCAGAGCCGGGCTATGCCGCGCAGGTGCCGCTCCCAAGCGGCCCGCCCAAGCTGATCGTGGCGATCTCGGTCGACCAGTATTCGGCCGATCTGTTCGCGCAATATCGCCCGCATTACCGCTTCGGCCTCGCCCGGCTGCAGCAGGGCGCGGTGTTCCCTTCGGGCTTCCAGTCGCACGCTGCGACCGAGACTTGTCCGGGCCACTCGACCCTGCTGACCGGAGATCATCCGGCGCGCACCGGGA
>JAYUCG010000094.1:0-21123 GCA_043740455.1 Novosphingobium sp. | reverse complement strand
GAAGGCTTCCTCGCGGACTGGGCCAAGACCGGGCAGACGATTTGAGGTTGAATTAGGTCGCCATCCCCGCGAAAGCGGGCGCGACATGTCCGACGAAACTCCTCTTGACCGCTTCAAATCGGTGCTCATCGGCACCGCGCGCGCTATTGCGCATGAGCCTGAGCTGGAAATCGCCTGGACGGCCGATGCGCCGATTGCCAACGGCAAGAACCTGCGGGTGCCGATGCCGGGCCGAAACTTGCCGCGCGAACAGGCGATGGAGGCGCGCGGGTTCGCCGATTCGATGGCGCTAAAGCTGCGTCACCACCGTGAGGCGCTTCACGCCCGTTATGCGCCCGCCGATGCCACCGCGCGCGCGGCCTATGATGCGGTTGAGCAGGTTCGGTTCGAAGCGCTCGGGTCCAAGGCCTACGCGGGCATGCGCGATAATCTCGATGCGGCCAATTCTGTGCGGATCGGCGGCGATCCGATCACCCGCGCGACCCGGCCCGATGAAGTGCCGGTGCCGGTCGCATTGTCGTTGTTGCTGCGCGAACACCTGACCGGCCAGCCGGTGCCCGAGGCGGCTGAGGCTGGCGTTGCCATGCTGCGCAGCTGGATCGAGGAACGCGCCGCCGCCGATTTCGACGCGCTCGCGCTGCTGCTCGATGATCAGAAGGCGTTCCAGTCGCTCACCCTCGACATGCTCCAGCACCTTGAGCTGACCCAGGCCAGCCCGCTCGACCGAGAGGCCGATGAGGGCGACGATGCCGAGGGCGACGAGCAGGACGACGAGAACGCTGATGACAGCGAATCGTCAGAAGACCAGTCCCCCAGCGAAGTCGCCGCCGAACCCAGCGAAGGTGACGAGGAAGGCGACTCTGAGGCCGAGCGCGAAGTCGACGATGAAAATGCCGACGCCGAAGAAGGCGACGAGGGCGAGGAGGGCATGCTCCCCGTCCGCCCCAACCGCCCGTGGACCGAACTGCCGAGCAAGTTCGACTACAAGGCCTATACCGAAGCCTTCGATGAGGTCGTCGCGGCCAATGAGCTGTGCGACGAAGAAGAGCTGACCCGCCTGCGCGCCTATCTCGACGCGCAATTGAAGGGCCTGCAGGGGATCGTCACCAAGCTCGCCAACCGGCTCCAGCGGCGGCTGATGGCGCAGCAGAACCGCTCCTGGGACTTCGATCAGGAAGAAGGTATGCTCGATGCCGCACGGCTCGCCCGGGTGGTGATCTCGCCGGGGCACTCGCTCAGCTACAAGATCGAACGCGAGGTCCAGTTCAAGGACACCGTGGTCACCTTGCTGATCGACAATTCAGGTTCGATGCGCGGGCGGCCGATCTCGATCGCCGCGATCAGCGCCGACGTGATGGCGCGCACGCTCGAACGCTGCGGGGTCAAGACCGAGATCCTTGGATTCACCACCCGCGCGTGGAAGGGCGGGCAAAGCCGTGAGGCTTGGCTGGGCGGGGGTAAACCCGCGCAGCCGGGCCGCCTCAACGACCTGCGCCACATCGTCTACAAGAAAGCCGATCAGCCTTATCGCCACGCCCGCAAGAACCTGGGCCTGATGATGCGCGAGGGCCTGCTCAAGGAAAACATCGACGGTGAGGCGCTGCTGTGGGCCCATTCCCGCCTGCTGGCGCGCACCGAAGACCGCCGCGTGCTGATGGTCATTTCCGACGGCGCCCCGGTCGACGATTCGACGCTGAGCGTGAACAACGCCGGCTACCTCGAACTGCACCTGCGCAAGGTGATCGACTGGATCGAACGGCAATCGCCCGTCCAGCTCGTCGCGATCGGCATCGGCCACGACGTCACCCGCTACTACCGCCGCGCCGTGACGATCATGGACGTGGAGCAATTGGGCGGCACGATGATCGAGCAGCTGGCCGGGCTGTTCGAAGAGGAAACAAAGTGAACGTCACCGAAGCCGTCACCAGCCGCCGCTCGATCCGCGCGTTTCAGGATAAGCCGGTCGATCAGGCAGTGCTTCGCGGCATTCTGGAGACTGCCCAGCGTTCGCCTTCTGGTGGGAATACGCAGCCGTGGAATGCGGTGATGCTGACCGGCGAGCCGCTCGCCGCGTTGTTCGCCAAGGTGGCAGAGGTTCTACCGCAGGGCCGCGCGGCGATGGCGCCCGAATATCACGTCTATCCGCCCGAGCTGGAGGGCGCATACGAAACCCGCCGCCAGGGCATTGGCGAGGCGATGTATGCGGCGCTCGAAATCCCGCGCGACAACAAGATGGGCCGCCTCGCTTGGTTCGCGCGCAACTTTCAGGGGTTCGGCGCGCCGGTGCTGATGCTGGTGCACACCCCCAAATATATGGGCCCGCCGCAATGGTCGGACATGGGGATGTGGCTGCAGACGGTGATGTTGCTGCTGCGCGAGGCGGGCCTCGACAGCTGCGCGCAGGAGGCCTGGGCGGTTTACAGCAAGCAGATCCGCGAGTGCGTAGACATTCCCGATGATCATATCTTCTTCTGCGGCATGGCGATCGGCTGGGGCGACCGGAGCCATGCGGTCAACACTTTCCCGGTAGCGCGCGCCCCGCTTGACGAGGCGGTGCGTTGGGAGGGGTTTTAGGCTCTACGTCGTCCCCGGCTTGACCGGGGACCGCTAGCCTCCAATCGCAACCTAGGAATGATCCGGCCAGCGGTCCTCGCTTGCGCGGGGACGACGAGGTAGGCAAAGCGCTTGTCATGACTGACCTGCGCCTGTTCAACAGCCTAACCCGCCAGCTGGAAACCTTCACTCCCGTCCATGAGGGCGAAGCACGGGTCTATACCTGCGGCCCGACGGTCTACAACTACCCTCACATCGGCAACATGCGCGCCTATGTCTTCGCCGACGTGCTCGGCCGCACGCTCAGCTTCAAGGGCTATAAGCTCACCCACGTGATCAACATCACCGACGTTGGCCACCTGACTGACGACGCCGATGCGGGCGAGGATAAGCTGGAGAAAGCCGCAGCGGAAAATGCCCAGTCGATCTGGGATATCGCGCGGCATTACACCGAGGCGTACTGGGCGGACATCAAGGCGCTCAATATCCGTGAGCCGGCGAAGTGGTCGATCGCTACCGACTACGTCCAGCAGATGATCGACTTCGCCAAGGGCATCGCCGACCGGCACTGCTACGAACTGGACAGCGGGCTCTATTTCGACGTCTCCACCGTGTCCGATTATGGCCGCCTCGCGCGCGCCCATACCGGCGAAGGCGAGAGCCGGATCGCGCCCGTAGATGGCAAACGCAACGCCGCCGACTTCGCGATCTGGCGCAAGACCCCGCCGGGCGAGAAGCGCCAGATGGAATGGGATTCGCCGTGGGGCAAAGGCGCGCCCGGCTGGCATCTGGAATGCTCAGTGATGAGCGGCGATCTCTTGGGTTTCCCGTTCGATATCCACACTGGCGGGATCGATCACCGCGAAATCCACCACCCCAACGAGATCGCGCAGAACCAGGCGCACTGCTGCACCAGCGGGCTGGATGTGGCGGCGAATTCGGGTGCCAACATCTGGATGCACAACAACTTTCTGGTCGAACGCAGCGGCAAGATGTCGAAGTCGAGCGGCGAGTTCCTGCGGCTGCAACTGCTGATCGACCGGGGGTATCACCCACTGGCCTATCGGATGATGTGCCTGCAGGCGCATTACCGGTCCGAGCTGGAGTTCAGCTGGGAAGGGCTGGGGGCTGCTTTGGTGCGGTTGAAGCGGATGGTTCAAGCGGCCGAAAAAGTTCGTGGCCTTGCTGCTGACGAGATTCGTGTTGAGAGCGATCACCTCGATACAGCACGAGACAACTACGTCTGGAAGTTTGAAGGGGATATTTCGAACGATCTCAACACCGCGAATGCCCTAGTCTTGCTCGACCTTGCGTTGGGATCGAAGGAATTAAGTGCAAACCGCATCACATATGTGGCTGCAAGGTTTGACGCAGTCCTCGGCCTAAACCTCCTCACGCTCACTCGAACCGACCTTCGCATCCGCCCCAAAGCCGCAACCATCACCGAGCCCGAAATCGAAGCCATCCTCGCCCAGCGCAAGGACGCCCGCGCCGCCAAGGACTTCGCCACCTCCGATGCCTTGCGCGACCAACTCGCTACGCAGGGCGTCGAGGTGATGGACGGCGATCCGCTTGGCTGGGACTGGAAGCTTGGCGAATAGCACCCCTCCGTCTGGCCTGCGGCCAGCCACCTCCCCATCGCAAGTCGATGGGGAGATTCTTTGAGGATGAAACTCTGGCGCCTGACCCGTGCGCCGTTCGTCGAGCTCGACGGGCAGGGAGCTCTGCTCAACGGGGCGCGCTATGCGCCGCCGGGGGTGGCGGTGGTCAGTCTGGCCTCCGAAGCCGGGCTCGCGGTGCTGGTGGCGCTGCGGTACTTGCCCCGAGATCTGCAGAGGGTCGCGGGCGATTATGTATTCGGCTGGACCGAAGTCGATGCCATGCCCGAACGGGTGCCCGATCCTGACGAGGATACGATTCGCGGCTTCGTCGGCGAATGGCTGGCATCGAAGCGTTCCCTGCTGGCTGCCGTCCGCTCAAAAGTTCTGCCCGAAGCCGATGTCGTTCTGCTCAACCCCGCGCACCCAGACGCCGCATCGGTCGTGCCGCTGACCATCCGGCCGTTCAGTTTCGAAGAATGCCTGCACACCCCGCCGATGCTGGCGCGCTACAAGGATCAGTCATGACCGTTACCGTGCTCAACGCCTTGCTGAAGCCATTGCTCGAAACCCGCCTGCCCGACTGGGTCGATGCGCGTTGGTATGCGAGCAAGGACGAGGCCTTCGAACTCGCCTCGGAGGCAGAGATCGGCTGGTTCGACATGCATTCGAAGGACGACATGGCCGAAGTGTTCCGCCGTGCGGACAAGCTCAAATGGCTCGATTCGATCTATGCCGGGGTTGAGGCCTTCCCGCTCGATCTGCTCGCCTCGCGCGGCGTGGTGTTAACCAACGGTGCCGGGATCAACGCGGTGCCGATTGCCGAATATGTGGTGATGCTGATGCTCGCGCATTCGAAGGGTTACCGCGAGGTGGTGCGCGCGCAGGAACGGCGCGAGTGGCTCAAGCAATCGCCCGGCAAGCGCGAACTTTACGGCAGCGAGGTGCTGATCCTGGGCTACGGCGCGATCGGGCAAGAGGTCGAGGCGCGGCTGGCCGGATTTGGCGCGAAGGTCGCCAAGGTGCGCCGCTCAGCGGGGCCCGGCACGCTCGGTCCGGATCAATGGCGCGGCGAGCTCGCGCGCTTTGACTGGATCGTCCTCGCGGTGCCGGCCACGCCCGAAACGCAGCACATGATTGGCGCTACGGAACTGGCGGCGATGAAGAGCGACACGGTGATCGTCAACATCGCGCGGGGCAGCGTGATCGACCAGGTTGCGCTGGTCGATGCGCTCGCCGCCGGGCGGATCGGCGGTGCGCTGCTCGATGTGACCACGCCCGAACCGCTACCCGAAGATCACCCGCTGTGGACGCTCGATAATGCGCAGGTCACGATGCACCTCTCGGGCAATGCGCAGACGCTGATGTTCCAGCGCTCGGCTGAGCGGTTCCTCGTCAACCTGGCGCGCTTTCGGGCGGGCGAAGCGCTGACCCGGACGGTCGATTACGCCGCCGGGTACTAGCTCAAGCCTCGTTGAGCAGCAGCAGCTGAACTTCAACCTCCATCCGCGGCTCGGGCAGCATGGTGTGATCGACCCGCACCACCGCCGCGTCCGCGACCAGCTGGCGGGGAATGACAAATTCATGCTCGGGCAAGGCGTCGATGAACAGTTCACCCGCGCTGACCGGCTCGCTGCCGGCAAAGGCCAGCACCACGGTGTGGCGCGTGCCGGTATCCGAGTTGAGGGCGATTCGATGGAAGGCACGCTGCGCGACGGTGACGAAATCCTGGTGGACCGTACCCCCCGCGTGCCGCGCGATGGCATCCACGTGGTCCGCGTCGGCGATGCGCTGCTGGTCAAACGGCTGGATATCGGTCGGCCGGGAGTGATCGCACTGGTCAGCGACAACCCCGCGTACCGCACGCTCGAGCTGTCGCAGGAGGAAGTCCAGGTGATCGGCCGGGTGGTGTGGAAGAGCGGGCGGCTCTAGACTGCGTTCAGTTCGCCTGTTGCCAGGCAAGGCATTCCGTCATGGTCTTGCGCAGCCGGTCCATTGAATTGTAAACGTTGAGAAATACCCGCTCGCCATTGACGTGTGCAACCACGGTCAGCTGACGGGGAAAGACCGACAGTGCGTTAGCTTGGAGCGAAATCTCGTAGGCATACCAATCGCGCAAATGCTTGACCTGTGCCTCGTATTCGAACTAGCCGCCGTTGATCCACGACAACTGCTCGGTCTGCGGCTGGGCATTTTCAATGCTTCCGAAATACATCGTCAGGCGTGAACCTGGCGACTGCTCGAACCCCCAGACATGGTATTCCGAGTAGCCCAGCGTCTCCTGCTCGAGCGCCATGCAGGTGCCGTATTCGGTCGCCCAAACGTTCCAGTCGTCGAATTTCCATTTCTTTTTGAAGTGGGCGGGCACGACCCCGGCGACGCAGCCGTCGTCCCCTTTGGCGTTGCCGGCAGCTGCCGGATTGGCGGACAGCGTCAGTGATGCCAGCAGGACGATGCCGATAAAAATGTGCTTTCTAACTCTGTTCCGTAGCATGCCGGGTCTTTGCTTCTAGACTTTGCAGGCGTTATTCGAATGACCGGATTGCAGAATAGCATTGCCCGAAGCGCGCATCGCCTGCGCGGCGGCGACAACCTCTGGCGGAGCGGCTTCGGCGGTTGCGTTAGCCAGATCTTTCAAGCCTTTTTCGAGCGTCTTGCAGGGCGATTTTGAACCCATCATTTTGCCCGCCCAGCCATCGAATGCGCTGCAGATGTTGAGCTGCGAGGATAGCGCCCAGCGCGGCTCCTTGCCGTATTCGTGCTTCATCTGCTCGCCAGTCAAGCCGTCGCAGGCAAATTTGAGAGCGTTCTTCGATAGCGCCTGCGGATTGTCCAGATTGACGATGCCTGCCATGCGCATGGTCCGCGCCGACCAGGTCACGGCGGCGTCGGGGGTGAAGCTTGCATAACCCGCTTGGGCCGGGGCGGCGAGGAGCGCTGCGGCCAGCAAGCCGGTCAAATAGTATTTGCGCATTGGTTGTCCTTTCAAAAATCGAATTCAAAAGGCTGAACACCCTGTTCGGGTCATGCTGGGGAATGCGCCTGGTTCCAGTTATCGCACTTTTCCAGTCCCTCGGCGACTTTGCCCATCACTTTGGTCCAGCCCGAGAAAACCCGGTTGCCGCCGGTAAAAACATCGACGTCGACGTCGTCTTGCATGGTCCAGACGTATTCCAGATCAAACGGAATGACGTAGGCATTCGCGCCATCCATTGGCTCGACGCGTGCCGGGAAGCTGACCGGTTTACCGGAATTGAAAGTTATCTGGACTGTCTGCGGCTCGGGGTTTTCGATGCTTCCAAAAAACATCTCCACGTCCAGACCGTTTTTAATAATGAAACCCCAGAATTGGGGTTTCTCAAAGTTGATTTCCTGATCCATCGCCAGGCACTGGTGGTTGGGCATCGCCCAGATGGTCCATTTGCCGATCGACCATTTGTGCAGCGAATCTATCTTGAATTTGGAATATGTCTCGCCCGCGCTGGCAGGCGCCGATGCCAGCACAGCACCAAGCATCGCCAATGCGCTGCACCAGCGCCGGGCCGACCTGGCGATCACTTGGTCAAAGTCTTGGTGCACGCGACGAAGGCTGCGAAGGCATCTTTCGAGCCGTGCATGTCCTTGTCGAACACAGGCTTGTCATTCATTTTGACCCGCATCGCAAACCCATCGGCTGCGTCAGCGGCAAGCCCGGCGACCTTGATATCGACGAGCAGCACGTTCGAGCCGCCGAACTTGATGGCGGAACGGCGCATATTAGATTCCGCCGATCCTTCGAGGCTGATCTTGAGGGGGTAATCCTGGTTGGGAGTGATCGAACCCTGATCATCGGGGACCAACAGCATGCCGCTGGCACCGCTGGCGGTGTACAGCATGATCAGCTTGCCCGTGTTCCCCTTGGTCCCGATCGAGCAAAGCGAGGGCGTCGAATCATAATTCCATGCACCAATCATGTTGGCACTGGCGGGCGTGATGGCGGCGAATGCGGCACTGGCTGCCAAGGCGGCAATGGTGCAATGTACAATGCTGGAATTTTTCATCAGTTTGGACCCCAACGCCAGTCAGCGCGAGCAGCTTGGGCGCTCAGTGCAGGGACGGACCGATCGCGCCTTGTAAATATGCGCCATAAACCTGTTTTTTCTGCGAAACTTCGGGCGGCATTGTGCAGCCTCGATTAAGCGGTTGCTCGCGATGCGCGGCTGCGGGTATTCACCCGGGATGATCAACCCTCCCGAACCCCCGATGCGCGTCGGCATCATTCCCGTCACTCCGCTTCAGCAGAACTGTTCGCTGATCTGGTGCACCAAAACGATGCGCGGCGCGGTGATCGATGCGGGCGGTGAGCTCGACAAGATCAAGAGCGCGGTCGAAAAAGTCGGTGTTACGCTCGAGAAGCTGCTCGTCACGCACGGCCATCTCGATCACTGCGGCCAGACCGGAATGCTCGCCAAAGAACTGGGCCTGACCATCGAAGGCCCGCACGAGGATGACCGGTTCTGGATCGACAAGCTGGCTGAGGATGGCGGCAAATACGGGATGCATGCCGAGAGTTTCGAGCCAGACCGGTGGCTCAAGGATGGCGACAAAGTGACTGTGGGCGAGCTGGTGCTCGCAGTGATCCATTGTCCCGGACACACCCCGGGCCACGTGGTGTTTTATCACGCCCCGTCGCACTTTGCGGTGGTTGGCGATGTGATCTTTTCAGGTTCGATCGGACGGACTGATTTTCCGCGTGGGAATCATCAGGACCTGATCGATGCGATCACCAAGAAGCTTTGGCCCCTGGGCAACGACGTGACCTTCCTTCCCGGCCATGGGCCAACCAGCACATTCGGCCGGGAAAGACAGGTCAACGCCTTTGTCAGCGATTACGCGCTGAGCTGATTGCTTACATGTGGCCGGTGGCGACAAGCACACCGATGATTGCCAGGCCGAGCTGGGTCAGCATGGTCGTGGCGGTGCCGATGCCGCGGCCGGCCTTGAACGAAGTGCCATCCATGCCCAGGCCGTGAGCGACACGGCCAAGCATGTAGACCGCGCCGACGATGGCGAGCCAGCCAGCGCCCTTGCCGGCCAGCTCGAGGCCGCCGATCAGGGCGAGGACCCAGGGCGTGTTCTCCACGAAGTTCAGCTGGGCGCGCATGCGCCGTTCCATCAGGTCGCTTCCGCCCGTGCCGATGTTGATCTTTTCCTTGGTGCGAACCTGGCCGCAGCGCATCGCCAGCCAGA
The DNA here is from genome assembly GCA_043740455.1 of Novosphingobium sp. Taxonomy (GTDB): domain Bacteria; phylum Pseudomonadota; class Alphaproteobacteria; order Sphingomonadales; family Sphingomonadaceae; genus Novosphingobium. The sequence continues at coordinate 11,743 of JAYUCG010000094.1, read as the reverse complement.
AGTTGATGATGGCCGCTGCGGCCGCCATGCAGAGTGTAGTGGGTAACAACATTGTCTTCTCCCCTGTGTCATTGCCAGTACGGCGGTCGGTGCTTGCAAGCGTCGCCAAATTCGCTATAGGCCCGCCTTCGCGAGCTGCCGACCCCCGGGTCCTTGCGCGGCTTACTTAGACCGAATGATTAATTGCAGGAACAGGTGCCGCAATGGCTGTCCCCAAAAGAAAAACGTCGCCCTCACGCCGGGGCATGCGCCGCAGCCACGATGCGCTGAAGGTTGAAGCATTCCACGAATGCTCCAATTGTGGTGAACTCAAGCGCCCGCACAACCTGTGCCCGGCGTGCGGTCACTACAACGGGCGCGAAGTCATCGCGGTCGGGCTCTAAGCCTCCAAGATCAAGTGGACAGTAGCACATGAGCCTGCCGCGTATCGCCGTTGACGCGATGGGCGGAGACGAGGGCGTGCGCGTTATGGTCGAGGGTGCAGCCCTGGCCCGGCGTCGCCATGATCGGTTCAAATTCCTGCTGGTGGGCGACGAAGTGCGCATCAAGGCCGCGCTCGACGCGCATCCCAACTTGCGCGAGGCCTCCGAAATCCTCCACGCCCCCGATGTGGTGAGCGGCGAGGAAAAGCCGACTCAGGCGCTGCGCCGTGCCAAGACCACCTCGATGGGTCTCGCGATCAACGCGGTTAAAGTTGGGGATGCAGGCGCTGCGGTCAGCGCGGGCAATACCGGCGCGCTGATGGCGATGGCCAAGCTTGCGCTGCGCACGATGCCGGGGATTGATCGGCCGGCGCTGTCGGCCTTGCTCCCCACCTTGGGCGACAATGACGTGGTCATGCTCGATCTGGGTGCCAACACCGAATGCGATGCCCGCAACCTGGTGCAGTTTGCGATTATGGGCGCAGCCTACTCGCGGATTGCGACGGGACGGGCAAACCCCCGCGTCAGGCTGCTGAACATCGGCACCGAAGAGACCAAAGGGACCGAGCACCTGCAGGCTGCTGCCGCGCAGCTCAAACTGGCTTCGGTCAGTCTGGCGATGTCGTTCGATGGTTTTGCCGAGGCGGACAAGCTCAACCGCGGCGATATCGACGTGGTGGTGTCGGACGGATTTTCCGGGAATATCGCCTTGAAGGCCGTCGAAGGGACGGCGCGCTTCGTCACCGACTTGCTGCGGCGCAGCTTCGCCTCTTCGTTGCGCTCCAAATTCGGCTTCCTGATCTCGCGGCCCGCGACCGAACTCTTGAAGCACCATCTCGACCCGAACAACCATAATGGCGCGGTTTTCCTGGGTCTCAATGGCGTGGTCGTCAAAAGCCATGGTTCGGCCAATGCGCTGGGCGTGGCCAATGCCGTGGCGGTGACCGCGCGGCTGCTCGAAGAAAACATCACCGAACGGATCGCGGCTGACGTCGCGCGGCTGGGCAACGGTGCCATCCGCACGGCGCCGAAGGCCGCTGAATGACCTTGCGCTCGGTTCTCGTCGGCACGGGCTCAGCCCTGCCCAAGCGCATGGTGACCAATGCCGAACTGGCAAAAACTGTCGACACCACTGACGAATGGATTGTCGAACGCACCGGGATCCGCAGCCGCTACATTGCCGGGGAGGGGGAGACCACCTCGACCTTGGCGACCAAAGCGGCGCGCCAGGCGCTTACGGCAGCAGGTCTCGTTCCCGCCGACATCGGGCTCATCGTGCTGGCGACCGCGACCCCCGATCAGACTTTTCCGGCGACCGCGACGCAGGTTCAGCACAATCTCGGCTGCAATGGGGGGGTGGCCTTCGATGTCGCCGCGGTCTGTTCCGGGTTCCTCTATGCGATGGGGATTGCCGATTCGCTGCTGCGCACGGGGTTGTCGAAGCGCGCGCTGGTCATCGGTGCCGAAACTTTCAGCCGCATCCTCGACTGGGAGGACCGCACCACCTGCGTGCTGTTCGGTGACGGCGCCGGCGCCATCGTGCTCGAAGCCCGCGAAGTGGACGAAGATGGTCCCGGCGTGCTGGCAACGCGGCTGCACGCCGATGGCGCGCACAACGGCCTGCTCTATGTCGATGGTGGCCCGTCCAGCACCGGCACGGTCGGTCATGTCAGGATGAAGGGACCGGAGGTGTTTCGCCACGCGGTCGTCAATCTGGCTGAAGTCTTGCGCGAAGTGCTGGCTGATCAGGGACTTACCTCCGCCGATATCGACTGGGTGGTGCCGCACCAGGCCAACCAGCGCATCCTGGATGCCACCGCGCGCAAGCTTGGCCTCGCGCCTGAAAAGGTCATCGTCACGGTCGACCGGCACGCCAACACGTCTGCGGCCTCGGTTCCGCTGGCGCTTGATACCGCGGTACGTGACGGTCGGATCAAGGCAGGCGACCTCGTCGTGCTGGAAGCCATGGGCGGCGGATTTACCTGGGGCGCAAGCCTGATCCGGGTATAACCTGCAACAAGGTGCGCAACGAACGTTTCAGTTGCGTTGCAATCGAAAACGATATCGGTATTGTCTGCGCTAAGGTCGCTACAGCTGCATCTTTGGAAGGGTTGGATGCGTTCCATGACAACATTGACACGGGCCGATTTGGCCGAAGCGCTCAATCGCAAGCTCGGTCTCTCGCGGTCGGATTCACTGGGCATGGTGGAATCGATCCTCGATCACATGACCGGAGCGCTTGAACAGGGCGAGAACGTCAAGATTTCGGGCTTCGGCACCTTCCTGCTGCGCGACAAGGGCCAGCGGATCGGGCGCAATCCCAAGACCGGGGTTGAGGTTCCGATTACCCCGCGCCGCGTCCTCACTTTCCGCGCCAGCCAGATGCTCAAGGAACGGATCGCCCGCGGATGAGCGACGCCGCGCCTGGCTTTGCCGACGGCCCCCTTGGGTTTGCCGACGGTAAGGATCCCGAGGCGCTGCGTACGATTGGTGAAGTGGCCAAGGCGCTCGGTATCCGCCAGCACGTCCTGCGTTATTGGGAAGAGCAGTTTTCGCAGCTCAATCCGCTGAAGCGCGGCGGCGGTCGGCGCTATTACCGCGCTGAGGACGTTCGGATGGTCGAGACGATCGACCGGCTGGTGCACCGCGAAGGCTACACGTTGAAAGGGGCCAAGATGGCTCTGCAAGGCGGGACGACCAAGTCTGTGCCCGCTTCGGCGCCCATGGTTGCCGCTATACCGCCAGCGCCGGTTGCCACCAATTTTGCCTACCGGGCGCGCTTGATTGCGCTGCGCACGACACTGGTAAATGCGCTTCACGACGCTTAGATAATTCCCTTAGCCAGCTAAGGGATTCCCATGCCAGATACTTACGACGCCGACCTTTCGCTGTTTATCGGCGGAAGCTGGAAAATCGGCGAGGGCCGCGACCTGTTCCCGGTAGTCGATCCGGCGAGCGGCGAGGCTATCGGTGAAGTGCCGATGGCCAGCAAAGCCGATCTTGATGAGGCGCTCGAGGCAGCCGACAAGGGGTTCCAGCTTTGGCGCGCGACCCCCGCCGATCAACGCGGTGCGGTGCTTAAGAAAGCCGCAGCATTGCTTCGTGAGCGGGTTGAATCAATTGCGCGCCTGCTAACGCTTGAGCAGGGCAAACCGCTTCCCGAAGCCCGCGCCGAAGTGCTGAGCAGCGCGCAGCTGTTTGAATGGTGCGGCGAAGAAGCGGTGCGGATCTATGGCCGCACGCTTGTCCGCCCAACCGGCCAGCGATCGCTCGTAACGCGTCAGCCAGTCGGGCCAGTAGCGGCGTTCAGCCCGTGGAATTTCCCGGTTTACCTGATGGCGAAGAAGCTGGCACCGGCGCTGGCGACCGGCTGCTCGGTGATCGCCAAGCCGCCCGAGGAAACCCCGGGCTGCACCGGTGCGCTGGTGCGCTGCCTGGCTGATGCCGGGCTTCCCGCCGGAGTGCTGCAGCTGGTCCACGGCGTGCCCGATGAGGTGAGCCGGCACCTGCTCGCCTCGCCGGTCATCCGCAAAGTCAGCTTCACTGGCTCGGTTCCGGTCGGCAAGCACCTGATGCGGCTGGCCGCGGACGGGCTCAAGCGGGTGACCATGGAACTGGGCGGGCACGCGCCGGTGTTGGTCTTCGCGGATTGCGATCTCGAAAAGACGCTCGACATGGTGGTTACACAGAAATTCCGCAATGCCGGGCAAGTCTGCGTCTCGCCGACGCGGTTCTATTTGCAGGAAGCCATCTACGACCGCTTTGTCGCCGGTTTTGCCGAGCGGGCGCGGGCGGTGAAGACCGGGCACGGATTGGATGCCGCAACCGTCATGGGACCGCTTGCCAATGCCCGGCGCCCAGGCGCGATCGAAGCCTTGGTTGACGACGCTGCGGCCAAGGGCGCGCGGGTTCTGGCGGGCGGCAGGCGCGGCGACAGCGGGTTCTTCTTTGAGCCGACGCTGCTGGCCGATGTGCCGGACAGTGCCGACATCATGTCGAACGAGCCGTTCGGTCCGGTCGCGGTAACCGCGCCGTTTTCGACGCTAGAAGACGCCGTGGCCAAGGCCAACCGCCTGCCTTACGGGCTCGCCGCGTTCGCTTTCACCGAGGGTCTGCGCAACGCCAATCTGCTGGGCGATGCGATCGAAGCGGGCATGGTCGGGATCAACACCTTCGCGATCAGCACCGCCGATGCGCCGTTCGGCGGGGTCAAGGATTCGGGCTTCGGCAGCGAAGGCGGCCTTGAAGGGATGGACAGCTACCTGGTCACCAAGGCGATCCACATGGCCTGAACTGGGTCTAGGCCAGCTGCGGGCCCAAGGCCGGATCAAGGTCCCGCGGGCGCATCAGGTGGACCAGCCGCGCGCAGTTGTCCTTGAGTTCGCTCCAATGGTCGATCGCCAGTTCCAGCACCGCGAAGGTGGCGGTTGGGAACTTGATCTCGACTTCATCGCGCAGCGGGCTGGTGCCATCATCGGGGACGAGATCGAAGATCAGGTCTTCAACCCCGGGGTTGTGCCCGACCATCAAGACTGCATCCAGCGCGTCGGTGGTCTCGCGCAGCAGGTCGATCAGGGTGACGCTGCTGGCTAGATAGATGCGCCGGTCCCATTGCACCGCAACCGGCTGGCCGGCAGCCTGGCAGGCAATCTCGATCGTTTCGGCGCAGCGGATCGCGGGGGATGAGATCATGCGGTCCCAGTGCTGGCCGTGTTCGAGCACGTGCCGACCCATCAGCGCCGCGCCCTTGCGCCCGCGCCTGTTGAGCGGCCGGTCGAAGTCGCGCGCGCGCGGATCCTGCCAGTCGGACTTGGCATGACGGAACAGGCCGAGTGTCTTCATCGGGGGGTTTTCAAGCAGGAGTCTCGCGCTGGACGGGCACTTGTGAAACACCGGCGGCGACGCGATGTAAAGCCTCGTCGAGCGTCACCCGCGAAATCCGTGTGCCGGCTGGAAAAGCGGATAGCAGCCGGCTAGGGAAGGCCGCTGAAAGCACGACGAAAGTGCCGTGGTCCTGGCGCGTGCGGATCAAGCGACCAAACGCCTGAGCCAGCCGGGCGCGAATCACCTTGTCGTCAAAGGCCGAACCACCGCCTGCCAGCCGCCGCGCGCGGTGGAGGATCGAGGGCTTGGGCCAGGGCACCTGTTCCATCACCACCAGTCGCAGTGAATTGCCGGGCACGTCGACGCCGTCGCGCAAGGCGTCGGTACCGAGCAGCGAGGCGCGCGGGTCATCGCGGAAGATATCGACCAGCGTGCCGGTATCGATTGGATCGACGTGCTGCGCGTAAAGCGGCAGCCCGGCACGGGCGAGCCGGTCGGCAATCCGACCTTGGACAGCGCGCAGGCGGCGGATGGCGGTGAACAGGCCCAGCGCGCCGCCACCGGCCGCTTCGATCAACCGCGCATAGGCCCCGGCCAGCGCCGCCATGTCGCCTTTGGCGACGTCAGTGACGATCAAGACCTCGGACTGGCTGGCATAGTCGAACGGGCTATCGAAGCTTGAGAGGCGCGGCGCGATCCCCAGTTCAGGCGCGCCGCTGCGCGCGATCGCCGCGCCCCAGTCATCGCCGTCCATGAGCGTGGCCGATGTCAGCATCACGCCATGTGCGCCCTGCAGCACGACGTGGGCGAAGGGTTTCATCGGATCGAGCCAGTGGCGGTGGATGCCGACGTCGAAATCGCGCGCCTCGGATCGATCCACCGCGAGCCAATCGACAAATTCGGGATCAGCCGGCCCGCCGATGCGCGCAAGCAAGGCTTCCCATGCCGCGAGCAGGTCGATCCGCCAGCCGAGCGAATGCCGGGCGCCTTCGATCCGGGCCCGGCCGGTGCCATCGAGCCAATCGGGCGGTTCCGCCAGGATGGCTTCAAGCCGCACTCCGAGCCGCATCAGGGGCGCGCGCAGTTCGGCCAGCGCGGCCTGCGCCGCGCCCGCGAGTTCGACAAGCGGGCCGTCGAGCTGGGCTGCTTCGGTTTCCAGCCCGTATCCCCCTTCCTGACCGCCGCTTTCATCGCGCGCGTAAGTTACGCTGCGCACGGCTGCGAGCAGCTCTTCCAGGGGGCCGGATGGAGCGTTTTCCTGCAATCGCTGGAGCCAGCCATCGCCGGGCAGGGCTTCGGCGGCGTGACGCGCGGCGGCAATCGCCTTGCCGCCTGCTTCGTCATAGCTCGCCACATCGGCAAGCCGCGCGGCAAGACCACGGCGGCGGCCTTTCGAGCCGCGTTCGGGGCCGATCACCCAGCGCCTGAGCTCGATCGTCTCGGCCCCGCTCAGCGCAGCGGCAAAGGTTGAATCGGCGGCCTCGAACACGTGGTGTCCTTCATCGAACACGATTCGCGTCGGGCGCTGGGCGGTATCGCGCCCGCGAGCGGCGTTGATCATCACCAGCGCATGATTGGCGATCACCAGATCGGCCTGCGCGCTGGCGCGGCTGGCGTGCTCGATGAAGCATTTCCGGTAATGCGGGCACCCGGCATAGACACATTCGCCGCGCCGATCGGTCAGCGCGGCAACTCCGCGCTGACGGAACAGGGTGGGAAGCCAGCCCGGCAGGTCGCCGCCGATCATGTCGCCGTCCTGGCTGTACGCCGCCCACCGCGCGACCAGCTGCGCGAGTATGGCGGCGCGGCCGGTGAAGCCGCCTTGCAGCGCGTCTTCAAGGTTGAGCAGGCACAGGTAATTCTCGCGGCCCTTGCGCACCACCACCGGCGCGCTGCCATCAGCGCGGTGCGGGGGCCAGGCGCGCCGGCTTTCGGCGCGGAGCTGGCGCTGCAGGGCCTTGGTATAGGTTGAGACCCAGACGGTCCCCTGCGCCGCCTGGCTCCACAGTGAGACCGGTGCGAGATAGCCCAGAGTCTTGCCGATCCCGGTCCCCGCCTGGGCCAGCAGCATGTTCGGCTGGTCGCGCTGCGTGCGCGGGGCAAAGGCGTGTGCCGCTTCGGCGGCATAGTGGGCCTGCGCCGGGCGGGCTTCTGCGTTCTGACCGGTAAGCTGGGCCAGCTGCGCCGCCACCGCTTCGGGATCGAGCGTAACCTGGGCCGGCTGGGGCCGTTCGGCCGTCTCTTCCCATTCGGGCAGCCGGGTGAACAGCCACCGCTCGGCCTTGGTCGGAGCCATGATCCGTGCCGTGAGCAATGGCGCCCACGACCAGCGCAGCCGGGTGAGCGCCTGCAATGAGGTCCAAGCCCCTTCGCGCTGCGGCCAGACGGGCCCCGCACAAACCGCGAGCAGGGCTTCGGCGGCCTGCTGAAGCAGCAGCGGGACTTCGGCATCGTCGGCAGGCTCAGGCAGATCGAGCGCATGCGCCAGACCTTTGGGGGTTGGCACCATGAACTGCGCGGGGTGGACAAAGGCGAACAGTTCCAGCAGGTCGAGCCCCGAAAGGTCCGGATAGCCCAGCCGGGTCGCGACCAGCGGGGCATTGAGCATCAGCAACGGCGTATCGGCGGCGGCGATGATTGCATCGCCTTTGCTTACGCCCCGGCTCATGCCTGCGCCACTGCGCAGCCAGCAGCCGCCATGACTGGCGTGCAAGGCGGGAAGGGGAAGAGCTTCGCTCATCGTGAACCGATAGAACGAAAATGGAACGCTGGGCAAGTATCGACGCTTGCAACTCACCGCGTCTGGTTTAGTTTCTGCGCAGGAGTTTCTTGGTCGTGCGCAATTCCGGATTAGCCTCTCCGCGCGAGACGCGGTTTCGTCGCCTGGACTTTGCCGCGGGCCGATCCGGCTGGCGACGCGTTGCCGGCGAGGTCCTCGCAGCGGTCGTGGCGGTCAGCTTGGTTGCCCTGCTGCGGGCGATCATCGATATCTGGCTGCCCAACACCGCGCCATATGCGCTGGCCTATCCAGGATTGCTGATTGCCACGCTGATGGGGCGCCTGCGCGGCGGGTTGATCGCCTGGGTTCTGGCGTTTGGTTATTTGTGGTGGATCGGGATCAATCATGGCCCGGATTACCGCTTTGCCGATCCGCTCGACTTGCCGCGGACGGTGATCAATCTGGTGGTCGGCCTGATCGTCGTCATGCTGACTGAATGGGCGCGGGCTGCTGCGGTCGCGCTCCTGGCCGAACGCGAAGCGCGCCTGGCGGAGCGCGATATGCTGTTGTCTGAATTCGATCACCGGCTGAAGAACAACCTCACAATCCTCTCCAGCCTGATCGCGATGCAGGCCCGCGATGCTGAAAACCCGGCGGTTGGCGAGGCCCTGCACAAGACCTCATCGCGGATTGCCAGTATGGGCCACACTTACGATCACCTGCGCTATCGCCCCGGCGCGATCACCACCGTCGATCTGGGCCAATTGATCGAAAGCCTGGCCAGATCGCTGGAAGGTTCGCTGATCGATGGCAGCCCGATCAAACTGGTCAGTAACTCGGTCCCGTGCCTGGTCGATCGCGACCGTGCTTCCGCACTCGCCTTGCTCATCAACGGACTGGTGACGAACGCGTTGAAACACGCATTCATCGGCCGCGATCAAGGCGCGGTTGAAATCTGCCTCGACCGTGACGGCAGCGAAGCCATGCTCAGTGTCACCGATGATGGGGTTGGGATACCAGCCGAAAGTCCAGCGGGTCGGCAAGGCATGCGGCTGCTCAATGCGCTTGCCAAGATGGCGCATGGCGATCTGTTCGTCTCCAGCAGTGATACCGGAACGCGCTTCGAAGTTCGTTTGCGCGATCTTCCAGCCAATTAGCGCCGCAGCAACAGTTCTAACAACGAAGGCTGCCAATGCAGCGGGCGCAACGGGCCGTAAATGCGCCGCCGGGTGGTGGGATCCATTGCCGGCCGGACAATCGGCCCGGCCACTGCTGATTGAATAAGAGTGTGGAGTGACATTGGCGCCCCGCTTTGCAAAACTGCTATTTCCTAAATCCACCGACACGGCAATTGGTTCCCGCATCGCGGTTGACCGGCAACGCGCGCTAAGCCAGCAATGGGCCATGACGAATCCCGATCCGCGCCCGGCCTTGATTGAGCGCCTGCCCAAGGCAGAGCTTCACCTGCATGTCGAAGGGTCACTCGAGCCGGAAATGCTGTTCGAACTTGCCGCCCGCAACGGGGTGGCGATCCCTTTTGCCAGTGCGGAGGAAGTACGGGCCGCTTACAGCTTTTCGAACCTGCAGGACTTCCTCGATATCTATTATCAGGGCATGTCAGTGCTGCTTACCGAGCAAGATTTCTTCGACTTAAGATGGGCTTACTTGGAAAGAGCCGCCGCGGACAAGGTGCGACATGTCGAGATTTTCTTTGATCCTCAAGGACATACCGAGAGGGGCGTTGGATTTACAACGGTGCTAAACGGGATCGAGGCAGCGCTCAAGCGGACTGCGGCGGATCTGGGCATCACCTATCGCATCATAATGTGCTTTCTGCGGCACTTGCCAGAAGAGGATGCATTCGCAACGCTGGCTCTGGCCGAGCCGCACCTGCCGCGCATCCACGGCGTCGGCCTCGATTCGTCCGAGCTCGGACACTCGCCGAGCAAGTTTGAGCGCGTGTTTGCCAGGGCCCGCGCGCTTGGCCTGCACGTCACCGCGCATGCCGGTGAGGAAGGCCCGCCCGAATACGTCCGCGAGGCGCTGGACCTGCTGCAGGTCGAGCGGATCGACCACGGCAATCGTGCGCTCGAGGATGCAGCGCTGACCCAGCGGATCGCGGCCGAGGCGATTACGCTCACGGTCTGTCCGCTGTCTAACCTGCGGCTCTGCGTGATCACTAAAATGGCGCAAAGCCTCGTGCGGCGCATGCTGGATGCGGGCCTCAAGGTAACGATCAACTCGGACGATCCGGCCTATTTCGGCGGCTATGTGAATGAAAACTTCCGCAGGGTCGCCGATGCGCTCGATCTCAGCGAAGCGCAGATAGTCGAACTAGCTCGGAACAGCTTCACCGGCTCGTTCCTGCCGATCGCCGAGCAAGCGCGCCATCTGGCCGAGATCGATCAGGCCGCCCTTGGCTGAGAAGGTTTATCTCACCGCCGACCGGCTGCTGAAGGATTCGTTCCTTCTGGCCAATCTGGTCATCGATGCCGATTTTCGCCCGACTCACCTGGTCGGGATCTGGCGCGGCGGGGCGCCGGTCGGGATCGCGGTGCAGGAGCTGCTATCGTACCACGGGATCGAATGTGATCACATCGCGGTGCGCACCTCAAGCTACACCGGCATCGACCAGCAGGAAAAGCAGGTGCGGGTCTATGCGCTGGGCTATCTGGTCGACACGCTGGGGCCGGACGACCGGCTGCTGGTGATCGACGATGTGTTCGATTCGGGCCGTTCGATCCAGGCCTTCCTGCAGGAACTGGCCGGAAGGTGCCGCTACAATATGTCCGAGACGGTCGGCATCGCGACGGTCTATTACAAGCCCAGCCGCAACGTCACCAAGCTCAAGCCCGACTTCTACGTGCATGAGGCCGAGGACTGGCTGGTCTTTCCGCACGAAATCTGCGGCCTGACCGAAGCAGAGATCGAGCAGAACAAGCAGGGTGCAAAACTGATCTTGCGGGACTAGCTCACCACGCCGTCGCGGCGTTGAGCCGGGCGACCACCCGGTCCTTGCCCAGCACCTGCATCACCTCACAAAGGTCTGGCGTGTTGCGGCGCGCGGCCAATACCACGCGCAGCGCCCCGGCAAGATCGCCGAAGTGGCCGCGAAACTCGTCCGGTGCCGCCTTGAACGCTTTGACGTTCGGCGCGTAGCCATAGACCAGACCGAGTTCGCGCAGCCATTCAAGCCAGGCGTCGCGGCTCAGCGCAGGATCGTAGGCTGCGGCGATTGCGGCAAGCATGCCCTCAGGCGGGGGGGGCTGCAGCGCGGCGAAGGCGGCCTGCGCTTCGGGCAGCAAGGCAGCGTAGGTATCTTCGAAGAAATAGCCGATGTCGGCCGGCAGCTGTTCCCACCGCACGATGTCCTTGCGCGGGCGCTCGCCGTGGCGCTCGATATCGAGGATCGCCTGCGTGTAGGCCGGATCGGCGCCGAACCGCGTGGCAAAGTCGGCCGAGTGGTCGCTTGCCCAGACCAGTGCCGCGTCAAAGATTTGCCTGGCAGTCATCGCGCCGACCACATCGCGTGAGACGCTGTCGAGCTTGGCCAGATCGAACAGCGCGCCAGCGCGGTTCATCCGCTCAATCTCGATCTGGAACTGTTCGTTGCTGACCTCGGGGTTGGCCGTGCGCCAGTCTTCGAAGCGGCCGTCGATCAGGTTGAGGAGGTATTCGATCACCGCATCGCGCGGATAACCGGCTTCCATGTACCAGCCAACCGATGCCTCAGGATCGCTGCGCTTCGACAGCTTGCGGCGTGACGAGCCGTCGTTCT
>JAYUCG010000093.1:0-11320 GCA_043740455.1 Novosphingobium sp. | reverse complement strand
GGCGCAAGTGGGTGCGCTTTACCCGGCAGAGGCTGAATCGCTGCGCGCGCGGGGGTTCACAATCTTCTCGACCGGGATCAATATCGGCGCCGCTGCAGGGCCACTGGTAACCGGTGGTGTTGCGGCGGTCTTTGGCTGGCATGCCGGTTTCGGCGTCGCAGCCGGATTGATGTTGCTTGCATTGGTCACCTATATTGTAGGGCAACGCTACCTCCCGGCCAGCCGCCCGCCGGGCGAACGCCGCGTGAGGCGCGCACCGCTCAGCGCGGCTGAACGCCGCCGCATCTGGGTGCTGTTCGCGATCATCGCGCTGACCATCCCAGCTGAAATTGCCTATCCGATGGTGTGGAGCATCGGGATCGTTTGGGTCGATCAGCAGGTCAACCTGACCAGTGCGTTCGGCACCGTTCCAGCGAGCTGGTTCAACTCGGTTGATTCGATCGGCAGCATCCTCGCGGCCCCGGTGTTGATCGTGCTTTGGGCGTGGCAGGCGCGGCGCAAGTTTGAACCCGACAGCCTCGGTAAGATCGGGATCGGAATGGTGCTGATCTGCCTGTCCGCGATGGTGCTTGCGGTCGGCAGCGCGCTCTCTTTGGCACCAGGGCAGGTTGCAGTAGGCTGGGCACTTAGCGGGTTTCTGTTGATGGGGCTGGCGTGGATGTATTATTGGCCAACCTTGCTCGCGCTGGTGAGCCACGCCGCGCCGCGCTCGGTAACCGGCGCGATGGTGGGCGCAGCGTTTCTCTCACCATTTATTGCGCACACAGTCGCCGGATGGGTCGGCAGCTTTTATGATCAGATGAGCCCGGCCACGTTCTGGACGATGGACGCCGGGATCGCAGCGCTAGGGGCTGCGCTGGTATTTGCGCTGCGTGGCCCACTTGTCCGTGTTCTCTACCAGCCCTTGGAGGCAGACCAAGTGAACATCTCCAATGACTAGAGCAGGGATTGAACAACTGACCGACGCAACCTTGGCGGATGATGAAATCCATGAACGCGTGGCCCGGCTTGAACTGATCGACAGCCGGCTGCGCTGGCTATCGTCGTGGATCATTCACAATGCCAACCACCTGCGCGAAAGCCGCGATGGCCTCAAAGTTGGCGGTCACCAAGCCAGTTGCTCATCGATCTCAACGATCATGACTGCGCTCTATTTTCACGCCCTACGGCCGCAGGACCGGGTCGCGGTAAAGCCGCATGCCGGGCCGGTGCTGCACGCGATCCACTACCTGCTGGGCAACCAGTCGCTCGAGCAGTTGCAGGCTTTTCGCGGGCTTGGCGGCGCACAGAGTTACCCGTCGCGAACCAAGGACAAAATCCCGGTCGATTTTTCCACCGGATCGGTCGGGCTTGGCGTCGCCATAACCGCCTTCGCCAGCCTGGTGCAGGATTACCTGATCGCGCACGGCCAGATGGCTCAGGCCGAGGCCGGTCGGATGATCGCGCTGATGGGCGATGCCGAACTGGATGAGGGCAACATCTACGAATGCCTGATCGAGGGTTACAAGCACGACATCAGGAACTGCTGGTGGATCGTCGATTACAACCGCCAGTCGCTCGATTCGACCACTGCTGACCGGATGTTCCGGCGGTTCGACGATATTTTCGAAACCTGCGGATGGCGGGTGCTGACCTTGAAGCACGGCAAGATGCAGCGCGAGGTGTTCAAGCGCCCCGGTGGCGCGGCGATCGAACGGTGGATCGATGACTGCCCCAACGCCGAATATGCCGCGCTGACCTATCAGGGCGGCGCTGCCTGGCGGCTGCGACTCAACGCCGATCTGGCGGCTGACAAGCGGGCGCTGGCGCTGATTGCCAGCATGGACGATGCCGCACTCTCGGCGCTGATGCTCAACCTTGGCGGCCATTGCATCGAGACGCTGCTCGAAGCTTTTGTCGAGGCCGACGATGAACGCCCGACGATGTTCATCGCGTATACCGTCAAAGGCTATGGCCTGCCGTTCCAGGGGCACAAGGACAACCACGCCGGGCTGATGAACCCCTCGCAGATCGCCTTGCTTCGGACCAGCCTGGGCATTGCCGAAGGCGAGGAGTGGGAGCCATTTGCCGGACTTGGTGACAACGCCGTCAGCGACCTCAAAGCGTTTATCGAGCCCACCCGCGCCGTGCTCGCCCGAACCTCTGCGCCCGCCGCTGATATCCCCGTGCCCGCTGCCATCGCGGTGCCCGATGGTGCCGAACAATCCACCCAAGCGGCATTCGGCCGGATCCTGCTCGACCTGTCAAAGTCTGGCCATCCCCTGGCCGACCGCATCGTGACCACATCGCCCGATGTAACGGTATCGACCAACCTGGGCGCATTCGTGAACCAGCGCGGGCTGTTCCGGCGACAGGAGCTCAAAGACATCTTTGCGGGCTACAAAATCCCGAGCCCACAGAAGTGGGCCGGGCATCTGGCCGGGCAACACATCGAATTGGGTATCGCCGAAAACAATCTGTTTCTGATGCTCGCCGCGCTCGGGCTGGCCGGCCCAACCTTCGGGCATCGCCTGCTGCCGATTGGCACGGTCTACGATCCGTTCATTGCCCGCGGGCTCGATGCGCTCAATTATGCCTGCTACCAGGATGCGCGCTTCTTGCTGGTGGCGACGCCTGCCGGATTGACCCTCGGACCCGAAGGCGGGGCGCACCAATCGATCAACACGCCCCTGATCGGGATGGGCCAGCCGGGCTTGACCTATTTCGAACCGGCCTATGCCGACGAACTCGCGTTACTGATGCACTGGGCGTTCGGCCATATGCAGGCCGAAGACGGCGGCTCGGTCTATCTGCGCCTCTCGACCCGCTTGCTCGAGCAACAAGCGCGCGCGGACGAGAGCTGGAAGGCCGATGCGCTGCGCGGTGCCTATTGGCTGCGGCCCCCTGGGGCCGGTTGCAGGCTGGCGATTGCCTATGTCGGCGCGATTGCGCCCGAAGCGCTGGCCGCGTGGGAGACGCTCAACGAAGACGTGCCCGGCCTCGGCCTGCTGGCAGTCACTTCGCCCGACTTGCTGCATCGCGATTGGTCGGCGGCGAATGCCTTGCGCGGCGCTGGCAACACGCGCCAGCCCTGCCATATCGAGACGCTGCTGGCCCCGCTGGCGAGCGATGCCGGGATCGTCACGCTGATCGATGGCTCTCCGGCGGCCTTGTCGTGGCTCGGCTCGGTCCACGGCCAGCGCGTCAGCCCGCTGGGAATCGACCGGTTCGGTCAGACCGGCGACTTGCCCGACCTTTATCGCACCTACCGGCTCGATCCCGAAGCCGTATTCGATGCCGCCGCCGAGCTCATCCTCGCGCGGTAAGCTCGCGCAGCGCTGCAAACCGGGCGATCAGCCAGCTGCGGAACGACGCGATTGCCGGATCGGCCAGATCGTCGGCGTGCAGCTTGAGGTAATAGCCATAGCCGTCCTCGATCACCACGTCATAGGGCATGACCAGCTGACCTGAAGCGAGTTCGGCGGCAAACAGATCGACATCGCCGAGCATGACCCCGCCCGAGGTCATGGCGTACTTGGCTGACGCAATGGCCGTATCGAAGGCAAGGCCATCCATGGCCGGCAAGGCGACCCCATTGCGGCGCAGATAATCACCCCACAGGAGGTCGCGCGGCTGGCCTTCCAGCTTAAGATGCAGCAATTCCTGACCCGACAGGAACTGCTCCAGCGACTTGCCGGCAGCGGCGGCAGCGGTTTCCGGTGAGCACAGGGGCGCGACGCGGACCATCCATAACAGATCGGTGATGCGATCATCGACGTTGGGCCGGTCATAGACAATCGCCATGTCGAGCTCGGTTGGCGGGAGGCCGGTCACGTTGGCACTGGAAAGATCGATGCGCACTTCAGGGTGATCGCGGCGAAACTCGCTGAGCATCGGCATGAACACCTGCTGGAGCAGCGAAGGCGGTACGTGCAATCGCATCGCCCGGCCCGGCATGCTTTCATCGCGGATGGCATTCATCGTTTGCTCGATCCGCTCGAGCGACTTGGCGACCACCGCCAGTAGCTCTTCGCCAGCGGGGGTTAGCGAGAGCCGCCCGGCGTCGCGCTCGAACAGTTGCTTGCCGAGCAAGCTTTCGAGCGCGCTGACATGGCGGCTTAGTGCGCTTTGCGAAACCGACAGTGCCGCCGCCCCGCCGGTAAAGCTGAGGTGCTTGCCGACCGCTTCGAACGCCCTGAGCGCGTTCAGCGGAAGCCAGCGCCGATTCATGACAGCCTTGTTCGCGATGATCTCGCCCCTCTTGCCGCAGCTGAACTGCGGTCACCTGATGTCTGACTATTTGACATAGGGCTATGCCAAAAGTCGATTTCTCGTTTGCAGGCTGCTGCGTCACTATCCCCGGATGCTTTGTGGGGAGTTTGCTGATGTCTGACCTGGCGTGGGCCGCCGGCCAATTCGCAGCGCGCCGAGCCGGCCATTCCCTGCCGCAGGGCCTTTACCTCGATCCCCGAGCTTTCGAATTCGATATGGACGCGATCTACGGCCAAAGCTGGCTGATGGCCGGGTTCGAATGCGAACTGCCCAAGCCCGGCACCTACATGGCGATGACCGTGGGCAAATGGCCGATCCTGATCACCCGCAACCGCGACGGCGAGATCAAGGCCTTCCACAACAGCTGCCGGCACCGCGGATCGCAAATTTGCAAGCCAGGCAGCGGCTCGGCCGCACGGCTGGTCTGCCCCTATCACCGCTGGACCTATGACCTCGACGGTGCGCTGCTGGCCGCGGGGCGCATGCCGGCCGATTTCAGCAAGGCCGATCACGGGCTCAAGCCGGTGGCGACCGAGTGCATCGCCGGGGGGATCTTCATCTACCTGGCCGACACTCCGCCGCCCTTCGCCGAATTTGGCGCCAAATTCGAAGCTTACGCCGCACCGCACGATTTCAAGAATGCCAAGCTCGCGGCATCGGCGGTGCTGGTCGACTGTGCCAACTGGAAGCTGGTGATGGAAAACGCGCGCGAGTGTTATCACTGCGCAACCGGGCATCCCGAGCTTTCGCGGACTTTCCCGGTCGGTATGTCCAAGCATTTCGATATCGGCGAAAATGCCCGCAACGCTGCCTTTGCTGACCGGATGGATAAGCTTGGTCTGGCTCAAGCCCCGGCCGAAGGGCACTGGTGGCAACTCGCGCGGTTTGCCCTGAACGAGGGCTGCGTGTCGATCTCACCCGATGGGCAGTATATCTCGAAGAAGCTGATGTGCACGGCCGGGGACGGCGATCTCGGCTCGATGCGCTGGGCGATCGACCCGCACCTGTTTGGCCATGCCGCCGCCGATCATGTCTTCACGTTCAGCTGCATGCCGGTCGGTCCCGCTGAAACCCACGTGTTCAGCAAGTGGCTGGTCCACAAGGACGCGGTCGAAGGGGTAGACTACCACCTGGGCGAACTGACCGACCTGTGGACCCGCACCAATCTGCAGGACAAGGAACTGGCGGAGAACAATAGTGCGGGGATCGAGAGCCCCGGCTACAGACCCGGACCTTACTCCGAAGATGCCGAGATGCTCGTGATGCGCTTTACCGACTGGTATTGCGACAAGGCCCGTGCATACCTTGCTGACCATGTCGATTGACCCTCCCACCGGCTTCAGGCCGGAAACACTCGCCGTAGCTTTCGGTTACGATCCGCGGACCGCATCGGGATCGGCCAAGCCGCCGATCTATATGACCTCAACCTTCGTCTACCCATCGGCGCAGCATGCCAAGCATGTCCACGAAGCGTTCTTCGACGGGACCGGGCCACTGGCGGGCGAGGCGCAGCATATCTATTCGCGGCTGGGCCACCCCGGGCTCGACATCCTCGAAACGCGGCTGGCCGCGATCGACGGGGCCGAAGCTGCGGTTGCCTACAGCAGCGGCATGGCGGCGCATTCCTCGATCGCGCTGGCCTTCATGCGTCCGGGCGACAGCGCACTGCACGGGCGGCCGATCTATGGCGGCGTCGACATGCTCTACAACAGCATCATGCCGCAATATGGCTGCCATGCCGCGGCCTATCTCGATGGAACCGATGAGACTGGGGTGCGCGCGGCGGCCGATCAGGCGATGGCGCAAGGCCCGCTCAAGCTGATCATCGCCGAGACGCCGGCCAATCCCACGGCAGCCATCGTCGACCTCGAATTGATGGTGCGGCTGGCGGACGAGATCGGCGAGCGGCAGGGGCATCGTCCGTTGGTCGTGGTCGACAACACCTTGCTCGGCCCGTTTGCCCAGCGCCCGATCGAACTGGGCGTGGACCTGTGCATGACCTCGCTGACCAAATATTGCGGCGGCCACAGCGACCTGCTGGCTGGCGGGATCAGCGGCAAGCGCGAGCTGGTCGACCTGCTCAAGGCGATGCGTACCACCTGGGGCAATCACCTCGATCCCTACACCGCATGGCTGGTGACACGCAGCCTCGAATCGGTTCATGTCCGCACCGAACGCGCGATGAGCAATGCCCGCAGCGTAGCGGAATTCCTGCGCGATCATCCCAAGGTGGCGGGCGTCACCTATCTGGGCTTCCTGCCCGAGGGCAGCCGTCAGCGCGCGGTTTACGATCGGCAGTGCAAGGCTGCGGGATCGACCTTCTCGTTCCACCTCCACGGCGGCGAGGCCGAAGCCTTCCGCATGCTCGACCGGCTGCGCCTGCTCAAATTGGCGGTCAGCCTGGGCGGGTCGGAATCGCTGATCTGTCATTCGGCCAGTACCACTCACTACGCCCTCACCCCCGCGCAGCGGCTTGATGGCGGCATTTCCGAAGGCACGATGCGGCTGTCTGTTGGACTTGAACACGTCGACGATCTGATCGCGGATCTTGCGCAGGCATTGGAAGCAGTTTGATGGAACTCAATTTCACCGGAACCGATATTTGTGCGGTGGGCGGCACGCGCAGTCCCGCCGAAGCGCATTATGATGTGGTCGTGATCGGGGCAGGCCCAAGCGGGATTGCCGCTGCGTTCGAAGCGAAGCAGACCGGCGCATCGGTGTTACTGATCGACGAAAACCCGGTGTCCGGCGCACTGATGGGCAATGACGTGCCGCTCTATTTCGGCGGCCGGATGACCGCAGCGACGCAGAACAGTGAGCGGATGCTCGAAGCCGTGTTCATGTCGATGCCGGCGCTTGAGCAGGCAATGGAAGCAGGCGTCGAGCTGCTCCTGAGAACGACAGCCTGGGGCGTCTACCGCAACGGCCCCGGTGTGCAGAGCCTGCCTGAGCAGGTCGTCGGCTTGGCCGATGCGGAGCGATCGTGGTTGGTCGGGTTTGGCCGGATCGTGCTCGCCACCGGGGCCCGCGATCTGGCGCTGGCCTTCACCGGCTGGGACCAGCCCGGCGTGATGGGCGCGGCAGCCCTACAGATGCTGCTGACCCGCTACGCCGCCTTTGACGGTCACCGCGTCCTGATCCTGGGCTCGCACGATCTAGCGCTGGAGACCGCGCTGATCGCGCTCGAGCACGGGCTGGATGTGGCCGGGCTGGTCGAAGTGCGCTCCGCGCCGCAGGGCTCCGCCGAACTGGTCGCCAAGCTCGCTGCGGCGGGGGTCTCCGTTCACTGCAACACGGCGGTTACCTCGGCACAGGGCGGAATCAACGGCATCGAGGCGGCGACGCTGAGCAACGGCGAGACCATCGCCTGCGACACGATCTGCACCGCAGTAGGCCTCATTCCCTCGATCGAACTGGTCGATGCGATGCACGGCCAGCGCGAACTCGATGCAATGCGCGGCGGCTATGTTCCCGTCGGCGAGGCGACAGTTTCAGCTGTCGGGCTTTGCGCCGGGCTGGCCGACAGCGGGTTCGATCATGTCGAATACCGGATGGACTGGGTCCGCGCTCTGGCCGCGTCGAGCGCGCCGGACACGATCATCTGCCAGTGCGAGGAAGTGACCCGGGCCGATCTGCTGGGCGTGCAGCCGCCGAACTACCTCGACCGGCCGCCCGCGATGTGCGCCCGCTCGCTCGAAACGCTGCTCAATGACGGGCCTGCCAATCAGGACCAGATCAAGCGCCTGACCCGCGCGGGCATGGGGGTCTGCCAGGGCCGCCGCTGCCGCGATCAGGTGGCGATGCTGCTCGCACTCGAGTCCGGCCAGCCGTTCGCCGCTGTCCCGCTCGCCAGCCACCGTGCCCCGGTGCGGCCACTGCCAATGAAGATCCTCGCCGATTGGAACGAACCTGCCCAGATGGAAGCAGCGTGGGACGTGTGGTTCGGTATCCCGACCCAGTGGGTGCCGGTCGAAGACATCGGCACCCCATTCGAGGATGAGCATCGCGGCATGCTCTATACGGGGATGTACAAATGAGCGGGTCGGAAGTCGTCATTGTCGGCGGCGGGGTCACCGGGCTCAGCGCCGGTTGGTGGCTGGCGCGCTCGGGCGTCAAGGTCACCGTGCTCGACAAGTTCATTGTCGGCTGGGAAGCGTCGGGCCGCAATGGCGGCGGCGCCTCGCATTATTCCAGTCCGCTGTTCGACGAAGAACAGCGGCTGTGGCCGCAAATGGACGACCTGCTGGGCTATCCAACCGAGCACCAGAAGGAGCGCATCCTGATTGCGATGACCGAACGGCAATGGGAGCAATATCGCTTCGTCGCCGAACGGCATCAACGGCTGAACCATCAGGTCGAAGTGCTCGACGTGAAGCAAGTGCAGGACGCCGTGCCGCTGGCGGGCGACAATTGCTTTGGCGGGGTTCACTACAAATTCGGCGGCCACGCCAACCCGCAGCGCAGCGTTCAGGCCTATGCCTGGGCCTTGCAGGACCTCGGCGGCATCATCCACCAGCACAGCCCGGTGACGGGTTTTGAAACGGCTGGCGGCAAGGTCACCGCGGTCAAGACCGCCACTGCCACTTTTGGCTGCGATGCTGTGGTGGTCGCCGCCGGGCCGCAAATTCCGCAGCTGATGGCGCAGCTGGGCGTAGACATCCCGCTTGCCGCGGCCCGGGCCGAGATGATCATCACCGAACCCGCGCCGATGATGCCGCTCGGCGGGGTCGATGGGCACAAGCTCTATGGCCGACAGACGATGCGCGGCAATCTTGCTTACGGCGGTGGCCCGCACGAATGGATCGATGTCGATGAAACCGGCCCGGCCGCTCGCCCGTCGACCCCGCTGGCCCGCAATCTTGCGCGGCGGCTGGCCGAATTGCTCCCCAAGGCAGCGCACCTCAACGTAATCCGCAGCTGGGCCGGGGTGGTCGAGAATTCGCCCGATGGCCGCCCGATCATCGACCGGCTGACCAGCCCCGACAACGTTGTGGTCGCATCGATGTCGAGCGTCGGCTTCGGGTTGTCCCCGGCATCGGGTCATGCGATCCGCGACCTGGTGATCGACGGCAAATGCTCGTTCGCCGATATCGACATCCTGAAACTATCGCGGTTTGCGGGGCTTGAGGCGGACTGGCGTGAGCGGCGCGGGTGGACGGCGCTTGCATGACCAAATATTCGGCACTCGGGCTGCTGCGCGGGGTCTTCAACGGTCAGAGCCACTGGGCACCGGCCTGGCACGATCCTGAGCCCAAGACCAACTATGACATCGTGATCATAGGCGGCGGCGGGCACGGCCTGGCCACCGCCTATTACCTCGCGAGCGTCCATGGGATCCGCAACGTGGCGGTGCTCGAAAAGAGCTGGATCGGTGGGGGTAACACCGGGCGAAACACCACGCTGGTCCGGTCGAACTATCGCCAGAAGCCGCTGCATGATTTTTTCGAATTCGGGCTCAAGATGTGGGAGCATCTCAGCGACGAGCTTAACTACAACGTGATGTTCAGCCCGCGCGGAGCTTTAATGCTGGGGCATAGCGATAGCGATATGACGATGCTGGCGCAGCGCGGCGATGCAATGCGGGTGGACAGCATCGATGCCGAACTGCTCAGCCGCGACCAGGTGGCAAAGCTCGAGCCGCAGCTGGATATGTCGCGTAGCGCACGCTTTCCGATCGATGGCGGGCTGATCCAGCGCCGCGGCGGGACTGCCCGGCACGATGCAGTCGCCTGGGGATATGCCCGCGCAGCCGACCGGCTGGGCGTCGACATCATCCAGAAATGCGAAGTCACCGGCTTCGTCCGGCAAGGCGACGCAGTGGTTGGAGTGGAGACGACGCGCGGCCGGATCGGCGCGGGCCGCGTGGCAATCTGCGTTGCCGGGCATAGCGGACACGTGGCGGCGATGGCCGGTCTGAAGTTGCCGGTCGAAAGCCAGACCTTGCAGGCGCTGGTCACCGAAGGCGTCAAGCCGATGATCAATGGCGTGATCATGTCGCAGTCGCTGCATTGCTACATCAGCCAATCGGACAAGGGCGGGATCGTCATGGGCGGCGATCCAGACAATTGGCCAAGCTATGCCCAACGCGGCCAACCAATGGTCACCGGGGGGGCAATTGCGCAGGCGATCGCGCTGGTCCCGGCATTGTCGCGGCTGCGGATGCTGCGCACCTGGGGCGGGGTCACCGACATGAGCTTCGACGGCTCGCCGATCATCAGCACAACGCCAGTGGCGGGTCTCTTCCTCAACGGCGGTTGGTGCTATGGCGGGTTCAAGGCCACCCCGGCGTCCGGCTGGACCTATGCCCACACGCTGGCCACTGGCACGCCGCACGCACTCAACGCGCCATTCGATCTCGATCGCTTTCGCCGTGGCGACACGATCGATGAAAACGGCGTCGGCCCGATGCCGAACCACCGCTAGGAAAGGGGCAAGCCCATGATGCTGATCACCTGCCCCCACTGCGGCCGGCGCGCCCAGGCCGAATTCACTTACGAACGCACGGTCGATTCGGTGGTCCAGCCCGATGCCGATCCGGCACAGGCGATGGAGCACCTGTTTACCCGCGCCAACCCGCGCGGGCTTGATGAAGAGCTGTGGCGGCACACCTTTGGCTGCCGCGCCTGGCTGGTGATGACGCGCCACCGCGTGACTCACGCGATCGAGGCGATCCGCGCGGTCGGCCCGGAGGCTTTGCCATGAGCGGGCCGCGGCGCGCAGGCGAGCCCGGCTCACTTCGCTTTACCTTCGACGGCAAGCCGTTGCTGGCGCGCCCGGGCGATACGCTGGCGGCGGCCCTGCTCGCCAACGGGATCGGACTGGTTGCGCGCAGCTTCAAGTACCACCGCCCGCGCGGGATCATGGCCGCAGGAGTTGAGGAACCTAACGCGCTGGTCACGGTCGGCACCGGCGGACGCAGCGAGCCGAACACCCGCGCGACCGACCTGTTCGTCTATGATGGAATGGTAGCGCGCAGCCAGAACCGCTGGCCCAACCTGTCCTTCGACGTGGGATCGGTACTGGGCCTCGCCGCCAAAGCGCTGCCCGCCGGGTTCTATTACAAGACCTT
>JAYUCG010000092.1:0-4275 GCA_043740455.1 Novosphingobium sp. | reverse complement strand
AAAAAGCCTCCTTGGCGGCGAAGCGCTTCGCGTAAGTCCCGGCGCGGGTATAGGGCCGCCGGGCCGCCTTGGCCCGCTCAACCTCGGTGAACACGCGGTTTTCGAACCGCTCGCCCCAGCGCTCCAGCGAATTGGCGATCCGCTCGATGTTACAGAGGTCTGAACCGATGGCGAGGATCAATCGAATACTCCCGTTGCAACAATTCCCACGCCCAGCAGCAACGAAATCAGGAAACACGCGGTTCGAAAGGATGTTGCGGGAAAGTTTCCTGCATAGGCGGACGTGATTGCGCCAATGCCGGCAAAAATCGAACCGAGCCAGGGAGCAATCAAGGTCAGATTGTACAAGATCTTTGCAAGGCTTCGATCGCCCCAGCCGGAAAACGCCCCTGCCATGAACAATTCGAACGATAGGATTGAACCCAGCGCGAATGCGAGAGGGACAAGCAAGAAGATCGTCCAACGCCAGAACTGCATAACGGCCGTGAAGCCTTGCTGCGTCACCGCGCTGCGTCCATCAGATCGCGCATCCGCAGCACCGCCGCTTCCAGCCCGGTGAAGATCGCCTCGCCGATCAGGTAGTGCCCGATGTTGAGCTCGGCGAGCTGTGGGATCGCGGCGACTGGCTGGACGTTCTCATAGGTCAGGCCATGCCCGGCGTGCGGCTCGATCCCGTTCTTGGCGGCGAGCGCGGCCATGTCGCTCAGGCGGCGCAGTTCGATCACGACCTGCTCACCAGTCGCATGAGCATATTCCCCGGTGTGCAGCTCGACCACCTGCGCGCGCAGTTTGATCGCGGCTTCGATCTGGCGCTCTTCGGGAGCGATGAACAGGCTTACGCGGATGCCCGCGTCGCTCAGCCGCGCGACGATTGGCGCGAGCCGGTTATGCTGCCCGGCGGCATCGAGCCCGCCCTCGGTGGTGCGCTCCTCGCGGCGTTCGGGGACGATGCACGCGGCGTGCGGCATATGGCGCAGCGCGAACTCGAGCATCTCATCGGTTGCCGCCATCTCGAAGTTGAGCGGCAGGTCGGTCGCAGCCTGAATTCGCGCAATGTCCTCGTCGCGGATGTGGCGGCGGTCTTCGCGCAGGTGCGCGGTGATCCCGTCGCCGCCGCACGCCGCGACAATCTGCGCCGCGCGGACCGGATCGGGATGATCGCCGCCGCGTGCGTTGCGGATCGTCGCCACGTGATCGATATTCACGCCCAACCTGAGCAGGTGGGGACGCAGCCGCTGGATCATGCCTTGGCCCGGCTGCCCGGCTTGACCGCTTCGCTGCCCGCCAGTTCGGGCGGCAGCTCATCAGGGGCATAGGTCGGGAAATTGATCGCGATCAGCGAAAAGAAGGGCACGCCGAGATCGACCGCTCCAGCCGAACGGTCGACCAGTGCCGCTGCCGCGATCACTTCGCCGCCGGCTTCCTCGATGCAGCGAATCGCCTCGCGGCTTGAAAGTCCGGTGGTGACCACGTCCTCGACCATCAGCACCTTGTCGCCGGGTTCAAGGGTGAAGCCGCGGCGCAGTTCGAAGGTACCATCGGGCCGCTCGACGAACATAGCGTCGATTCCCAGCGCGCGGCCCATCTCATGTCCGATGATGACGCCGCCCATCGCCGGGGCGACAATCTTGGTGATATCCTTGCGCAGCTCGCGCGGAATCCGTGCGGCAAGCGCAGACGCCAGCCGTCCGGCGCGTTGCGGATCCATCAACACGCGGGCAAATTGCAGGTAATGCGCGCTGTGGCGGCCCGATGAGAGCAGAAAATGGCCTTCCAGCAAGGCTTTGCTGGCGCGGAACTCGGCCAGCACGTCATCATCCTGCATCGCGGTCAAACGTCCTTTACCTGAATTGCCTGGGGCAAAGTATGCCCATTGGGGAACCTCGCAAAAAATCCCCCTAGAGGCGCTTGAGGTGCCCGTAAAGCGCGCGTATAGGGCCCCCTGAAATTTATAACTCCCAAGGGGGCGGGGGAGGCATCTACGGCTTCGGCTCGCCCTGACTAGCGAAAGCAAGAGGAACGATGACAATCGGCCACACCGTCCGCGAAGCGGGTCACGCGATCAAGGCTCTGGCGCTTGGTCTGGCGCTGCTGGCAGCTCCCGGTGCGGCGCTCGCCGCCCCGGCCGCGGCTTCTGCTCCGGCTGCCGCTGCTTCTTCGGCTCCGGCCAATGACAATTCCAAGGCCGCCGTACCAGCTGCCCCGGCCACCGTTGCTCCAGCCGCCCCGGCGATCGATCCCAACAATCCGCACTTCAAGGTCGCTCCGGGCGGCTACACGCCGTTACCGGCAGTGCAGGGCGTCGGCATGCCGATCCCGGGCGCGATGGACGTGCAGACACAGTATTCGCCGATCGGCCACCGCGCCAAGGCGATGCACGACTGGCTGATCTGGGTGATGTTCGGCATCACCGCATTCGTGCTGGTGCTGCTGCTGATCGTGATTGTGAAGTTCAACAAGCGCGCCAATCCGGTTCCGTCGAAGACCGCGCATAATACGCTGCTCGAAGTGGTCTGGACCGGCGTTCCGATCCTGATCCTGGTCGCTATCGCGGTGCCCTCGGTTGGCCTGCTGCGCGCGCAGTTCAAGCCCGCCCCCAAAGACGCGCTGACGATAAAGGCGGTCGGCAACCAGTGGTACTGGACTTACGAATATCCCGACAACGGCAAGATCGAGGTGATCTCGAACATGCTCAAGGAAGCGGGCGAAACCCAGCCGGGTGAGAAGCCGCGCACCGATGCCGACGGTCCGCAGCACTTGGCAGTGGATAACCGCATGGTCGTGCCGATAAACGAAGACATTCGTCTACAGACGACCGGTGCCGATGTAATCCACTCCTTTGCGGTACCATCGTTGTGGTTCAAGCTTGATGCGGTCCCGGGGCGCCTCAATGAAAAGGTCCTGCGGGTCGAAAAGCCCGGGGTCTACTTCGGCCAGTGCTCCGAACTTTGCGGGGTCAGGCACGGCTATATGCCGATCGTCGTCGAAGCCCTGCCGCGCGACAAGTTCAACGCCTGGGTGATCGTTCAGGGCGGCAAGATCGACGGAGCGCCAGCCGCTTCAGCTGCTGCTG
Source organism: Novosphingobium sp. (assembly GCA_043740455.1). GTDB lineage: Bacteria > Pseudomonadota > Alphaproteobacteria > Sphingomonadales > Sphingomonadaceae > Novosphingobium. The sequence goes on along the minus strand of JAYUCG010000092.1, from coordinate 1,202 downwards.
CCGCCCCGGCCGCCGTTCCGACAGCTGCCGCTCCCGCCGCCAAGCCGGCAGCCTGAGCTTACCCCGAATTCAAGGACAGAGGTTTACCCCATGGCCACCACTGCCGACCACTTCCAGGCACACACCGAAGATCACGGGAATCATGATCACAAGCCGGCGTTTTTTGCCCGCTGGTTCATGTCGACTAACCACAAAGATATCGGCACGCTGTACCTGATCTTCGCAATCTTCGCGGGGATTATCGGCGGGGCAATTTCGGGCCTGATGCGGCTCGAACTGGCGCACCCGGGGATCCAGTACCTGGGTTCGATCGCGTCGTTCCTCGGCGAAAAGAACCCAAGCTTCGATACCCAGCTGCATCTTTGGAACGTCCTGATCACCGCCCACGGCCTGATCATGGTGTTCTTCATGGTCATGCCGGCGCTGATCGGGGGCTTTGGCAACTGGTTCGTGCCCTTGATGATCGGCGCGCCAGACATGGCCTTCCCGCGGATGAACAACATCTCGTTCTGGATGACCGTTGCGGGCTTCTGCAGCCTGATGATCTCGGCCTTCGTGCCCGGTGATGCGACCGGTAACGGCGCCGGGATCGGCTGGACCGCCTATGCCCCGCTGTCGACTTACGGCTCGGTCGGGCCGGCCACTGACTTTGCGATCTTCTCGCTCCACCTTGCCGGTGCCGCTTCGATCATGGGCGCGATCAACTTCATCACCACCATCTTCAACATGCGCGCGCCGGGGATGACCCTGCACAAGATGCCGCTGTTCGTTTGGTCGGTGCTGGTCACTGCCTTCCTGCTGCTGCTGGCGCTGCCGGTGCTGGCCGCGGCGATCACCATGTTGATCACCGACCGCAACTTCCACACCACCTTCTTCGACCCCAAGGGCGGCGGCGATCCGGAGCTTTTCCTGAACCTGTTCTGGTTCTTCGGCCACCCCGAAGTGTACATCATGATCCTGCCGGGCTTCGGCATCATCAGCCAGATCATCTCGACCTTCTCGAAGAAGCCGGTATTCGGCTATCTCGGCATGGCCTACGCGATGGTTGCAATCGGCGTCGTGGGCTTCATCGTCTGGGCGCACCACATGTACACCACCGGCCTGTCGGTGAACACGAAGATGTATTTCACCGCGGCGACCATGGTCATCGCGGTCCCGACCGGGATCAAGATTTTCTCGTGGATCGCGACGATGTGGGGCGG
>JAYUCG010000091.1:0-5234 GCA_043740455.1 Novosphingobium sp. | reverse complement strand
TTGATCCGTTTCAAGCCGCCACTCGAACTGCGCGGGGAAAGACCGAGCGGACGCGTATGAAGACGGTGCTGTTCCTCGACTTCCTGGCCCGATTGCCAGAAGAACAGGTAGGGGCTGATGGTGGTCCCCATCACCGCGACCAGCGCCATGGTGGTCGGTTTGTCGAACGCTATGCCGGGGACGATCACCCCTCGCACCACCTCCATGACATCGACCCCGGCGACAAACGGAACTGCGATGTATGCCAGGAGCGACAGGCAGGTCCATTTGAGCACACGCGAGTAGCGTTCGTAACTGACGAACACTTCCAGAAAGACCGACACGATGCCGAACAGGAATGCATAGAGCAGGATTGGACCTGGCATGAGGAGGTTGAGCACTGCCGCCATCGCGCCAAGATCTGCGCCAAGGTTTATCGTATTGGCAACCAGCAGCAGTAAAACAGCCGTCAGCAGGACCGCGCGTGGGTAATGGCGGCGGATGTTGGTGGCGATTCCGTGTCCGGTAACCGCCCCGATTTCAGCGCAGATCATCTGGATCGAAACCAGAAACGGATAGGAAAACAGCATCGTCCAGGCCATGCCATAGCCGAACTGAGCGCCGACCTGACTGTACGTGCCGATCCCTGAGGGATCGTCGTCCGCCGCGCCGGTAACGAGCCCAGGGCCGAGCACTTCGAGCGGATTGCGACGTTCGGGCTTGGTCATCGGGTATTGAAGACGTTTATCGCGGAATGAACGAGGGCTTCCGCTTCGGGCCGCGGCAAGCCCGACGGGATCGGCGCGGTGATCCGGTAAGTAATCACCCCCGCACGCTTCCACAGCCGGTGATAAAGTATGCCCGAATTGACCGCAATCGGCACCACCGGCAGGCCGAGCATCTTGTAGATCCCGGCAAAGCCTGACTTGAGTTCGGGTCGGGTGCCGCAGGGTACGCGCGATCCTTCGGGGAAGATCGCCAACGGGCGGCCCTGTCCGCTGATCAGCTTGGCCGCCTGCATCATGTGGCGCAGCGTCTTGGCCCCCTGCTCGCGTTCGACCGTGACCAGGCCGTAGCGATCCCCGGCAAGTCCCCAGCCGGGAATTCGCATCAGTTCAGCTTTGGCGAAGACCCCCGGATAATCGAGCACCTGCGGCAGATCGATCGCCTCGAAAAAGCTTTCATGCTTCATCGCCACGAAGACTGGACCCGGCGGCAGCTCGCCCTCGACTCGGATCGTGATGCCCAGCACATGGCGCAGACACCAGCGGTGAAACAGCGACCAGCTATCAACCGTGCGGCGAAACGTCTCACGCGGAGTGAGAAACAGCGTGACAACACAGGCCAGTACGATGAACACGCTGCCGCCATAAAACAGCGCATAGAACAAAAGACTGCGTAGGACTTCGGCGACTGTCGGAGCGCGGTCGATGCTCATCTCACCCGGTTACCGCTTGGGTAAGCCAACGCGCGAGCAGCTTGTTATATTCGAGGAACAGCGTGCGCATGCCGGGATGGGTCGGCACCGCGTCCTCCACGATAACGACCCCGCCCGGCATCGCATGGCGCAGCTCGAACACCGCGCGGCGCATGTGCCAGTCACTGGTGACAAGGCGGATCCGGGTAACTTTGCGGTCGCGCATCCAGATCGCCGTTTCGCGGCCATTGGTTTCCGTATCGGTCGCGGCAAAGCCCAGCGATACGCAGCAGGCCATCTGCTCCGGACTGACCTTGAATTGCGCGGCGAACTCAGGCGGCTTGACCTCGCGCCCCACGCCCGAGACCAGCAGCTGCGGGGCCCAACCCTTGCGCAGCGCCTCAAGCCCGCGATCGACCCGGCCCGCCCCACCGGTCAGCACCACCACCGCATCGGTCTTCACCGGACCTGCCGGCTGCGCCAGCAGCAGGCAGAAGGCGATGAAGCCGAGCAGCCAAGCAAGCAGGATAAACGAGATGATACGCCGCAGCATTGTTCGCCCTTACAGCATCTTGCGCAAGGCGCGCATCACTGTCTGACGCGCAGTGACCATCGCCAGCACCACACCAAGCACGGGGATCAAAACCAGCAGTAGCCAATCGCTCCATTCGAGCGCGCCCGAATTAACCAGCCCGGCGCCCAACGCGGCGAACTGCTGGCCCAATAGCAGCACCACCACCAGCCCCAAGGCCAGCCCGACGATCCCGCCAAGCCCCGCGTTATAGCCGATCGCGCGTTGGAAAATCCGCGCAATCTGGGCGTCGGTGCCGCCAAGCAGGTGGACAATCTCGATCGTATCGCGGTTGCTGCCCAGCGCGTTGCGCACCGCCAGCAGCACCGCCGCAGCCAACGCCACGCCGAGCAGCGCGACCAGCGCCAGCGAGAGCCAGCGCAGCGTATCGATCGCTCCGAACACCGGCTTCAACCAGCTGGACTGCGCATCGACCCGCGCCGCCGGGGCAACGGCATGGAGCGCGCGCCTGAGGCCGCCGAGCGTCTCCCCGGTCACCGCATCGCGCAGCTTTACGTCGACCAGCGCGGGCACCGGGATGCCGCTATCACCGCCCACTGCGGTGCCCAGCCACGGCTCGATCAGGCGGTTGACTTCATCCTGGGAGACAACCGATGCTTCAACCACACCGGGCGTGGCGCGCAGTGCTTTGACCACGGCCTGCGCCTGCGCATCGCGGCTCAGCGGATTGGCATCGACGATCTGCACAGTCACCCCGCCGGCCAGGTCGTCCGAAGCACTGCGCGCGGTGTTGCTGAAGGCGAGGCCCGCTGCCGCCGCGATCACCGTCAGCGCGACCATGATCGCGATCACCCACGGCATCGGCCCGGAGAGCCGCCCTTCGGGCAATAGTTCGGCGTTCGTCCGGCGGCGCCACGGCAGCGAGAAGGAAAAGGCCATCGCGGTCAGTCCGGCACTGCTGACGGCGGCGCGCTGGTCCGGATGCGCGGCGGATAGCGCAGCGCCCCGGTCGGATCCGAAAGCCGCCCCTTGTCGAGCCGCATGATCAGCGAATCGGGCACTTTCTTGAGCAGGTGGACGTCGTGAGTGGCCACGACGACGGTAGTCCCAAGCCGGTTCAGCGCCTCGAACAAGCGCAGTAGCTTGACCGCCATGTCTGGATCGACGTTGCCGGTCGGTTCATCAGCGATGAGCATTTCGGGGCGGTGGATGACAGCGCGGGCAATGGCGACGCGCTGTTGTTCGCCGCCCGAAAGCTGCGCCGGCTGGGCGTGCATCCGCTCGGTCAGCCCGACCCATTCGAGCATGTCGGCCACTGGCTTGACCAGATCGCGCTCGGCCACCCCGGAAACGCGCAGAGGCAGCGCCACATTGTCGAACGCCGAGAGGTGCGAGACCAGACGGAAGTCCTGGAAGACCACCCCGAACCGGCGGCGGAACCCCGGCAGCCGGTCACGCGGCAGAGTAATCGCATCGGTCCCGAACATGCGGATCATCCCGCGCGAGGGGCGCTGGGCCAGGTAAAGCAGTTTGAGCAGCGAGGTCTTGCCCGCGCCGCTCGCCCCGGTCAGAAAATAGAAACTGCCGGGATAAAGCGTGAACGAGACGTCACTCAGCACCTCACGGTCAGTGCCATAGCGTAGCCCAACGTTGTCGAACTGGACGATTTCCCGGGGCGCGGCGCTGCTCATCTTGGTCTGGAATGGTCCGGTTCGAGGGCGCGGTGCAAGCCCTTCCGCCCCGCTAGCGCGCTATAGCGGTCAATCAATGTGGAAAAAAGGGGATTGCCGCCACTACCCACGGCGCCAAGCCTTGCTGTTCGCTCGGCGATGATGCTTAACATGGCTGCACCATGATTATCGCCTGCCCCGCCTGCGCCACGCGCTACGTCGTACCCGACAGCGCGATCGGCGTTGACGGGCGGACCGTGCGCTGCGCCAAGTGTCGACACAGCTGGTTCCAGGACGGCCCAGCAGCTAGCTTACCGCCCGAACCTGCGCCTCCAGCCCCGATTGCCGGTGAACCGGCCCCTGCTCCGGCTGCTGTTCCCGAACCTGATACCGCTCCGGTATTTGCACCGGAACCGGAACCGGAACCGGCGGCCGCTCCAGCGGAGGAATCGATCCCGGAAACGACCGAGCCGCCAATTGCTGCTGCCGATTGGGACGATCCGCACCCGGCGCAGATAAGCGATACCCCAGCCGTCGACGAATCCGAGCCGGAAGCCGAAACTCCCGCGCCGCCGATCAGCTTTGCCGATGACGAAATTCCGCCGCCCCCGCCCAGCGCAGCACCGCTTTCGGGCAGCGAGCAGGAACTCGACGAAGGCTATTCCCGGTTCGCCCACGAACCGCTGTTCCGCCCGCGCCGCAATCCGGCGCGGATGTGGACCCTCGCGGCGGCGCTGTTCGCAGTCGTCGCGCTGGGCGCGGTTGCGGCCACCGCTTGGTTTGGCCTGCCCAGTTGGATGCCCTTTGCGCATCCACTGTTCGCCGAAGACCAGCCCGGGCTGACGCTCGATTTTCCGACCAAGATGCAAGGGCAGCGTCCGCTGTCCGACCAGACCTGGTTTTTCGAGGCGAACGGGACAGTGTCCAACGTCTCACAGGCCGCGCGCAGCGTGCCCACGATCCTCGCGGTGCTTAAGGATGCGCGCGGGCGAATCGTGTTCACCGCCGAACTGCACTCGCCCAAGCGAGTGCTCGCGCCCGGTGAGAGCGTCTCGATCAACGAAGCGCTGGTATCGGTCCCCAAAGCCGCAGCGCGCGCCGAATACGGCTGGAAGCCGGGGACCTGATCACTCGAACTCGATCGTGATGCGGGCCATCTGCGCTAGCCCGCCGGTGGCGTTGAAGCGGCTTGTCCTGCGGCAAATCGCGGGTGGTCGCCGAGGGCAGGATTTCCACCGTGGCGAGCGCCGTTATCCGCGCCCCGAGGTGCACCTGACCATCGCTAGCAGGCGCACCAGCGTTGAGGGCCTGGCTAGCCATAAGCAGGATCGCGGCGTCCATGGATCATGGTGAACGCGCTATTTACCTTTGCCGCAACCGCGCGCCACCCGATGTCCCCGATCGGCACATTTAGCCTGCAAGAACTTGCGCCCGTTTCGCAGCTTGCCCCGCCCGCATCGCTTTGCTAATGGCGCGCTCCTACCCCCCTCGGGCGGCCCCGATTTGCACTGGCGGCCCCCGATGATTTAGCGGTCGTGGCGGAACTGGTAGACGCGCAACGTTGAGGTCGTTGTGGGCGAAAGCCCGTGGAAGTTCGAGTCTTCTCGACCGCACCAGTCACTTAAGTAATTGATAT
>JAYUCG010000090.1:0-14121 GCA_043740455.1 Novosphingobium sp. | reverse complement strand
TACAACAGCCGCAGGCCGCATTCGAGCCTGGCTGCCAGGACGCCGGATCAATCGTATTTTGACAACATGCCTGTGAAAGTGGCAGCATGAATCTCGGCGCCGATATGGGGCGTCACTCCGGTCGGGCTACGCCCTCCCTGCATGACACCCCATATCGGCAAATCGAGGAAGCAACCGGCAGACGATCCACTTATCCGTCGCCGATCGCTGTTCAGACAAACCCGGCCACCTCTTAGGCCGCGCAGGCAACCGCTCTGACCGGACCGCCGAATTACGGTGACAGGTGCAATTGCCCCTCAACAGTCCCCCACGCTTTTCATTCCTGAAGCCTGCCAAACTTGGAGCTAAAGCAGCCGTGCGCCATGTTCTGGCACTTCAATCATCATCTGGGGAACGGCGCCCGCCGGAGTGCGATAAGTGCACCCAACCTCGTCGCGCAGCGCCTCAATCGCGCTGCGACGGGCGATGGCGATCACCGCGCCGCCAAAGCCGCCGCCGGTCATCCGCGCACCGCCGCGGTTGCCCAGAAACTGCGCCATCTGTGCCGCCAACCGATCGATATCGGGTGTGGTAATCTCGAAATCGTCGCGCATCGAGGCATGCGAAGCGGACATCAGGCAGCCCAGCGAGGCCAGATCCCCAGCGGTCAGCGCGTCTGCTGCGGCAAGCGTTCGGGCGTTTTCGGTGATGACATGACGGGCACGGCGATAGGCAATCGGATCCATCGCCGCGCGGGCGGCCACCAAAGTTGCCGGATCGGCATCGCGCAGCGCCGGGACCTGCATCGCCGCGGCTGCAGCCTCGCACTGCAGACGTCGCAGGTTATATTCGCCGTCGACCAAGCCGCGGCGAATGCCTGAGTGGACGATCAGTACGGCCAGCTCCGCGTCCATTGCAACGGAGCGAGCAGAGAGGTCGCGGCAATCGATCAGCACGGCGTTGCCGGCCTCGGCCCGGGCTGAGACGAGCTGGTCCATGATCCCGCACTGGCAGCCGGCATAGTGGTGCTCGGCGCTCTGCCCGGCGAGCGCCAGCGCGGTCCGGTCAAGACCGGGCGCACCCGCAAGTGCGGCCAGCGCCAGTCCCGTCGCCACTTCTAGCGAGGCCGATGACGACAGGCCCGCGCCCTGCGGCACGTTTCCGGCAATTGCGAGATCGGCGCCAGCCAGCGCAAGCCCGCTTTCGGCAAGGGCAGCCGCAACGCCGCGGACGTAATTGCTCCAGTTCCCAACAGGGGCATGCGGCACCGGGCTCGACAACGGGAATTCGGTGGTCTCGCCCAGGTCCAGCGCAGCAACCCGCAGCACGCCGTCCGTCCGCCGCCGTGCCGCCACCAACGTGCCGACCCCGATCGTCATCGGCAGGACGAACCCGTCGTTATAGTCGGTATGCTCGCCGATCAGGTTGACCCGCCCCGGCGCTGCCGCAATGAGCTCGGACGCATCACCGAAGGCAGCGTGGAAGCCCGCCTCGACCTTTTCCCTCAGCGCGATCATGCCCGCACCTCACGCAGCCGTGCGGCAGCTTGTTCGGGGATGATGTCGCGTTGCGCCTCGGCCAGCATCTCATAGCCGACCATGAATTTCTTGATCGTGGCAGAGCGTAGCAGCGGCGGATAGAAATGCGCATGAAGCTGCCATTCGGGATGCTCCGCGCCATCGAACGGCGCACCGTGCCAACCCATCGAATAGGGAAAGCTGGTCTTGAACAGGGCATCGTAACAGCGGGTAAGCGCGCCGATGGCGTGGGCTAGGTCGGTGCGCTGCGCCGGGGTAAGTTCGGGCAACCGCTGCACCGCAAAGCGCGGCAAAAGCAGCGTTTCGAACGGCCATTTCGCCCAGTAAGGCACGATTGCCAGCCAGCTTTCGGTCTCGATCACGCTGCGCGGGCCGCCGGCTTCGCGCGCGGCCACGTCGAGCAGCATCGCGCGCCCATGTTCCTGCCACCAGTGGCCTTGGGTGCAGTGCTCGATCGCTGGTAGCTGCGGCAGCATGTCGGTGGCCCAGACCTGGCCGTGCGGGTGCGGGTTGGAACAGCCCATGATCGCGCCCTTGTTCTCGAAGATCTGGACCCAGGCATGGCGGCTGCCAAGATCGGCCGCTTCGGCGCACCAGCAATCGACCACCGCAGCGATCTCGGCATCGGCCAGATCGGGCAAGGTCAGGGCGTGATCGGGCGAGAAGCAGATCACTCGTGCCTCACCGCGCGCCGGAGCCGAACGGAATAGCGCATCGTCGCCACTAGCGCCGGCCGGAACATCGGCCTGCAATGCCGGAAAGTCGTTCGCGAAGACGAAGGGCCCGGGGGAGTCCGGGTTGACCTCGCCATTCGCGCGGGTGTTGCCGGGGCACAGGTAGCACGCCGGATCGTAGGACGGCGCAGCAACGCCTCCGCCGGCGTCTTCTTCGCCCAACCAAGGCCGCAGGGTGCGTTGCGGCGAGACGAGGATCCACTCATCACCCAGCGGGTCATAACGTCGATGCGAATGCTGATCTGGATCAAAGGTCATCGGCTTTTCCGTGATAAATTACCGCGCGCTCGGCGTGCATGGGCGGGATTGGCAGGCCGTGCCGGGCCAGCCAGCTTGCCGCATAGCGTTCTGGTTCCTCCGCCTGGTCCGGTCCGGTTCGCTGGACCGAATAGGCGCGGCCAGGGGTGACGAACGGCAGCCGGACGGGCGGCGCAAAGCGCTGGCGCGAGGGCGTGCTGCGGTAGACGATCAGCACCCATTCCTCGGCGCTGCCCGCCGCGTGCCAGGTCAGGCCATCCTCGCAGGTTCCGCCCCACACTTCGGCGTGCAGCAGGTGGCGCCAGACTTTGTAGAACGCGATCCACTGCGCCACGCGCGCGCGCTCATCCGCATCGAGCTTGGCCAGGTCGAGCTCAACCCCCAGGTGCCCTTGCAGCGCGACTGCCGCGCGAAAATCGAGGGTCGAGCGCCGCCCGGTGGTATGCGCCGGCGATGCCCCGATGTGTGCGCCCATCACTTCGGGCGGCAGGAATTGCAGGAAGCCGCGCTGGATCTCGATCCGCGACAGGGCGTCGATATTATCGCTGGCCCAGAAGCGCTGGACGTAAGGCAGCACCCCCATGTCGATCCGTCCGCCGCCGCCAGCACAGCTCTCGATTTCGACTTGCGGGAAAGCCGAGCGCAACCGCGCCAGCAAGGCGTAGAACGCCAGCGTCTGGCGCCGAAAAGCCGCACGGCCAGTGGCATCGCCCGCCGCCACCAGGTCGCGGTGTGATCCCACTTGATGTAGGCAACCGGCTCTTCGCGCAGCACCGCCGCGATCGCCTCGAACAGGTAATCACTCACTTCGGGCCACGTCAGGTCGAGCACCAGCTGGTTACGGCTGGTTTCAAGCGGCCGCCCGGCAAGCTGTAGCGCCCATTCGGGATGCGCGCGGTAGAGCTCGCTGTCCGGGTTGACCATTTCCGGCTCGAACCACAGCCCGAACTCCATGCCCAGGCCAGTTACGTGCTGCGCGAGCGGAAGGAGCCCATTGGGGTACTTGGCCGCATCGGGCCACCAGTCACCGAGCGAACTGGTATCGTCATTGCGGCGATGGAACCAGCCATCATCGAGCACGAAGCGTTCGATCCCCAGCGCTGCGGCGCGATCCGCAAGATCGCGCAGCGCGGCCTCGTCATGATCGAAATAGCAGCCTTCCCAAGTGTCGAAGTGCACCGGACGCGGTGAGCGCGCACCGCCGGACCAGGAGACGATCGCGCGCGCCGCCGCATGGAAGTTGCGCGCCGTCCCTTGCCAGCCTTCATCCGAACAGGTGGCGAGCACTTGCGGCGCCTCTACCGAGGCGCCCGGTTCCAGCCGCAGTTCGCCGGGGGCGAGAGCCACGCCGAATTGCCACTGCCGCCCGCCGTCGTTGCACCACTCGATTTCCTGCGCGTGATTGCCCGACCAGGCGAGCTGCGCCGCGTAAGCGGTGCCGGCATGTTCGGTCGTGCCGTCCTCAACCGCGACCGCACCAGGGAAGGCATTGTGCGAAGTCAGACCGCGGCGATTGGTGCGTGACCAGGTGGCGAGGCCGAGCCGGTCCTCGCGCAGTTCGAATTCACCAGCATGGCGCCCGCCGAAATAGCGAATGCGCTGCGCCGCTGGTGGCAGCGGCAGGACGGCGCTGGCCAGCCACTGCACGTCGAGCGGCGCGGTACCGTGGTTGGTGAGCCGGGTGCGGCAGGCCAGGACATCCGTGGCGGGGTCGAGCGCCAGTTCCAGTTCGACACTGATCCCAGCAATCTCGTCTGCCAGCATGAATCTCAGGATGTTGCCATCCTGCTCGATTTCCGTGGTCTGAAGCGCCAGCGTAAAATCTCGCCCGTCGCGGTGGGCGTCAAGTGCGCTGCGCCCGAACCAGCCGAGCCCGCCACCGGGAAAGACTGAGAGCCTGGCCGGAGGATCGAGATGAAAACCCAGGTGCCAGCCCTGTTCGCCAAGCGTCGGCCCAGGCAGCATATCGCCCTCCAGCCGCGGCCCCCAATAACGCCACAGCGGCAGGCCCGTATCGGCGCATTCTACGAGCAGCGAGCTGCCGTGCCCGTGCAACCAGTAAAGCTGGGTCATCGGACTGCTTCCTTCCTGCCTGCGGTATTCCCGGCCGCGCCCCGCAAGCGCTGCCTGTATTCGGCCCCAGCGTCAATCCGGCCCGCGCGTTACCGCCATTTTGCGCACTCGCATCGGTGAATTCGTATGGAACCGGCGTATGCGCAGTCAGCGGCTCGTTGCCGCATCCGCCGCGTCGCCGCTTGGCAGCACGCCCGCCGCAGCGGCATCGCTGGCGGCGGCGGCAAGGTCCTGGTCGATCTTCGTGGCCTTGCCCTCAAGCTTGTGCTGTGCGTCCTGATAGCGCTCGTCGAATGACTGCCGGTGGCAGCCCGCCAGCAAGACCAGAGCAAGTGCGGCGAACGTACGAGACATCAGTAGCGTTTCCGGTAGCGGACATTGAAACTGGTCACCCCCGAACCGCCAGCTTCGCTGAGGATCGACAGTACCGGGCTCAAGCTCACCTCGATCCGCGTCGCGGTAAAGCCGCGCGCGTCGGTGATCACCTCGAGATACACTTTGTTCGAAATATAGCGCCCCGCCGCGATCGCGGTACCGCGCCCGCTGGATTCATCGGGCGAAAGGATGCGCAGCCGCGAAATCCCCGTCGCCGCGCGCAGTTTGCCCAACGGATTGAGCCCGCCGCTGCCCCCGCGCAAGCTATTGAGCGAGGCGGCCAGCTGGATCGCCTGAATCGGCGAGAGTTGACCAATCGAATTGCCGAACAGGATCCGCGCCAGCAACTCGTCCGACGGCAGCGAGGGGCTCGAGGTAAAATTGATCTGCGGATTGAGCGCACGCCCGTTGGCGGTCAGCGTGATGTCCACGCCATCGATCGACTCGCTTGCCGAGAGCGCAATCTGCGGATCGCTCAGCATCCCGCCAGTGAAGATCAGCCGTCCGTCCTGCAGCTCGAACTGCCGCCCGGCAAAGCCCAAGGTGCCGCGCACCAGAGTGACATCGCCCGAAACGAGCGGATTGGTGTTGGTGCTGGTGACTTGGAGATCAGCCCGCCATTCGCTGTCGAGCCCCATCCCGGTAACGAACAGCTGGTTCGGCGCGGTCAGGTCAAGATCAAGCCGCACGCCCTCGAGCAGGCTGCCGCGCGGGATTGCCGGTTCGTTGCCCGTGATCCGCAGGCGGCCACGCGGCGTTTTGAAGCGCACCCCGGTCAGCTCCGGCACTTCTGAAGCCCCCTGCCGGACCAGCTCATAGCGCGTTTCGGGAAGCAGCAGCTTGCCCGATAGCAGTGCCGTCTCGCCCGCCCGCTTGCTCAGCCGCAACTTGCCGGTGGCCGACGATGACAAGGCATCGCTGCGGGCCAGCCGCGCATTGGCGAGGTCAAAGCTCATGTCCATCGGATAGCCCTCGGCTTCGGCCAGGCTGAAATATCCGGTCCCCGAAATCTTCCCCGATCCCGCCACGGCACTGAATTGTTCGACCTGCAGCCGGTTGCCGGCGAAATGCCCGGCCAACGCCATGCTGGTGAACCGCGTACCGTACGTCTGGTTCTCGTAAGTCAGGTTCTCACCGCGGACGATCCCGGCGAGCTGGGGCTCACGCAGCCGCCCGGAAAAGTCCGCGCCCACCGCGATCGGGCCGGTCAGCATCTGATCGGGCTGACCGACGAACGACCACAGCGTATCGGCCGGACCATTATAACGGATACCCCCGCCGAGCGGTGCCGCCGTCACCCGGTTGACCCAGTTGCCTGCGCCCGCCCCCAGCGGGCGCAGCGAGGCGACCAGCCGCCCGATTACTGCGCCGCGTTCGCGGATCACCGCGCGGGCCTCACCGCCATCGGCGAGCAGCTTGCCGACGAAGTTGATATCGACCGGCTGGCTTACCGCTGCAGCGGTGGTGCGCGAGAAGCCGTCGATGCTTAGCCGAGCATCGGCGCGCGGGAAAGCGTCAGCGCTCGACTGATCGAAATCGAGCGAACCGGTCGCCTTGCCACCGATGCCGTAGCCCGGGAGGAAGGCGTTGAGCAGCGCCATGTCGAGCCGGTCCATCCGGCTTTCGAGCTTGAGCCCGGCGCCGTATTTGCCCGCGAGCCGCAGACTGCCCTGGTCGAAATCGAAGCGCGTCGGGAGCAGTTCATACCCGTCGCGCGAAGGGATGACCCGCGCCGGGCTGGCGGTGCGGAAGGCGATCCCGCGCACGTGCCCGTCGAGCGCCGCGCGCCACAGATTAGGCTCAAGCTGGGCATTGCCCGCGAGCTTGAACGGCACGCCGCTGACCCCTTCGGCAACGAACTTCGCCGTGCCGCGCCCATCACGGTAGTCCACCTGCGCGCGTGCTGCGGTGAAGTTAAAGGCGCGGATCTGGGTCTGCGCCAGCTGCACATCGGCGACCACCCAAGGCTTGGCATAAAGCACCACCCGCGCATCGACGATCGCGCTGCCGATGGCGAGTTGCGCGGGGCCCGGCAGCACGGTGTTGTTGGCGCGTAAGTTGATCAGCGCTTCCTGATAACGCCCAGCCGCGCCGAGCCGGATCACCCCGGCGAGCCCGCGCCCATTGGCATCGAGCTGCCCCGCAAACGGCCCGGCGGGCGTGCGCTGAATGCGCCCCGTAAAGCCGATCCCGGCCAGATCGCCCTTGTTGATCTGCAGGGTCAGCGCTTTGCCCTGGAGCAGGGTAACATCGGCGCTGAGCGGGCCGTAGTCGGTCTGCCCCGTGGCGTTGAAGCGGTAACCGCCACCCGTGCCGAGGATTTCCGCGTGCACCCCGGCCAAGCCGATCCCGAAGCCGGGGTTCTTCGCCAACAAAACCGTGCGCGGCTGCGCCAGGGTTCCGGTCAGCTCCAGCGCGAGCGGCCCGTAGCGCAGCGATTGGCCGGTGGCCGCAAGCGTGATCCGGCCAGCGCCGTAAGTCCCGCGCCCGTCAAATACCTGCAATTCGGGGGCGGACACGCGGACCCGCGAAAAGCGGACGATCCCGTCCGGGCCGTAAACCAGCTGGCTCGACCCGGTCATGTTGCCGCCGAGTAGGTCCTTGACGCTCTGGTTGGTGAGCTGGGTCGAACGCGCGCGGACCGTGCCGGTCAGCGTGAACCCCTGCGGCCCGTGCTTGAGATCGGCAGTGGTCTGGACCGCAAAAGTGCCGACACTGTCGACCCGGTAATTGTTGATCCGCCCCTCGAAGGCCCCGGTGTAGAGCCCCTTCGCGGTATCAGCGAGCAGTACCGCCTTGGCATCAACCCGGTCCGACTTGATCTTCATGTTGTCCGACAGGATCCGGGTGCCCTGCACTGCTAGGTCACCGCTAACCTGCACATTGGTGAGCGTTCCCCCGGCCGCACTGTCGAGCCCGCCGACCTGCGCGATGCGGCCGCTGACGGGGATCACGATCTGGTCAGCATCGACCCGCGCCTTGCCGCTGGCGTCGATCCCTTCGAACATGACACTGCCCGTGTTCAGCGCTGCCGCTGTCACCCGGTACTGGACCAGCGGCAACGCGAACGCGCCCTCCAGATCGAGCGCAGCATGCACGGCGCGCCCGCTCAGGTTGGGTGCCAGTGCCGCTGGGAGCAGCAACAGCAGGTCGAGCTTGAAGTGATCGAAGCTGTTGTCGGACAGGTTCACCACTCCGCTTGGCACCAGCAAAAGCTGGTCCGACTTCAGAGATCCCGAAACACTGGCACGGCGATTGTCGAGCTTGGCGGCAAGGTCGATCTGCGTGGTCGCATCGAGCAGGACTGCAGGAATTCCGCTGAGCAGCAGACCAAGCTGCGCCGGTCCCTTGACCGCGAAAGTCCCGCTGCGGGCGTTTAGAGCGAGCTCGGCCACCCGTTGCCCGGCAAGATCGGCAACCAAGGTGCCGTCCCACAAGGCCCAGTCGCCGCGTCCGTCGAGGCGCAAGGACAATGCCTTGTCGAGCCCGGCGAGCGCGGCGATCACGCCGCCCTGCGGCGCATCGAGGTTGAGTTTGAGGGCCAGCCGGTTGGCCTCGGGCACTGCATCTAGCACCAGGTCGAGCCGGTCGCCCGCCATTCCGTCCGGGGCAGCGAGCGTCAGCGCCTGCGCCGTTACCTGCGCGCGGCGGCCCGCGATCTTGGCGGTGCCGGAAAGGCGAAGCTCGCGCCGTTCGCCCGAAACCGCCGGCAAGGCGACCAGCCGGTCGATCTGCAAATGCCCAACATCGATATCGAGGTCGGGCAGCAGCGGCCCCTGGGTGGTGCTGATCTTGAATTGCGGCACCCGCTCCAGCGTGACCAGCGCCGCACTAGCCGAGCTGATTTCGACATGGTTGCCGAGATAGGCGAGTGGCCGCCAGTCAAGCTCGATCTCGGGCGAGGAAAGGAAGCGGCCCTTGGTGTCGTAGGCGACGACATCGATCAGCCGGGTCTTGCCCAGTAGCGAGCCATCCATTCGCCCAACCGCAATCCGCAGCCCGTTGCCGAAGGTCATGCCCGAGACCTGCCGCGCGACGAACTGGCGCCCGGTGTCGCTCTGCACGAACATGAAAAATGCCAGCAACAGCAGGACTAGAGCCAGCACTGCGCCGACTACCCCGCGCAGCGCGATCCGCCCCCAGTCACGGCGCAGGGCTGTTTCTTCCGGCGGCGGGGCTTCGGCCTCGTCCATCAAAAGGCCTGTCCGATCGAGACGTAGACGTTGAACCGGCTTTCACCCGTACGGCGATTCAGCGGCGTCGCCACATCGACCCGCACCGGCCCGAAATTCGTATAGACCCGCGCACCGATCCCCAGGCCGACCCGCAGGTTGTCGAACTGCGGGGTGGAGCTGGTATAGGCCTGCCCCATGTCGACAAAGCCGACCACGCCGTAATCGCCGAAGCGATAGCGTAGCTCAAAGGCCGCCTCGGTGAGGCTGCGCCCGCCGGTGGGATCGCCCGCGGGATCGCGCGGGCCGAGCTGCTGGTAGCCGAAGCCGCGCACCGATCCGCCGCCGCCCGCGTAAAGCCGCCGCGACGGGGCGAGATCGTCAAGGCTGGCACCTTCGATTGTTGCCACCCGGGCCCGCGCGGCAAGCGTAATGCTATCACCGATGCGGTAGTAGGCCGACCCATCGAGCCGCACGCGGACATAGGGCGAGAACGAAACTTGCAGCGATCCTTCCGGTTCGACCAGCGTGGTGACGCGAAAGCCGTTCCCGGGATCGAGCAGGCTGTCGGTAGTATCGAAGCCGATCTGCCCGGAAAGTCCGGCGATCGCATAGGTCCGCCGCTCACGCGCGGCCAACATCGGATCGAAAACGCTTTCGTTGGTCACGATCAGCTGCACGCCATAGGCGTAGGTCAGGCGCTTCTGCCACAGCGGAGTCGAATCGTAGCTGACCCGCGCCGATAGCCGACCGGTGTAAGCGGTATAGGCATCGTAGCTGGTGTGATGAAGGTCAGCGGCGAGTTCGAAGGTCCGGTCGCGCTTGCCCGCATTGGAGCGGCGAAAAGTAACGTCAGCGCCTTGTTCCTGCGTGCCGACCACGCCGCTCACCGCCAAAGCTCCTTCGGCAGGCCACAGGTTGGGGTGCGTCCAGCTAGCCTCCGCACGAAAGCCTTGCCCGGTCGCATAACCAGCGGTGGCGGCGATCACCCGCGGCGGCCCGGCTTCCTGCTTGACCGCCAAGTCGACCACCTCGGTGCCATCAGGCCCAGCCCGGCCAGTGCGCCGCGGTTCGATGCCGATGCCCTTGAACAGCCCGGTGGCGATCAGCGCCTGGCGCAGGTCATCGACCTGGCGGCTATTATAAAGCTCACCCGGCTTGAACCGTGCCAGCACCGCGACATGATCGGCGCCGAAGGCCTCGTTCCCCTCGCTGACAATCTGGCCATAGGTGCCGCGCGGACCGACTTTGACCGGCAGGGTATAATCGGCCCCGCCGCTATCAGGATCGAGCAGCACGTCGCGCTGGCCAACCTCGGCGAAGGGATAACCGTTCTCGGGCAGCGCCAGCGCGACCTTGGCCTCTTCGACCAGGACTTGCTCGGCGCGCACCGGCTCTCCGATCTTCAGCGCCAGATTGTCGCGGATCAGACCCGTGGGCACGGTTGGCTGCGCATTCACAGTGATCACCGCGAAGGTGAAGCGTTTGCCCGGACTGACCTCGAGCACGGCGAGCAAAGGCTGCCCGTCAGTTGCATCAGAACGGTCGAGCCGGGACCCGACCTGCGCATCGAACCAGCCCTCGGCCGCGAGCAGCTTCTTGAGCAGCGCTGCATCCTCGCCCTCGCGGCTGGCGACCTGCGCCGCGTTGGCGGCCTTGCCCTTGCCTTGGCGCAGCGCGGACAGATCGTTGAACTGGCCCAGAATGTTTACGCCGGTCTGGGTCTTCACCGCGTCCAGCCCGGTCAGCTGGACCTGATACGCGACCTCGACGTTGCGGGTATCATCGGGCGCATCGACGAATTTGACCGGCTCGACCTTGAAGTCTTCCAGCGGCGGCAGCGGCTTCACCAATTCGGCATCGCGGGTCGGGGCATCGCCGATCATTTCGACCGGTTGCTGGTCGGCCAGCGCCGGATCGCCGGCGGGCGGCGCTGCCCCTTCTTGGGGCTTGGCCCCGGCCTGTTCTGCCGCGATACGGCGTTCAAAATCGCCAATCGATTCAAGCGGTTTGGCAAGTTCGGGATCGTCCGCCGGATCGAGCTTGGGGATCGCCGCCTTGAATTGATCATCCGGAATGATGGGCTCCACCGCGGGGAGGTTCGCGCCCGGCGGCGGCGGCGGGACCGAAATCGGCGTGTTCGCCTGCGCGGCGGGGGGTGCCGGCTGCGCCTGAACCGCCTTGGCTTGGGCCAGGGTTGGCTGCATGAAGACGGCGCAGATCAGCGCACAAGTTGCCGCCTGTGCCGTGCCAGTCCGCCACCCATTCATCAAACGACCCGTCCCTCATCAATGATCAAGTTTGGCAAGAACCTGGCACATAAATTGCCGTTAATCGATCAAACGCAGCAAACACGCCAAAGTTCCGGCCTGCACAATTGGTTCAACGCTCATGCCGGGCGGCCAGCGCAATCCCTGCCAGATTCTGGTGGCGGGCGATCCAGCGGATTCGCACGGGATGGCATTCCGGGACCAATGCAGCGAACCTTGCGAAATGCGCTTGCACGGCCGCGCTGCGACATTTGGCCTGTCCGTTCGCCTGCGCGATCACCGCGCAGGCATCGCCGAGCAGCACGAAATCACGCTCGCCCAGTTGCTGCGCCAGTTCGAGCGCCTTGATCAGCGCCAGCCATTCAGCGTCCGTGTTGTTGCCCTGACCCAGATCGTCGAACAGATAGCTGATCCCGCGCGCCACTACCGCGGCCTCGATCTTGCCCGGATTGGGCCGACAGCCACCATCGAAGAAGAGCTTAAGCGAGCGGCTGAACATCGCAATTCCGCAGCACGCGTGGGATACGCTTACCCTTGGTCCGGCCGGTCAGGTGAAACTGCCAGCAGCGGTCGCAGCGATAGGGCCGCAGCGGGAAATCGGCGCGCGCCGCCACCTCCAACGCGCCAGCCTCGCTCGCATAGCACGCCTTTTTAAGGCAGATGCTGAGCCGCGTACGCACCGCTATCTGGTTCAGGCCGCGAGCAATTCCGAGGTCCGCCGCACCAGCCGGCCGGGCAGCGCGCCGGTATGCTGCCCGTCGCGGTAAGTCACCACTCCAGAAACTATCGTCGCCAAGATCCCCTCCGCGCCTTGCTGCATCCGCTTGCCGCCGGCGGGAAGGTCATAGACGATTGTCGGCACCTTGATCCTGAGCGCCGCAAGATCGATCACGTTAAGGTCAGCCTTCATCCCCACGGCGATGCGGCCCCGGTCGGTCATTCCGATCAGGGCGGCGGGCTTGGCTGTAAGCTCGGCGATGGCCTGCGACAATGGTATGCGCTCTGTTTCGGAGGCATCGCGTACCCAGCGCTGGAGATAGAAGGTGGGGAAACTGGCATCGCAGATCAGGCCATAATGCGCCCCGCCGTCAGCCAGCGCCATCACGGTCGAGGGATGGCCAAGCATCTCGCGCACCGCATCGAGATTGCCTTCCGAATAATTCGCTGCGGGGAGGTAGAACAGCGATTTGCCATCATGCGCGAGCAGCGCGTCGTAGGCATATTCGGCAAGCGTCTGCCCAGCCGACTTGGCGCGCTCGTCGACCCGGTCCTGGCGGCGCGGTTCGTAGTTGGGTTCGTCACCCCATTGATAGGCGGCACGAAAGGCGCCGATCAGCGCAAGGGTGGTCGGGTTGCTGTCTTCCGGCTGCTCGGCGAGCACCGCCGCGCGGAAAGTGGGATCGCGCAACTTTGCGACCCGCTCGGCGAGCGGCAGGTGCGCAATCCCCTTGTAGCTCGGGTGGCTGCTGAAGGCGTGGAGGCTGAGGTCGAGCCCGAAGAACATCCCCACCGGGCGCGGTGCTACCTGACCGCGCATGGTGAGGCCGTCCTTGGCGGCCTGGGTCAGCCCTTCGAGATGATAGCGCCATCCCGCCCCGGCCTGACCCGGAACTTCAAGCAAGGTGAACGAGAGCGGCCGCCCACTGTGTTCGGCGATCTCACGCAGCAACGGGAATTCGACTTCTGCTGGTTCTGCCGGTGCAGGGATGATCTGAAACACCCCGGCATCGGCATCGCTTAGCCCATCAGCCAAGGCGCAGAGTTCGTCGACATCCGAATAAAGACTGGGCGCAAGGTCGCCCGCGCGGGTCCGGTGCATCACATTGCGCGAGGTGGTGACCCCGAACCCACCCGCGCGGATGCCTTCGGCGACCAGTCCGCGCATCTGTGCCAGGTCATCGGCGGTCGGCGCTTCCTTGCGTACCGCGCGCTCGCCCATCACGTAGACGCGCAGCGCCGAATGCGGGATCTGCGCAGCGATGTCGATGTCGAGCTCACGCAGGGCAAGCGCATCGAGATATTCAGGGAACGTCTCCCAGTTCCACGGCAGGCCTTCGGTCATCACCACTTCGGGGATGTCCTCTACCCCCTCCATCAGCTTGACCAGGTCGCCGCGCTGTTCGGGGCGGCAGGGGGCAAAGCCGACGCCGCAGTTGCCCATCACCGCAGTGGTAACCCCGTGGCCGGAACTTGGCGCAAGGCGGCTGTCCCAGGTGACCTGCCCGTCGAAATGGGTGTGTACATCGACGAAGCCGGGGGTGACGAGCTTGCCGGCGGCATCGATCACCTCGTCTGCCTCGCCCAGATCGGTGCCGATCGCGGCGATGCGGCCGTGCTTGACCGCCACATCGGCCACGCGGGCATCGGCACCGGTCCCGTCGATCACGGTCCCGCCCCGGATAATCAGGTCATACTGTGCCACGTTCGCCCTCCACCGGCATGCATCTTGCCTTGCGGTCATGGTTTCAGACGCAGCGAGTCACGGCAAGCTTCAAATTCCCGTTGGCTCGTGCATAGCTGCAAGCCGAGAGGCGGCCCGCATGACCCAGATTCCCTTCGAGCGCATTCCCTACCTGATCGTCTATGACGAAGAGAGCGCGTTCAAGGACACTTACGCGGGCCAGATCGGCAAGGTCGTGGTCGAGGCGATGCACCTCAAGCCTGCAACACCATCGGACAGTGTGGTGATCTTCTCGCACCCGATTGGCGGCGGGGCATGGCT
>JAYUCG010000089.1:0-16492 GCA_043740455.1 Novosphingobium sp. | reverse complement strand
GGCAATGCGCGCGGCATCGATCGGCCCCAGCTTTTCGGCTTCGTTGAACAGCTGGATCGCGGCAATTGGATCGTCGCCCAGCGCATAGGCACCGGCCAGACCAGTCTTGGCGCGGACCGAACCCGGCCACAGCGTGTCAGCGCGCTGGAAGAACCCGATCGCCGCCTGCACGTCCCCCAGTTCGAGCGAGGCGCGTCCTGCGGCGATCAGCGCTTCAAGGTCCTGCGGGTTCTTGGCCAGCTGGTTCAGCGCATCGTTGAGCTTCATGCCCGGTGATTGCTGGGGCAGCGGCTGGACCACCGGATCGGCCACGGCTTCACCCGGCAGCCCAAGCGAGGCGAGCCCCAGCGCGGCACCGGCGATCATCAGGCTACGTGCGTAGCGGCGGCCGGTTAGTCTCAACATGGCGGTGATCTGAACCCTCTGCCAGCCGCAGGCAAGCGGACAGCACCTCAATTGCACCCGGTTGGCTGAACCGCGGCCTAATGCCGCGGCGTCAGCTTTCAATTACTGGTTGTTCTGGCGGCCGAGGAAGCGCGGGATCGAGATCGACGGACCATCGCCGTCGCCATCGCCATCGTCGTCGGCTTCGCTGGCCGAGCGCCCGCCGCGTGACAGGTTGGCCATGCGCTCGAACAACGTTGCCCCGCTGCCAATCTTGGGTGCGGCCGAGCGTTCTGCCGCCCCGCCGCTTGCCGGAGCAGCTGGTTCGGCCGCAGGGGCACCGCCTTCGCCGCCTTCGCCGCCTTCGCTGACGGTGTCGTCATCACTCGAGATCAAGCCGCGGCGACGGCCCGACATCATCCCGCCGCCCGACACCGGCGCATCCTCTTCGATCAGCCGCGAGGCATCGAGCAGCAGCTCATCGCCGCCGCCGCTGCCGGCATCGGCTGAAGCTTCGGCTTCGCCGCCAATGTCGGCTTCCAGATCAAGCTCCAGCGGATCAGCCGCAGCTTCTTCTCCGGCTGCAGGCGCAGGCGTATCCCAATCATCGTCCGCAAAACTGGTCGACGGTTCGGGCTGGTTTTCCTCGGCAACCGGCTCGGACGCCGGTTCGGGCTGCGCCGGGGCCGTCCGATCGAACAGCGGTTCGGCCGCAGGCAGCGCGCTCATCGAGGGGCGCGCGGGTCCGCGCGATCCGCCCATGTTGAACGGGCGCGCGGCTTCTTCGGCCATCGAGGCGGTCTGTTCGATCCCGGTGGCGACCACCGAGACCCGAATCTTGCCCTGCAAGTCGGGGTTGAACGCAGAGCCCCAGATGATGTTGGCGTTGGGATCCACCAGTTCGCGGATATGGTTCGCGGCTTCGTCGACTTCGAGCAGCTTCATGTCCTCGCCGCCGATGATCGAGATGATCACCCCCTTGGCGCCCTGCATCGACACGCCGTCGAGCAGCGGGTTAGCGATCGCCTTTTCGGCGGCTTCGAGCGCGCGGTTTTCGCCGCTGCCTTCGCCGGTGCCCATCATCGCCTTGCCCATTTCGGCCATGACCGAGCGGACATCGGCAAAGTCGAGGTTGATCAGGCCGGGCATGACCATCAGGTCGGTGATCGACCGCACCCCCTGCTGGAGCACCTCGTCAGCCATCTGGAAGGCTTCCTTGAAGGTGGTTTCCGCCTTGGCGACCAGGAACAGGTTCTGGTTGGGGATGACGATCAGGGTATCGACGTGCTTCTGCAACTCTTCGATCCCGGCGTCGGCCGCGCGCATCCGCCGCGTGCCTTCAAACAGGAACGGCTTGGTTACCACGCCCACGGTCAGCACGCCCTTGTCACGCGCCGCCTTGGCCACGACCGGCGCCGCGCCGGTGCCGGTGCCGCCGCCCATGCCCGCAGCGATGAAGCACATGTGCACCCCTTCAAGCGCGCGCTCGATTTCGGCCATGCTCTCTTCCGCGGCGGCGCGGCCTACTTCGGGCCGGGCGCCGGCGCCAAGGCCCTGGGTGATGTCCGAGCCCAGCTGAATGCGGTGTTCCGAAATCGAATTGTTGAGCGCCTGCGCGTCAGTGTTGGCGACGACAAAGTCGACCCCTTCGATCCCGGCAGTGATCATGTTGGCAATTGCGTTGCCGCCGGCTCCCCCAACCCCGATCACGGTGATCCGGGGCCGCAGCTCTTCAACAGCGGGCGCTCCGATATTGATGCTCATTCAGACGTCTCCTAGCCTTTGCGGGCGGATGCAATACATACGATTAACACGGTTCTTGCACCGTTAGAATCAGCGAATCAAAGCAATAGCGACCTTTGTCCACAGTCACCGGGAAAGCAGTGCCGTGGATTGGTTTAGACCGCTGCACCTCAAAAATACTCGCGCATGGCCTGGTACAGTCGCCCGGCCAGCTTAAAACCCTTGTAGCGCACGATCGGCTGGTAGCTTCTGCCGACCGCCCGGATGTCGACCGGATCGGCGGCGGCATAGAGTACGAGCCCGGCCAGCGTGGTGAAACCGGGCGTCGCATGGGCCTCGGCCAGGCCCTTGAGGTGCTGCGGGCGGCCGATGCGCACCGGCTTACCCAGCGCGGCCTGTACGTAATCTGGCAATCCGGCGAGTTCCGCGCCGCCTCCGGTCAGGACCACCAATTGCCCGCGCTGGCCGCTGAACCCCAGCCCTTTGAGCGCTCTGCCGACTGCTTCGGTCCAGGCCGCAAGCTGCGTGGTTATCACCGAAACCAGTTCGGCGCGGGGCACGCGGTTCTTGTCATCGGCATGGCGCGCGGCCGGGCCACCGGTTGCCTCACCCGGCGGGTTGACCGGGATCATCTCGCGGTGATCGGATGGGCTGGCGATGGCCGAACCGTGGACGCACTTCAGTCGTTCGGCCTGAAACCGGCGGATGCCGAAGGCCGAGGCGACGGCGTCGGTGATATCGCCCGAACCCAGCGGGATCGTCACGAGGCCCAGCAACATGCCCGCAGCATAGACCGAAACATTGGTCACCTCACCGCCGAATTCGACCAGTGCCACGCCCAGTTCGCGTTCTTCGGCGGACAGACAGGCATATCCTGAGGCGATCGGCGAGCCAACGACACCTTCGACATCGAGGTGGGCGTTCTGCACCGCTTCGGTAATGTTGCGGATCGGCGCGCCATCGGCGAGCATCACGTGGATATCGACCCCGAGCCGTTCGGCGTGGAGACCCTTGGGATCGGCGACCCCGTCGGCTCCGTCGAGCGTGTAGTGCGCCGGCTGGGCGTGGAGCACCATCCGCCCGTCGGGCTGGATCACGTCGCGCGCCGAGATCAGCAGGTGATCGATATCGTCAGCCTCGATCCGGCGCCCGCCGATATCGACCTCAACCTGCGCGACCGAGCTGGCAAGGCCCGCGCCGGAAGTGCCGATCCACACGCTCGAGACCGAGGTGTTGGCCATTTTCTCGGCCCGCTCAACCGCGTCGCGCACTGCAAAGGTCGCGGCGGCCATGTCGGTCACATAGCCGCGCTTGATCCCCTGCGCGGCGCGGTGGCCGCTGCCGAGCACCAGCATTTCGCCGGTCTCGCTAAGCCCGGCGACCATCGCCGAAATCCGGAACGAACCGATATTGACCGCGCCGAACACGCGGCTGATGCGGGGCGGCGGCATCAGTTCTGATCCTTCTTCGGTTGCTTGGGCGGCATGGGGGCCGGCGCTGCGCTGGCGGTGATGGTCGGCGCGATATGCGCCGATTCCACTGCATCGGTGCGTTCGGGCACGCGGATATAGATGCGGTCGCCCGCGCGCATATCAAAGGCCACGGCCTTGCCGCCGAGCAGACGGTTGCGCCCGTCGAGCTGGGCGAAGGTGACCAGTGCCTTGGCGCTTTCATCCTTGCCTTCGGGCAACGCGAGCAATTGCCCGGTCTTGAAGGTCAGGTTCCAGCGGCGATTGCCGATCCATTCGGCGCTCTTCAATTGCGGGCGCAGCGCGGGCGCGGCATCAAGCAGCCCGGAGAGCGCGACGACTTGCTGCCCGGCGCCTGGGCCAGATAGCACCAGCTTGCCCTTGGTGCGGTCTTCCGAAACCACCTCAAGCTCACGCCCGGTGGCATCGATCAGCACGAACTTGTCCGGCTTTGACAGCACTGCGACCGGCTTGCGCTCAACAATGTCGATCACCAGCGTATCGGGAAGCTGGCGCGAAACGCGCGCGTCCTCGACCCACGAAAGGCCCATCAAGCGGCCGCGCACTGCTTCCACATCGATGAACGGCATCGCCCGGTCACGGTCGGCCAGCGCGATCTGATAGACCTTGAGTTCATTCAAGTGCTTGGTCCCGCGCACGTTGACGTTGTGCAGTTCGAACCCGGCCTGATGGGCGAGGTGCGCCACCTGATCCTGCGCCATCGCCGGCACCCCGGCAAAGCTTGCCGCCATCCACGCCAGCACCACCGCGCCGCCGAGGATCACCGCAAGGAAGATCCGGTGCAGCTGGCTTTCGTTGAATGGCTGGATCGCCATCACCGTGTCGATCGCCGAACCGGTCCGCGCCCGGGCCGCGCGGACCTGCCGCGCCTTGCCCTGCGCCGAGGCGGTGCGCCGCGCGCTTTTGCCGCCGCGCCTGATCTTGGTGCCGCTCACTTGCGCTTCTCCTTGGCAGCCAGGGCATCCGCGATGATGATCTCGACCAGCTCGCCGTATTCGATCCCGAGGTGGCGGGCCTGCTCGGGGACCAGGCTCAAGGGGGTCATGCCCGGCTGGGTGTTGGTTTCGAGCACGAACAGCCCCTCGATCCCGCGTTCGTCGTCCCACCGGAAGTCGGTGCGGCTGCAACCGCTGCAGCCCAGGATGCGGTGCGCGCGCAGGGCGATGTCGAGGCAGGCCTGGGTGATCTCGTCGGGGATCTCAGCCGGGCAGACGTGTTCGGTCATGCCCTCGGTATACTTGGCGTCGAAATCGTAGAAGCCCGACTTGGACTTGAGCTCGGTCACCAGCAGCGCCCGCTCGCCCAGCACGGCAGTGGTCAGTTCCTTACCGCGAATGAACGGTTCGGCGAGCAAGTGGTCAAACTCCTGCCACGGCCCTTTGGCCTCAGGGCTGATCGGGTTGCCGTAATTGCCTTCGTTGGTGACGATCGCCACGCCGACTGAGGAACCTTCGTTGACCGGCTTGAGCACATAAGGCCGCTCAAGCGGGTCGCGTTCGTAGATTTCCTCGACTGGCACCATCCGCCCGCCGGGCATCGGAATCCCGTGCGGTACCAGCGCCTGCTTGGTCAGTTCCTTGTCGATCGCGATGACCGAGCTGACCATGCCAGAATGAGTGTAAGTCAGCCCCATCAGGTCCATCATGCCCTGCACCGTGCCGTCTTCGCCGGGGGTGCCGTGAAGCGCGTTGAACACCACATCGGGCGCGGTTTCGGCGAGCTTTTGCGCGACGTTGCGGTCCATGTCGATGCGCGTGACCTTATGCCCGCGTTCTTCCAGTGCAGTCGCCACGCCCTCTCCGCTCATCAGGCTGACCGACCGCTCGTTCGACCAACCGCCCATCAGGACCGCGACGTGGAGTTTGGTGAGAGTCACTTCGGCTTACCCACTCTTTGAATTTCCCATTCGAGCTCGACACCCGACTTGTCCTTGACCCGCCGCCGCACTTCTTCGCCAAGGCCTTCGATATCAGCGCTGGTCGCCTCGCCAAGGTTGAGGAGGAAGTTGCAGTGTTTTTCGCTGACCTGCGCCCCGCCCATGGTCAGCCCGCGGCATCCGGCCTCGTCGACCAGTTGCCACGCCTTGTGGCCATCGGGGTTCTTGAAGGTGCTGCCGCCGGTCTTTGAGCGGAGCGGTTGCGAGGCCTCGCGGCTTGCGGAGATGCGGTCCATTTCGGCCTGGATTGCTTGCGCTTCGCCCGCGCGGCCCGTGAAGCGGGCTGCCATGACTATTGCGCCTTGTGGCAGGCTAGAGTGCCGATAGGTGTAGTCCAGCATCGTGTTACCAAGAGTTTGCAGCGAACCATCGCGAAGCACCACGTCGCAATCGACCAGCACGTCCTTGACCTCGCCCCCGTAGGCGCCGCCGTTCATCCGCACGAACCCGCCGACCGTGCCGGGGATCGAGCGGAGGAATTCAAGGCCAGCAACGCCATTGTCGCGCGCGGTCGAGGAGACGAGGATGCCCGAGGCTCCGGCCCCGCAATCGAGGGTGAGATCAGCGCTGAGCGAAACCTTGGCAAAGGTTTTGCCCAGCCGCACCACCACACCCTGAACCCCGCCATCGCGCACGATCAGGTTACTACCAAGGCCGAGCGCCATCACCGGAACGGTTGGATCGAGGTCGCGGAGGAAGGACTGCAGGTCGGCAACGTCCTTGGGCTCGAACAGCCATTCGGCCGTGCCGCCAGACTTGAACCACACCAGCGGGGCGAGCGGTGCATTAGGGGTGAGCTTGCCCGCAACGCGGGGCAGCGTGTCAGCCATCATGCCGCCCTCCGCAGCGCAACCGCGTCAGCCAACCCAGCCGCCCACTTGGTAATGTCGCCCGCGCCCAGACAGACCACCATGTCGCCCGGCTCGACCACTTCGGCAAGCAACTGCGCCAGTTCCTCCGGCCCCGACACGACTTGCGCCGAGCGGTGCCCGCGGGCCCTCATGCCCTTGACCATCGTGTCTGAATCGATGCCCTCAATTGGCTGCTCACCCGCCGGATAGACCGGCGCAGCGAAGACCATGTCGGCATCGTTGAATGCGCTTTCGAATTCTTCGAGGTGATCGCGCAGCCGGGTGAACCGGTGCGGCTGGACCACTGCAATCACGCGGCCGGTTTGCACGCCTTCACGCGCGGCAGCGAGTACGGCGCGGATTTCGACCGGGTGGTGGCCGTAGTCGTCGATGATCGTTACTGCCCCAGAACCAATGGCTACTTCGCCGACCTTGGTGAAGCGCCGTTTGACCCCGTGGAACTTGGCGAACCCGGTCTGGATCACATCGTCGGCGCAGCCCATTTCAGAAGCCACAGCCACCGCTGCGAGTGCGTTCTGGACGTTGTGCCTCCCGGGCATTGGCAGGTCGATCCCGGCAATCCGGCGCTGGCTGCCGTCGCGCTGGCGGATCATCACGTCGAACGTGTTGCCGCCGGGATATGGCGTGACATTCTCACCGCGCACGTCGGCCTGCGCGGAAAATCCGTAAGTCACCACACGGCGGTCGCGAACTTTGGGGATCACCGCCTGGACTTCGGGGTGATCGATGCACAGCACAGCGCAGCCATAGAACGGCACGTTCTCGATGAATTCGACGAAGGCTTCTTTGACTGCATCGAAGCTGCCGTAGTGATCGAGGTGCTCGGGATCGATGTTGGTGACCACCGCAATGGTCCCGTCGAGCCGCAGGAACGACCCGTCGCTTTCGTCCGCTTCAACCACCATCCAGTCGCTCGCGCCAAGCCGCGCGTTCGAACCGTAGCTGTTGATGATCCCGCCGTTGATCACGGTCGGATCGACCCCGCCTGCATCGAGCAGCGCTGCGACCATCGAGGTTGTGGTGGTTTTTCCGTGGGTTCCCGCCACCGCAACAGTGCGCTTCAGCCGCATCAGTTCGGAGAGCATTTCGGCGCGACGGACCACCGGCACGCGGTGTTCGAGCGCGGCGGCGACTTCGGGGTTCGAGCGCTTGACCGCAGTCGATGTGACCACCACCGCCGCATCGCGCAGGTTCTCGGCGGCGTGACCGATCATCACCTTGATCCCGAGCTTGCGCAGGCCTTCGACGACATAGCCTTCGTCAATGTCGCTGCCCTGCACTTTGTAGCCCAGATTATGCATCACCTCGGCGATGCCAGACATTCCGATCCCGCCGATACCGACGAAATGGATCGTGCCGATTTCGGTGCCGACACCCTTCATGTCGCAACCTGCTCCTGCCCGCTGGCGGACATTTCGCGGGCCACCTGGATCACGTCCATCATCGGCGCCCCGCCGAAGCCTTCGACCAAGTCGGCCAGGTCCTTGGCCGCGTAGGGATAGCCGCAGTTCCACGCCGCATGCGCCGCGGTGGCGAGCGTTTCGGGGTTCATCGCGATGGCCTGGATCTGCTTGGCGAGTTCGACCGGCGTGAAACGGTCCTGCCGGATCATCCGCGCGCCGCCGAGCGCGGTTACCTCACGCGTGTTGGCGGCTTGGTGATCGTCGGTGGCGATCGGCAGCGGCACCAGGATCGCCGGGCGCCCGACCGCGGTCAGCTCGGCAATGGTGGATGCCCCGGCGCGGCCGATGAACAGGTGCGAATCCGCCAGCCTGCTCGCCATATCCTCAAAATAGGTGCCGAGTTCGGCGGGGATCTCATGACCGGCATAGCGCGCGCGCACCGCTTCGATATCTTCCGCGCGGCACTGCTGGGTAACCTGTAAGCGCCCGCGCAAGGCCGGGGGCAGCATCGCCAGGCCGTCCGGCACCACCGCTGAGAGCACGCTCGCGCCCTGGCTCCCGCCGGTGACCAGCACACGCAGCAGGCCATCCTCCGTGAACGGCGGGAATGGCAGGTCGCGCAGCGCCAGCACCTCGGCGCGGACTGGATTGCCTACCAGGTGCACCTTGTGCGCCAACTTGGGCGAGAGCCGATCGACATCGCGGTACGATGTGGCGATGACATCGACGCGCTTCGCCAGCAGCCGGTTCACCCGGCCGAGCGCCGCGTTCTGCTCGTGGATCACGCTTGGAACTTTGGCGCTGGTCGCGGCCCACAGCGCGGGCAGCGCGGGATAGCCGCCGAACCCAATCACAGCGCTGGGCTGGAAACTTTCAAACAGGCGCAGCGCCATGCGCTTGCCTTCGAGCACTGCCTCCAGCGCCTGCGGCCACTTCAGCGGATTCTTGCCGAACCGGCCGGCGGGGAGGACGTGGCTGACCAACGTCGCGGGTTTGCCCGGGAGTCGACTTCCACGATCGTCGGTGATCAGCGCCACGTGGTGCCCACGCGCCTCCAGCTCGGTGGCGAGGGCAAAGGCCGGGATCAAGTGACCGCCGGTTCCGCCTGCGGCGAGGACATAATGACGTGAAACGTTGCTCATCGGCGCTGTTCCTTAGGCTTCACGCCGAGCTGGTGCAGGGAAAACCGCTCGCGCTTGATAAACGGATTGCGCCGCGTGATGGCAAGCAGGAAGCCCACCCCCAGGCAGATCGCGATGGTCGAGGACCCGCCGTAGGAGATCAGCGGCAGGGTCATCCCCTTCGATGGGAACAGCTGCAGGTTGACCAGAATATTGATGAACGCTTGGCCCCCTAGCTGCGCGGTCAGCCCTGCCGCAGCGAGGGTGGTGAACAGGTCTTCCTCATCGAGCAGGCGCAGCAGAACCCGCGCCACCAGCGCCAGGTACAGTAATACGATCACCGCGCAGGCGATCAGTCCGAATTCCTCGCCGATCACCGAGAAGATGTAGTCGGTATGCGCCTCGGGCAGGCCAAGCTTGCGGGTGCCGAGCCACAGCCCGGTCCCGGTCCAGCCGCCGTCCAGCAAAGTGCGCTGCGCCAGATCGACCTGATCGTATGCAGTGCCGCCGCCAAGGAAGCTGTCGATGCGATTGCGGGCGTTGTCGTAGAACATATAGGCCAGCACCACCCCGGTGACGACCACGCCCACGGCCAGGCCAACCCGCTTTACCGAGATGCCCGACATCAGCACCATCACGAACCAGACCCCGCCAAACAGCATGGTCGAGCCGAAATCCGGCTGGGCCATCAGCAGCACCGCAATCAGCCCCATCAGCGCGGTGCTGAGCTCGATCGCCGGCAGGCCCGGATCGCGCACTCGCCACGACAGAATCCACGCGAGGATGATCGCGAAGGCTGGCTTGAGGAACTCCGACGGCTGCAGCGACATGCCCAGGTTAAGCCAGCGCCGCGCCCCGTTGACGCTGAAGCCCATGACTGGAACCAGCATCAGTCCGACCAGCATGGCAAAGCCGAGCAAGATCCCGGCGCGGCGCGCGGTTTCGCGCGGCAGCATGCTCGCGCTGAACATCGCGATCAGGCCAACGAATTGCCAGCGCAAGTGAATGTAGAAGAAGTGCAGCTCATCCAGCTTGACCTTGGCGGTCGACAAGCGGCGCGCCGAGGCCGGGCTGGAGGCCGCAACCGCCGCAGTGCCGATCGCCATCAGGGTCAGGATGATGAGCAAGAGTGTGCGGTCGATCTCGCGCCACCAGATCGCCAGATCGCTGCGGCGGCGGGCCTTGCGGCTCTGCACCGGTAGCGCCGCGCCAAGCTTGCCGCCGCGCGGGATGAAAGGCGGATTGGACGCCATCAGCGTTTCGCTCCTACCGCAGGTTCGGGAGTGGACAGCGCTTCAACGATCTGGCGGAACGCATCGCCGCGCGCCTCATAGTCGCGGAACTGGTCGAAACTGGCGCAGGCGGGTGACAGCAGCACGACGTCGCCAGGCACCGCCACTGCCATCGCCTGGCGGATCGCCTCGCACATCATTTCACTGCGGGTCACCGGCACAATATCATCGAGCAGGTTAGCGAACAGCGGTCCGGCTTCGCCGATGGTATAGGCGGCCGCCACGTTCTTCACGAAGGGCATGCATTCACCCAGATTGTCATCCTTGGGCAGCCCGCCGACGATCCAGTGGATGCGGCGGCGCGGATTGGGCGGGAAGGCGGCCAGCGCGGGCGCGGCAGAGGCGGGGTTGGTTGCCTTGCTATCGTTGATGAACATCACCCCGTCGACATCGGCGACGCGCTCCATCCGGTGCGGCAGGCCGCGAAAGCTGGCGAGCGCCGGGCCCCATTGCGCGCGGGTGAGCCCCAGCGCCTCGGCAATGGCCACCGCTACTGCGGCGTTCTGGAGATTGTGCGGGCCCTGTAGCGAAGGCCAGTCGGCCTGCAGCGCGGCCAGATCGGCCCCATCCACACTGCGCACCTTGCTCGGATCGCGCAGCTGGCTTTCGCGCGCGGCAATGACCTGGGTCTTGGCATCGGTGGTGCCGAACACCGCGAACTGGCCGCTGCGCTGCATCGCAAACAGCCGCGCCTTCGATGCCGCGTAGCCTGCGAACCCATCGTAGCGATCAAGATGGTCAGGCGTAAGGTTGAGCAAAGTCGCCACGTCGCACTGCAGGCTGTGCGTGAGATCGATCTGGTAGCTCGACAGTTCGAGCACATAGACCCCGCCCGCATCGAGCGGGTTCTGGCTGAGGATCGGCAGGCCGATATTGCCGCCCATCCGCGTCGGCAGCGCAGCGCTTTGAAGGATGTGGTGGAGCAGCGCGGTGGTGGTCGACTTGCCGTTGGTTCCGGTGATCCCGACCACGCGGTGCGCGGGCAGACTGGGCCTTGCAATCGCGAACAGTTCGATATCGCCGATCACCGGCACGCCGAAGCTGGCCGCGTGCCCGGCGATGGGATGCTGGTTAAGCGGCACCCCGGGCGAAACCACGACCCCGTCGAACCCGGTCAGGTCGATGCTCACCGGATCGGCGAGATCGCAGCGCCCGGCGAGCGCGCGGCGCGGCTCCTCGCGGCTGTCCCACGCGGTCACGCTCGCCCCGCCTGCCAGCAGGCTGTTCACCGCAGCCATCCCCGACCGCGCCAGGCCCAGCACTGCAAATTTTTTGCCGGCAAAGGCGGGGGTGGTGATCATCTGAGCTTCAGCGTGGACAAGCCGATCAGCGCCAGCACGATCGAGACGATCCAGAACCGGATCACCACGGTTGCTTCCTGCCAGCCGAGTTGTTCGAAATGGTGATGGATCGGCGCCATCTTGAACACGCGTTTTCCGGTGCGCTTGTAAACCGCAACTTGGATGATGACCGACAGCGCTTCCATCACGAACAGGCCGCCGACGATGGCGAGCACGATCTCGTGGTGCGAGGCAACCGCGATTGCGCCGAGCGCTCCGCCCAGCGCAAGGCTGCCGGTATCGCCCATGAACACCGCCGCTGGCGGGGCGTTGAACCACAGGAACGCGAGGCACGCACCCATGATCGCGGCGCACAGGATCGCCAGCTCACCCGCGCGAGGGACATGTTGGATGCCCAGATAATGCGCGAAATCGACGCGGCCGGTGAGGTAGGCGATGATCGCAAAGGCGCCTGCCGCAATCACCACCGGCATGGTGGCGAGGCCGTCGAGCCCGTCGGTCAGGTTCACCGCGTTGCCCGCGCCGACCATCACCAGCGCGGCGAAGGGATAATAGAGCAAACCCAGCGGAATGTAATGATCACTCAGCACGGGAATATACAGATTGGTGCCGGTGTGGCTGACGATGATCCAGCTCGCCACGCCCGCCACAGCAAATTCCGCGAGCAGCCGAACCCGCCCGGAAATCCCCGCAGTGCTGCGCTTCTTGACCTTGTCGTAATCGTCGAGGAACCCGATCAGCCCGAACCCGCCGGTTACCGCGAGGCAAGCCCAGACGAATGGATCGCTGAGATCCATCCACACCAGCATTGCAAACAGCACCGAGACCAGGATCATCAGCCCGCCCATCGTTGGCGTGCCGCGCTTGGCAAAGTGGCTTTGCGGTCCATCCTCGCGGATCGGCTGGCCTTTGCCCTGGCGCAGGCGCAGCATGTTGATGAACCGCGGGCCGATCACCAGCCCCAGCACCAGCGCGGTCATTAATGCCGCACCGGCGCGGAAAGTCTGGTACCGAATGAGGTTCGCCAGCCCTTCAAAATGAAAGTAGTGCGCGATCAGGTAAAGCATGCCTGATCCTAATCCTTTTGTTGTGCGAGTGCGGCGACAAGTGTCCCCAGCCCGACGGAGTTCGACCCCTTGACGAGGATCGCGTCGCCGCCTTCCACCCCAAGTGCCCCGAGGTGCTCAAGCGCCTCACGGGCTGTACCGCAATGCGCGAAGGCCGGCGGATTGCCAAGCGAACTGTGCTGCGCTTTCCCCAGTTCATCCGCCAATGCGCTCATCTCGTCGCCGACCAGGATCAGATGGTCGATAGACGCAGCGGTGACCGGCTCGATCAGTTCGGCATGGAACGCAGGACCATGCTCGCCCAGTTCCTTCATCGCCCCCAGCACGGCAATCCGGCGGCGGGCCGGGGTGCGGCCGAGCTGCGCCAAGGTGGCGCGCATCGAGGCGGGGTTGGCGTTGTAGCTTTCGTCGATCAGCAGCGCCTGGCCGGAGAGGTCACCACCTTCGGCGCTGAGCACGGTGCGCGCGCCGCGGCCCTTGAGGCCCGGCATTTCGGCAAGCGCCAGCCCGGCCGCGCCCAGATCGCCGCCCACCGTGCGGACCGCCGCCATCACCGCCAGCGAATTGGCGATCCAGTGCTCGCCCGGTTCCGCCACCGTGTAGCAGATCCGCCGGTCGCCAAGATCGGCGGTAATCAGCGAGCCGCCGCCTGCTGCGGGTACTGCATCGAGCAAGCGGACCGTGGCATGGGGCGCGCGGCCGAATGACTGGATCTCAACCCCGTGCCGCTCCGCCGCGGCCAGCAGCCGCGCGTAGTGCGGGCTGTCGGCGGGGATAATCGCGGTGCCGCCGGTTTCAAGGCCTTCGAACACTTCGGCCTTGGCGTCGGCAATCGCTTCTTCGCTGCCGAGCATTTCGATGTGCGCCGGGGCGATCGTGGTGATCACCGCGACGTGCGGGCGGACCTGGCGGGTCAGCGCGGCAATCTCGCCCTGGTGGTTCATGCCCAGCTCGAACACGCCGTAGCGCGACGTGGCGGGCATCCGCGCCAGGCTGAGCGGCACCCCGACATGGTTGTTGTAGCTCTTGACCGAGCGGTGCGCATTGCCCCGGCTCGAGCGGTCGAGCGCAGCAAATATGGCTTCCTTGACCCCGGTCTTGCCGACCGAGCCGGTCACCCCGATAATTTGCGCAGAACCCCGGTTTCGCGAGGCTTTTGCCAGAAGCTCAAGTGCGGCTGAGGTATCATCGACCAGCACATGCGGACCGTTGACCGGGCGGTCGACCACTACCGCAGCGGCGCCGCGGGCGAAGGCCATGGGGATGAACTTGTGCCCGTCCATCGCTTCGCCCTTCAAGGCGAAGAACAGGTCACCCGGCATCACGTCGCGGCTGTCGATCTCGACTCCGGAGACCTGAAACTGCCCGACCGCGACGCCGCGCACCGCACGCGCGACCTCAACCGCGTCCCACAGCGCAAGGCCGACGAGGTCTTTCTTGAGTTCGGGCCAGGCGAGGATCTTCGCTAGCGCATTCATGCCGCACACTCCCTGGCTACGGTGACGTCGTCGAATGGCAGGATCCGCATAGTCGGCCCCGTCCCAATGATCTGGCCCTGCTCATGGCCCTTGCCGGCGATCAGGACGATGTCCTGTGCCCCCGCTGCGGCGATTGCAGCGGCAATCGCAGTGCGGCGTTCACCGCCATCGCGCAGCTTGCCGGAGCCGCCCGCGAGCACTGCGGCGCGGATCGCGTCCGGGCTTTCGCTGCGCGGATTGTCGTCGGTGACGATGCCAAGATCGGCCTGCTGGCTTACCACGCGGCCCATTTCCGGGCGCTTGCCCTGATCCCGGTCGCCGCCCGCGCCGAACACCACGATCAGTCGCCCGCTACAATGCGGGCGCAGCGCCGCGATCGCCGCTTCGAGAGCGTCAGCCGTGTGCGCATAATCGACATAGATCGGCGCTCCCACACGGGTGATCGCCGCACGTTCGAGCCGTCCGCGCACCGGCTGGAGCCGCGCGAGCGCATCGAACACCCGCGCCGGGTCGCTCCCTGTCGCGATCGTCAATCCCGCCGAAACGAGCGCGTTGGCGGCCTGATAAGCGCCGATCAGCGGTAACTTGATCGTCTGCGCCTTGCCCTGCCATTCGATCTCGAGCACTTGCCCGAGTTGGCCTAGCGTACGAGCGAGAAGGCGGATGGACGACCCGTTGTCTCTCTCCGCCTTCTCGCCCACGCTGAACAGCCGCAGCCCCCGCTGACGGACATGCTCAATTGCTTTTGCCGACCAGAGGTCGTCGGCCCAAACCACTGCAGTTCCTTCGGCATCGACCACTTCATCCAACAGCCGCATCTTGGCGGCGAAGTAGTCGTCCATGTCTTTATGATAGTCGAGGTGATCGCGGCTGAGATTGGTGAAAGCGCCGGCCATGACCTTGAGCCCCTCATTGCGGAACTGCGACAAGCCGTGGCTCGACGCTTCATAAGCAACGTGGGTGATCCCCTCGCGCGCCAGCCCGCTCATGTTGGCGAGGAACGTGACGATGTCGGGGGTGGTGAGGCCGGTTGAAATGCTCTCGTCCGCAGTGGTCACACCGAGCGTGCCGATCGAGGCGGCGCGTTCGCCCAGCATGCGCCAGATCTGCCGGGTCATCTCGGCGCAAGACGTCTTGCCGTTGGTCCCGGTCACCGCGACCACCGTTTCGGGGACGGGCGTGAAGAAGCGCGCCGCCAAACGCGCGAAAGCGCGGCGCGGACTGGCATCGGCGATGTGCACCGCGCCGTCCACTTTTGCTTCGGGCCGGGCGACCACCGCCACCGCACCGGCAGTGACTGCGGCTGGAATGAAGTCTTCACCGTTGACCTGCAGGCCCTGAAACGCGCCAAATACGGTGCCCGGAGCAACCTTGCGGTTGTCGATCGCGAACCCGGTAACCTGCGCATCGGCACCACCCGGCAGCGTTATTCCTGCTTGAGCTGCCAGCGCGCCGAGCTTCACTCGCCCTCTCCGTTGCCGACCAGGGGGGCGAGATCCGAAATGTCCACATCGCGGGTGGTGTCTGGCATGATGCCGAGCAGCGGACCGATCCGCGGCACCAGCCGCCCGACCATCGGCGCGGCATTCCACGCGGCAGTGCGCTGGCCCGAAGTCGCGGCGGTCGCTTGCGGCTCGTCGAGCATGGCGACGATCACGTAGCGCGGGTGGTCCATCGGAAAGGCGGCGGCGAATGTCGCGATGTTCTTGGTCTTCGAATAGCCATGCGCGCCAGGTTTTTCCGCCGAACCGGTTTTGCCGCCGACCCGGTAACCCGCGGCGTTAGCCTTGCGCCCGGTGCCAAGGTCGACAATCAGGCGCAAGAGCTGGCGCATCCGGGCCGAGGTCGATGCCTTAAACACGCGCCGTCCGGCAATATCGGTGCCGGGCTGGACCCGGATCAGCGTCGCTGGGCGCCAGATGCCACCATTGACCATCGCCGCATAGGCTTCGGCCAGGTGGAGCGGAGTGATCGCGATACCGTGGCCGTAACCCACGGTCATCGTGGTGATCCGCGACCAATTGCCCGGCGGCCAGAGCGGAAAGCCGCGCGCGGGCAGCTCGATATAGGGCCGCTCGTTCATGCCGAGCGCGCGCATCGTTGCGTTGAGCCGCGCGCCGCCAAGCTCGTCGGCGACCTGCGCGGTGACGATGTTGGACGAATGGATCAGCGCTTCGGGCACGTTGAGCGAGGCGCCGAAGCTATGGCTGTCATGGATCAGGAAGCCGCCGATCGAGATCGGCCGCGACGACTGATAGCGCCGCCCCAGATCGGTCACGGTCCCGGCATCGATCGCCGAGGCTATGGTGATCGGCTTCATCACCGAACCCAGTTCATAAACCTGGTTGGTCACGCGGTTGAAAATGTTCGCCTCACCCGCGTCATCGATCAGGTTGGGATTGAAC
>JAYUCG010000088.1:0-12725 GCA_043740455.1 Novosphingobium sp. | reverse complement strand
TGACGAAATCGGTGCGCTTTATCGCGGTGAGAACATGCAGATCACGACTTATCTCGAACGCGCGGCCAAGCACGAGCTTTCGGCCAACGTGATCGACCTGTGCCCGGTCGGCGCGCTGACTTCGCGGCCTTACGCATTCGAAGCGCGGCCGTGGGAATTGAAGAAGACGCTGTCGATCGACGTGTCGGACGCGGTCGGCGCGAACATCCGGCTCGACAGCCGCGGGCGTGAGGTGCTGCGCATCCTGCCGCGGATCAACGACGACGTGAACGAAGAGTGGCTGTCGGACAAGGGGCGCTATCAGGTCGATGGGCTCACCCGCCGCCGCCTCGACCAGCCATGGCTGCGGCGTGACGGCAAGCTGGTCGCGGCGACTTGGGACGAGGCGTTTGCCGCAATTGCCAAGATCAATCCGGGCAAGGATGTCGCGGTGATCGCGGGCGACATGGTCGATTGCGAGACGATGTTCGCGGCCAAGGCGCTCGCCGGAGCGCTCGGTTCGACCATGCTCGAAGGCCGCCAGACCAGGCTCGATTACGATTGCTCGAACCTCGCCGCGGTAAACTTCAATTCGACCTTCAACGGTATCGAGATCGCCGATGCGATCCTGATCGTCGGCAGCCATGTCCGCTGGGAAGCCGCATTGCTCAACGCGCGGCTGCGCAAGGCGGTCAAGCATGGGGCCAAGGTCTTCGTGGTCGGGCCGGAGTGGGAAACGACTTATCCCGCGACCTTCCTTGGCAACGATCTGGGCGTGTTGGGCAAGCTGCCCAAGGACGTCACGGATGTGTTCACCAAAGCCGAACGGCCTGCGCTCATTCTGGGTGGGGCAGGTCTGGCGAAACAGGCGCTAGGTCCCGCGTTGCAGCTTGCTGCATCGTTTAGAATGGCTCGTGAAAACTGGAATGGTTTCAACGTCTTGCACATGGCCGCGAGCCGCATGGGCGGTCTGATGCTCGGTTATGCGCAAAAGGGCGGGATCGCCGATTTGGCCGCCGCCAAGCCCAAGCTGTTGATTTCATTGGGCGGAGACGAGGTCGACTACACCCGCTTCGCCAGCAGCATGATCGCCTACATCGGCCACCACGGCGATAAAGGCGCACACGCCGCCGACATCATCCTCCCCGCCGCCGCGTTTAGCGAAAAGCCGGGGACTTACGTCAACACCGAAGGCCGGGTTCAATTCGCCGACAAGGCCGTGTTCGCGCCGGGCGATGCGCGTGAGGACTGGACGATCCTGCGGGCCTTGGCCGATGCGCTGAAGGTCTCAGTCGGGTTCGATAGCTTCGAGCAATTGCGCGCGGCGATGGTGAAGGCGGTCCCTGCGCTCGGCCGCGAAGGCCTCGCAGATTATGGCGCGCTGCCGAAGGGTAAGGGCACCGCGGGCGGCACCATCGACGCTTACCCGATCAAGGACTTCTACCTCACCAACCCGGTCGCCCGCGCCAGCGAGACGATGCAGCGCTGCTCGGCCGAATTGCTCCACGGCCAGGATTTCGCGGAGGCAGCGGAATGACAAAGGCGTTCAGCATCGCAGCCCCCCTCTTATTCGTGCTGGCAATTATTTTAGCTCTAGGAGCAATTTGTACTGCGATATTCGCGGTGATTTCTTTCAACTTCAATCAGCCGGACGGTGCCACTTACTGGATGTCGGTGGGCCTGTTTTTTGAGTTTTTCGTGAGGTATTTTGGATGGTCGGGGCTTATTTTCGCCTGCGGTGCGATCGTTCATCGGCTTGACCAGCGGAGGGAGAAGCCGGAATGACCGCTCTCTTCCAAACCTGGGGCCTGTCCTACGAATGGGCGTGGTTTGTCGCCACCATCGCCGGCATCCTCCTCATCGCGCTCCCGCTGATGCTCAGCGTCGCGATGATCATCTATGCCGATCGTAAGATCTGGGCGGCGATGGCGCTGCGGCGGGGGCCGAACGTGGTCGGGCCGTGGGGCCTGCTGCAAAGTTTCGCCGACGGTCTCAAGGTGTTCCTTCAGGAAACCATCGTCCCCAGCGCGGCCAACAAAGGCCTGTTCCTGATCGCGCCGATCATCACCTTTACCGTTGCCTTGATGGCCTGGGCGGTGATCCCGTTCAATTCGGGCGCGATCCTGGCCAATATCAACGTCGGGCTGCTGTACATTCTCGCGGTATCGTCGCTCGGGGTTTACGGCACGGTGATCGCGGGCTGGTCGTCCAATTCGAAGTACCCGTTCTTCTCCGCGATGCGCGCCTCGGCGCAGATGATTTCCTACGAAGTCTCGATCGGGTTCATCCTGATCTGCGTGGTGATGTGGGCCGGCACCTTTAACCTGGACGGCATCGTCCAGGCGCAGAAGCACCACGTCTGGATATTGAACGGCTTCGTGTTCAACCCACTGCTGTTCCCGATGTGGGTGATGTTCCTGATCAGCGGTATGGCCGAAACCGGTCGCGCCCCGTTCGACCTGACCGAGGCCGAGAGCGAGCTCGTCGCCGGGTACCAGACCGAATATTCCTCGATGAGCTTCGCGCTCTACTGGCTCGGTGAATATGCCAACGTGCTGCTGATGTGCGCATTGAACGCGGTGCTGTTCTTCGGCGGCTACTTGCCCCCGCTCGACTGGGCGCCGCTGTACTGGATCCCGGGCTGGATCTGGCTGTTCATCAAGATCCTCGTGTTCTTCTTCATCTTCAGCTGGGTCAAGGCGACGGTGCCGCGGTATCGCTACGACCAGCTGATGCGACTGGGCTGGAAGGTGTTCCTGCCGGTGTCGCTTGGGTTTGTCGTGGTGGTTAGTGGGTATCTGATGCTGACTAGGGGCGTCGCATGAATGACAGCGAAATTGCCAAGTTTGTGGAGGAATCGCGATCGGAGGCCATCTTCTGGTCGCGCGCATACTG
Source organism: Novosphingobium sp. (assembly GCA_043740455.1). GTDB lineage: Bacteria > Pseudomonadota > Alphaproteobacteria > Sphingomonadales > Sphingomonadaceae > Novosphingobium. The sequence goes on along the minus strand of JAYUCG010000088.1, from coordinate 9,851 downwards.
GACTGTTTTTGCAGTCACAGCATGCACATTTGCGTTCGAAATGATTCGGTTGCTCTTCGAATGGTTGCGAAATGGAACTGCGGACAAAGTCATATTATACAACTGGTTTAGCATTCCGCAATTTGAATGGGTTGATGTCCAAAAAATTATAACTTTTATTTGTAATCTGCCAATCTGGCTTCTGGCAGTTTTTATAATGACACTCTCGGTATTCGCGGCCGAATACAATGAAGAGCGAGCTAAGGCGATAGGAAAGCATATATGACTGCCGCCCAACTCATCAAATCGTTCACCCTGTGGGAGTTCCTCAAGGCGCACTGGCTGACCTTGCAGTACTTCTTCAAGCCCAAGGCGACGATCAACTATCCGTTCGAGAAGAACCCGCTGAGCCCGCGCTTCCGCGGTGAGCATGCCTTGCGGCGCTATCCCAATGGTGAGGAACGCTGCATCGCGTGCAAGCTGTGCGAGGCGGTCTGCCCGGCGCAGGCAATCACGATCGAGGCCGAGCCAAGGGGCGACGGCTCCCGCCGCACCACCCGCTATGACATCGACATGACCAAGTGCATCTTCTGCGGCTTTTGCCAGGAAGCCTGTCCGGTCGATGCCATCGTCGAGGGCCCGAACTTCGAATATGCGACCGAAACGCACGAGGAACTGCTCTACGACAAAGCGAAACTGCTGGCCAACGGGGACAAGTGGGAGCGGGCCATCGCCGCGAACCTTGAAGCCGATGCGCCGTATCGTTAGGGGCGCGGCTTCATGGTAACCGTCCTCGCCTTTTACCTGTTCGCCACGCTGACGATTGTCGCAGGTGCGTTTACCATTATGGCCCGCAACCCGGTGCATTCGGTGCTGTGGCTGATCGTGGCGTTCTTCAACGCGGCGGGGCTGATGGTCTTGCTGGGGGCAGAGTTCATCGCGATGTTGCTAGTGATCGTTTACGTCGGCGCGGTGGCAGTGCTGTTCCTGTTCGTGGTGATGATGCTCGACATCGATTTCGCCGAACTCCGCGCCGGGTTCATCAAGAATTTCCCGCTCGGTCTGCTGCTTGCAGGCGTGTTGCTGGCGGAGATCACGCTCGGGCTGGGCGCGCTCGGCGCGGGCGGGATTGCGCTCGGCACGGCTGACGGCACTGCGCCGATTGTCGCGAGCCAGAGCAATACCGAGGCGATCGGCATGCTGCTTTACGGCAAGTTCCTGTTCCTGTTCGAAGTCGCGGGCGTGATCCTGCTGGTGGCGATGGTCGGCGCGATCGTGCTGACGCACCGCAAGCGCATCGGCGTGCGCAGCCAGAACGTGGCCCGCCAGAACGCACGCCGCCCGGACGAGGCGACGGTCAACATGTCGCCCGAAGTCGGCAAGGGGGTTGAGCTGTGACCATCGGCATCGAACACTACGTGATTGTCAGCTCGATCCTGTTCGTGCTGGGCGTGCTGGGGATATTCCTCAACCGCAAGAACGTGATCGTCATCCTGATGGCGATCGAATTGATCTTGCTGGCGGTCAACATCAACCTGGTCGCGTTCAGCGCGTTTCTGCATGATCTTACCGGACAGATTTTCGCCATGTTCGTGCTGACCGTGGCAGCGGGCGAAGCGGCGATTGGGCTCGCCATTCTGGTCACCTATTTCCGTGACCGGGGCACCATCGCGGTCGACGATGTCAACCGGATGAAGGGATAAGCGACCTTGGATCCGATCCTCTTCATCGTTTTCCTGCCATTGCTGGCTGCCATCATCGGCGGGCTGGGCAACCGGATGCTCGGCAACACGGTGGTCAAGGTACTGACCACCGGCGCGCTGTTCATTGCCGCCGGGCTGAGCTGGCCAATCTTCTTCACTTACCTCACTGGCAGCGCCGAGCCGCATGTCGTGCCGGTGCTGCATTGGGTGCAATCAGGCAGCTTGAGCTTCGATTGGGCGCTCAGGGTCGATACGCTCACCGCGGTGATGCTGGTGGTGGTGAATACCGTTTCGGCGGTGGTCCACCTCTACTCCTGGGGCTACATGGACGAGGACCCCGACCAGCCGCGGTTCTTTGCCTACCTGAGCCTGTTCACCTTCGCCATGCTGATGCTGGTGACCGCAGACAACCTCGTCCAGATGTTCTTTGGGTGGGAAGGGGTGGGCCTCGCCTCGTACCTGCTGATCGGGTTCTGGTTCAAGAAGCCCAGCGCCGCCGCCGCCGCGATCAAGGCCTTCGTGGTCAACCGGGTGGGCGATCTTGGCTTCATGCTGGGAATTTTCGGGACCTATCTGGTGTTCAACACCGTCTCGATCCCCGAGATCCTGGTGCGCGCACCGAGTTTCGCCGGTTCGACGATCCACTTTCTTGGCGGCGAATGGCACACGATGACGATCCTGTGCATCCTGCTGTTCATCGGCGCGATGGGCAAGTCGGCGCAGCTTGGCCTCCACACCTGGCTGCCCGATGCGATGGAAGGACCGACCCCGGTCTCCGCGCTGATCCACGCCGCAACGATGGTCACCGCGGGTGTGTTCATGGTCTGCCGCCTCTCGCCGATGTTCGCGGTCAGCCCGGATGCGATGCAGGTCGTGACTTACGTGGGCGCAGCGACGCTGTTCTTCGCGGCGACGATCGGCACCACCCAGTGGGATATCAAGCGGGTCATCGCTTATTCGACCTGTTCGCAGCTCGGCTACATGTTCGTCGCGGCGGGTGTTGGCGCGCCGGGTGCGGCGATGTTCCATCTGTTCACCCACGCCTTCTTCAAGGCGCTGCTGTTCCTCGGCGCAGGCAGCGTGATCCACGCGATGCACCACGAGCAGGACATGCGGTATTACGGCGGTTTGCGTAAGCAGATCCCGCTGACCTTCTGGGCGATGATGGCCGGAACGCTGGCAATCACCGGGGTCGGGATCGTCGACGTGTTCGGGTTTGCCGGGTTCTATTCGAAGGATTCGATCCTCGAGGCGGCCTACGCCAGCGCCAGCGTGAGTGGGCGGTTCGGGTTCTGGATGGGGATCACCGCGGCGCTGCTGACCAGCTTCTATTCGTGGCGGCTGATGTTCCTGACTTTCTGGGGCAAGCCGCGCTGGGCACAGAGCGAGCATATCCAGCACGCGGTGCAAGACGATCACGCGCACGGCCATCATGACGACGGCACCCATTCTGATGGTACGGGGGGCTATCACCCGCACGAAAGCCCGCTGACCATGCTGATCCCGCTCGGCGTGCTCAGCCTCGGCGCCGTCATGGCCGGGTTCGCTTTCAGTCATTATTTCATCAGTGACGGCAGCGGAGCGTTCTGGCGCGGCAGCGTGGCGTTCAACGAGGAGCTGATCCACCACATGCACAGCGTGCCGTGGCAGGTGCAGTGGGCGCCGTTCGCGGTGATGCTGACCGGTTTCGCGATTGCTTGGTACGCTTACATCCGAAATCCTGCGTTCCCAGCGGTGATCGTCGGCCAGATCGGGGTGCTCTACAAGTTCCTCTACAACAAGTGGTACTTCGACGAGCTCTACGACTTCCTGTTCGTCCGTCCCGCGTTCTGGCTCGGTAACAAGTTCTGGCAGTTCGGCGATGTTGGCTTCATCGACCGGTTCGGCCCCAACGGCTCGGCCTGGGTCGTGGCGCTGGGCAGCCGGGTCGCGGCGCGATTGCAGACCGGCTATCTCTATTCGTACGCCCTGGTGATGCTGCTCGGCCTGACCGGCGCGATCAGCTGGGTAATCTGGCAGGCGGCGCACTGAGATGAACCACTTTCCCATCCTCTCGGTGATGCTCGGCGTTCCGCTGCTGGCGGGGCTGTTTTGCCTGCTGGTCGACGCCAAGATGGCCCGCACCATTGCGCTGGCCGCGACGCTGATCGATTTCGCACTGGGCGTGCTGCTCTGGGCGAAGTTCGATGTTGGCGGCGCGCAGTGGCAGTTCCAGGAAAACCTGCCGCTGTTCTCAGGCTTTTCATGGAAGCTCGGGATCGATGGCATCGCGCTGTTGCTGATCGAGCTGTCGGTGTTCCTGATGCCGATCTGCATCCTTGCGAGCAAGGCGATCGACAAGCGCGTCGGCGAATACATGGCCGCGTTCCTGCTGATGGAAGCGCTGATGATCGGCGTGTTCGCAGCACAGGACCTGTACCTGTTCTACATTTTCTTCGAGGCCGGCCTGATCCCGATGTACCTGATCATCGGGGTGTGGGGCGGGGCCGAGCGGATCTACGCCAGCTACAAATTCTTCCTCTACACCTTGCTAGGCTCGGTCTTGATGCTGATCGCCATGCTGTGGATGGCGCATGATGCGGGGACCACCGACATCCCGACGCTGATGCAGTACGATTTCGATCCGGCTGCGCAAAAGTGGCTGTGGCTCGCCTTCTTCGCCAGCTTTGCGGTCAAGATGCCGATGTGGCCGGTGCACACATGGTTGCCCGATGCGCACGTTCAGGCGCCGACCGCCGGTTCGGTGATCCTGGCCGGCGTGCTGCTCAAAATGGGCGGTTACGGCTTCATCCGCTTCTCGCTGCCGATGTTCCCGCAAGCGAGCGCCGACTACGCTTGGCTGATCTACGGATTGTCGATGGTCGCGGTGGTTTACACTTCGCTGGTCGCCTTGGTGCAATCCGACATGAAGAAGCTGATCGCTTATTCGTCAGTGGCGCACATGGCGATCGTCACGGTCGGATTGTTCGCGTTCAACACGCAGGGCCTCGAAGGCTCGATGATCGTGATGCTCAGCCATGGATTGGTTTCGGCGGCGCTGTTCCTGTGTGTCGGCGTGATCTATGATCGGCTGCACACGCGCGAGATCAGCCGCTACGGCGGGCTGGCGATCAACATGCCCTATTACGCGCTGCTGTTCATGCTATTCACCATGGCCAGCGTGGGTCTGCCTGGGACGAGCGGGTTCGTCGGCGAATTTCTCAGCCTCGCGGGCATCTACCAGCAATCGAGCTGGGTCGCCTTCGTCAGCACCACCGGGATCATCCTGGGCGCGGCTTACATGCTCTACCTGTACCGCCGGATCGCGTTCGGCGGCCAAATCAACGCTGATGCAGCCGCGATGCCCGATCTGAGCGCGCGCGAATGGCTGATGCTCGCGCCAATTGCCGCGGCAGTGCTGTGGATGGGGGTCTATCCCGAAAGCTTCCTCGCCCCGATGCGCGGCGATATCCGCGCGATCGAGGCGCGGCTGTCGGCAACCAAACCGGCCGGGGACGCAAAGTTTGAAATGGGCAAGGCACTGCCCGCCGGCGAAGCTGAAGCCGAGGGGGCGCACTGATGGACTGGATCCAGTCGCTGCGCATCGGCGCGGCTGAAGAACTGCTGAGCACGGTCGGGATCGCCCTGTTGGTCGGGTCGGCTTGGGGCCAGACCCGCCGCGATGCCCGCGCGATCACTTGGCTGGCGGTACTCACGCTGGTTGCCGCCGCAGTCATCACCGCACCGGCGCTGTGGCATGGCGTGCGCGGTGAAGCGGCACTGGCTTTCAACGGCCTGCTGTCCGGCGATGCCTTCGCCGCCTTTGCCAAGCTGCTGATCTATGTCGCGGCTGCGGCATCGCTAATGGTCGCTCCAGCCTTCTTCGAGAAGTACCGGGCGATGCGCAGCGAATACCCGGTGTTGGTGCTGTTCGCGGTTCTGGGCATGGGGATCATGGTTTCGGCGACGAACCTGCTGACGCTTTATGTCGGGCTCGAGCTTAACTCGCTCGCGGCCTATGTGCTCGCTGCGTTCCTCAAGCCTGACGAGCGATCGGCCGAAGCGGGGCTGAAGTATTTCGTGCTCGGTGCACTGGCCAGCGGCATCCTGCTGTTCGGCATGAGCCTGACCTATGGCTTCACTGGAACGATCGGGTTCGCCGGGATTTCCGCCGCGCTCACTGGCCATGCTTCGATGGGCGCGTTGTTCGGTCTCGTCTTCGTGCTTTCGGGGCTGGCCTTCAAGATCAGCGCGGTGCCGTTCCACATGTGGACGCCTGACGTTTACGAGGGCGCGCCAACCCCGGTCACCACCTTCTTCGCCTCAGCCCCCAAGGTGGCTGCGCTCGGCCTGACCATGCGGGTCGCGCTCGAAGCCTTCGGAACGCAGGCGGCGGCTTGGCAGCAGATCATTTCGTTCGTTGCCTTGGCGTCGATAATTGTCGGCGCGCTGGGTGCGATCGGCCAGCGCAACCTCAAGCGGCTGCTGGCCTATTCTTCGATCAACAACGTGGGATTCATGCTGGTCGGACTCGCCAGTGCGACCCAGCAGGGCGCGGCCGCCATGCTGGTTTACCTGACGATCTACGTGCCGATGACCATTGGCGGCTTCGTCGCGATCCTGATGCTCAAGGATGATCAGGGCAACCAGCTTGAAGGCATAAGCGATATCGCTGGGCTCTCGCGCACACGGCCGATGCTGGCGCTGGGGCTGGGCTCGATCATGTTCTCGATGGCCGGGATCCCGTTCTTTTTCGGGTTCTGGGGCAAGTTCGTGGTGTTCCAGTCGGCGGTTAACGCCGGGATGGTCTGGCTCGCCACGCTCGCCGCTATGGCAAGCGTGATTGGGGCCTATTACTACCTCAAGGTGCTCAAGGTGATGTACTTTGACGAGCCGGCGAACCGCGTCACCGGGCGGAGCGACATGGTGCACGAATGGCTCCTCGCCAGCTGCGCGGTGTTTGTATCGCCGCTCGGCTACCTCGTCACCAAGGGCCTCACCGCGCTCACCATGACCGCCGCGGGCGTCCTTTTCCCGCTCGCTTGATCCACATTGTCGCCAGTACCGGTTCGACCAACGCCGATTTTGCCGCTCGTATCGCCGCAGGAGAGCGCGTGGCAGAGGGCGAATGGCTGATCGCTGACCGCCAGACTGCGGGCAGGGGGCGGCTCGGGCGGTCCTGGTTCGATGGCTTGGGTAACTTTATGGGCTCGACTGTGGTGCACCCGGCCAGCGGCGATCCGCCGCCCGGGACGCTTGCCTTGGCGACCGGTCTGGCTGTGCTCGAAACGGTCGCCCCGCGTATCCCGCCGCCGCATCTGGCGCAGCTCAAGTGGCCTAACGATGTGCTGATCGGCGGAGCCAAGCTGTGCGGAGTGCTGCTTGAGCGATGCAATGGCACGGTCATCGTCGGGATCGGGATCAATCTGGCGGTGGCTCCCACGATCGAGAGCCGCGCCACTATCGCGCTCAGCGCGTTCGGACCCGCGCCGGAACGTGATACCTTCGCCGCAAGCCTAGCGCGGCAATTGGCCATCGAGCTGGAACGTTGGCGCAGTTTCGGGCTAGAGCCGCTTATCCGCCGCTGGGAAGCTGCTGCGCACCCGCACGGCACGCCCTTGCTGGTTGGCGAGCCGGGGGAAACGCCGCTCGCCGGGGAATTTGCCGGGCTTGATGGCACAGGAGCCTTGCAACTGCGGCTTGCAGACGGCACGACGCGCACCGTCCATGCGGGCGAAGTGCGGCTTGGTTAGGGGGCAGACATGCTGCTGGCAGTCGATAACGGCAATACCAATGTAAAGTTCGCGCTGGTCGATGATGCCGGGGCGATCGTCCAACGCTGGGCAATCGCCACCGATATGCGCCGCACGGCTGACGAATACGCAGTCTGGCTCGATCAACTGCTACGGATGGAGGGCTATGCGCGTGCCGACGTGACCGCTGTGGTGATCGCCACCGTGGTCCCGCGCGCGCTGCACAACTTGCAGGTCCTCTCCCAGAAATACTTCGGGGTAGACGCGCTGATTGCCGGGCGTTCGCCGCTCGAATGGGGCATCGCGCTCAAGGTCGATGAACCCAAGGCCCTCGGGGCCGACCGGGCCGTCAACGCAATTGCCGCCCAGGCGCTTGAGCCCGATGTCGACAAGATCGTAATCAGCTTCGGTACTGCAACCACGTTCGATCATATCGGCACAGATGGCGCGTACCTTGGCGGCAGCATTGCGACGGGCGTCAGCCTCTCGCTCGATGCGCTTTATGAGGCTGCGGCAATGCTGCCACGGATCGCGATCGAGCCGCCGCCGACTGCCAGCGTGATCGGGCGCGACACTGTCGGGCAGATGCAGATCGGCATCTATTGGGGCTATGTCAGCATGATCGAAGGTATGCTAAGGCGGATGAAAGCCGAGATTGCCCGCCCGGTCAAAGTCATCGCGACGGGCGGCTTGGCGCCACTGTTTCAACAACGCGCTGACCTGTTCGACCGGGTCGAACCCGACCTCACGCTGCGCGGTATTGCGCGGCTTTATTCCTCCAATTTCGGATCGAAATGACCAAATCAAAAAGCCACAAGCCGGGTAACGAATTGCTGTTCTGCGCGCTCGGCGGCTCGGGCGAAATCGGGATGAACGTCAATCTCTACGGCTGTAACGGCAAGTGGCTGATGGTCGATCTGGGTATGACCTTTGGGGCGAACGAATATCCCGGAACCGAACTGGTGTTTGCCGATCTGGATTTCATCGAACAGCGCAAGGCGGACCTGCTCGGCGTGGTTCTGACCCACGCGCACGAAGACCATATCGGTGCGGTGCCCTACTTCGCGCAGGAACTGGGCGTGCCGCTCTACGCGACCCCGTTCACCGCTCTGCTGGTCAAGGACAAGCTTGAGGAAGCGGGCATCGCGGGGGAGATCGAACTCAACGTGATCGATCATCTGGATGAGTTTCAGATCGGCCCCTTCGGCATCCGCTACGTACCGCTGGCGCACTCGATTGCCGAAGGCAACGCGCTCGTCATTGAAACTCCTTACGGCCGGATCTTCCACACCGGCGATTGGAAGCTCGACGATGAGCCGCTGGTTGGCACCCCGGCGACTGCGGCAGAACTGACCGCGATCGGCGATCAAGGCGTGCTTGCGCTGGTCTGCGATTCGACCAACGTGTTCAATCCGGAAGCCTCGGGCTCCGAAGGCATGGTGCGCGAAGCCTTGCTCGCGGAAGTCGCCAAGCACCAGGGCAAACGCGTGCTGGTCACAACGTTCGCTTCAAACGTGGCGCGGTTGCAGACGCTGGGCGAGGTTGCAGATGCGACCGGACGCAGGCTCTGCGTTGCCGGGCGCTCGCTTGACCGGATTATCCGCACGGCCAAGGCCTGCGGCTATCTTCAAAACCTTCCCGACCTGGTCGATTTCCAGACTGCGATGGCACTGCCGCGCGGCGAAGTGCTGATCCTTGCCACGGGCGGGCAGGGGGAACCGCGCGCCGCACTGTCGCGGATCGCCGAGGAAAGTCACCAGATCGGATTGTCCTCTGGCGATGTCGTGTTGTTCTCAAGCCGCCAGATCCCCGGTAACGAGATCGCGATTGGCCGGATCCAGAACCGTCTGGCGACGCGTAACATTACCATCGTGACCGACCGGCAGAGCGAAATCCACGTTTCGGGGCACCCCGGTCGGCCCGAACTTGAAGCGCTGTACAGCTGGATCCGCCCGCAGATCCTGGTCCCGGTGCACGGCGAGATGCGGCACATGAAGGAGCAGGCGCAGCTCGGTAAGGAACGCGGCATTCCGCAGACGGTGTTCCAGGGCAATGGAGACCTCGTCCGGCTAGCTCCCGGCAAGCCCGGCAAGATCGACGAAGTGCGGAATGGTCGCCTGATCCTCGATGGCGATATCATCTCGCCGGCCAACGGTGAAGCAATCGTGATGCGACGGCGCCTCGCACAGAATGGGCTGGTGATCGTGGTGCTGGGCGCTGAGGGCCAGGTGCAGGTTGAAGCAATCGGCCTGCCGCTGGAAGAAGATCTCGATGATTTCATCGCCGAAGCGCAGCAGGATGTAACAGCCGCGCTGACCAAGCTGAAGAGCACGCAAAAGCGCGATACCGAAGCGGTGATCGAGGCAGCACGTCTGGCCGCCCGCCGCGCCGCGCAGCGCTGGTCGGGCAAGAAGCCGCAAGTCCGCGTTATCATGGG
>JAYUCG010000087.1:0-25396 GCA_043740455.1 Novosphingobium sp. | reverse complement strand
GCATGACACCCCATATCGGCAAATCGAGGAAGCAACCGGCAGACGATCCACTTATCCGTCGCCGATCGCTGTTCAGACAAACCCGGCCACCTCTGTCGTCTGCTCATCTGATCTCCTGTCATGCGGCCATATTGGCCGCCGTCAGACAGAAAATCCACTTATCCCGCTGTGCAGTTTTGCCAAGCCACCTCTCACCGCCTCCGTTAGAGGCAACCGCATTGGTCTCGGTAACTGGCTCACAGTGGCAGCTTCGAAATTGCCGAATTCGATATTTTCCACACGAACGCGATGTTGTGATTTGCTTGTCTCATGCCACCTGATCTCGAATTGAAATGACATTCGCGTCGGCTTCGTCGTCACTGAGATGAGCTACATGCCTGGCCCAAGCTTCGAGGGCGGCACGCTTCTCTTCTTTCCAATCATGCCGCTGATAGACGCCCGCAACGCCGCTCTTCGACCCGCTAACGTGATTGAGCACTGCCTCAGTCACTTCAAACCTTATCCCAAGCCGCTGTAAGCCCGTTGCGACCGTGCGGCGGATGTCATGCACACGCCATGGCTCCATTGGCAGCCCTGAGCCAGTTTCTGGGCTCAGGACTGCGATCTTCGCATTGAGGCGCCCTTTCGCGCCAGAGTGGCCGGAGACGGCAGTATTGCCGGTAGTAGTGAACACAAACCCGCGGGCCGGCCAGTTGCCGTTACTCTCTCCCCCATGATTTGATGCCACGGCATCTAAAGCGGCCATGGCGAGCGCGTTGAGTGGGACGATATGTGCCTTGCCGTTCTTTGCCCGGCTGGCAGGTAGGGTCCACGTCGCATTCGCTCGGTCAAGTTCACGCCAATCCATCGCTGACACCTCTTCACGGCGTTGCCCGGTTGCAATCAGCAATCGGAACAGCGGTCCGAACGGGTAGTCGATCTCCTCAGCCGCCTTCCAGACAAGTGTGAGCTCATCGTCCGATAAGACACGGTCGCGTGATTGAACACTGGCAGGCAGCTTCGACCCAATGAGGGGCGATATGACGATATCTCCGCGCTCTACCGCCCATGTGAACAGTTGTCGAAGAACGGCCGATGCGTTGCGGCGTAAGGCGGGCCATTTAACCAGTGTGTCGAGGAACGAGGCTACAGCTGTTTTCGTAATTCCTTTGATCGTCTTACCCTTGAATTCTGGGACGGCTCGATTGCGGAGAATCGAAGCGGCATAGGCCGTCCAACGGGGAGAGCGAGTTCTCCCGCTTTTGCGGGGCAGGGTCGGGTAGGCCTCAATAAAGCGCTCGGCATAGTCACCGAAGTTGAGCTCCACGGCGTCTTTGCGCCGCTCCTTATCCGTCAGCATCGGGTCTATACCGTCTCTTACCAACTCGGCGAGCTTTCCGGCCTTTATACGCGCGCTCGCTGGCGTCCAAGGCGAGCCATGGCGCCCAATCGTGTAACGCTTCTTTGTGGCTTCCCGGCCGCCCAGCCGATAAGCGAAGATATACGTTTTAGCGCCACTAGACGTAACTTTGACGCCGAAGCCCCGCAACTCAGCATCCCACAGAAAGACGTTTCCCTCTCCCCCTGATAAGGCATCGACCGATCGCTTTGTAACTGTTCCAGTCGCCATGCGTGCCTCCGATGACCGTGGGTGTCCGAGATGCTCTTGGTAACCACTAGGCACCCACCGTAACGGAAATTACCGGAAAGCGAAAGACACTTGTGGAGAGAAAGGTTTCGAAAAAGCGTCGATTATAGTGGAATATCGCAACTCACAGACACCGGCGGAAAGCTACATTCGCAGACTACGAATCTGAGGGCCGGACGTTCGAATCGTTCCGGGCGCACCATTTCTCCCTTCGGTCGAAACCCGCCCGGACATTCAGGAATGGTTAGACCTTGTCCTCCGGGGCGCACCATTTTCCCAAATAGACTTCTTCCGCCACAATCCCGGTTTGCTCCGGGATAGAGATCGTTGCTCGCCAGCTTCCATTTGCGCCGCCAAAGGGCCATCACTATCCGGTGGCTCATCCAGCGGGAAAAGCAGATCAGGCGGAATGACGGCGAACCTTACCCACCTTCAGCGACTTGAGGCCGAAGCGATCCACATCATGCGTGAAGTGGTGGCCGAAGCGGGGCGTCCGGTGATGCTCTATTCGGTGGGCAAGGACAGCGCAGTGATGCTGCACCTAGCGAAGAAGGCATTCTACCCGTCGCCGCCGCCGTTCCCGCTGCTCCACGTCGATACCACCTGGAAGTTCCGCGCCATGTATGCGCTGCGGGATCAGATGGCAGCTGACAGCGGGATGGAGCTGCTGGTCTGGCAAAACCCTGAGGCGCAGGAGCGCGGGATCAACCCGTTCGATCACGGCGCGCTGCACACCGATATGTGGAAGACCGAGGGGCTGAAGCAGGCGCTTGATCACTGGCAGTTCGACGCGGCCTTCGGCGGCGCGCGGCGCGATGAAGAGAAGAGCCGCGCCAAAGAACGCATCTTCAGCTTCCGCACCGCCAGCCACGGCTGGGACCCCAAAAACCAGCGGCCCGAGCTGTGGACCCTCTACAACGCGCGCAAGCACAAGGGCGAGAGCATCCGGGTGTTCCCGATCAGCAACTGGACTGAGCTTGACGTGTGGCAATACATCCAGCTGGAGGCGATTCCGATTGTCCCGCTCTATTTCGCCGCGCCGCGCCCCACGGTTGAGCGCGACGGTCTGGTGCTGATGGTCGATGACGATCGCTTTCCGCTGCTGCCGGGCGAAGTGCCGGCCCTACGCTCGATCCGCTTCCGTACGCTCGGCTGCTATCCACTGACCGGTGCGGTTGGAAGCACCGCGGCAACGCTCAGCGAGGTGATCCAGGAAACGCTGCTGACCACTACCAGTGAACGCCAGGGCCGCGCGATCGACAAGGACGGGGGCGGGGCGGGCATGGAAATTAAGAAGCAGCAGGGGTATTTCTGATGGAGAGCCCCGCCTACGTCACCGACAGCCTGATCGAACAGGATATCGACGCTTATCTCGCGCAGCATCAGCACAAGACGATGCTGCGCTTTATCACCTGCGGCTCGGTCGATGACGGCAAAAGCACCCTGATCGGACGGCTACTCTACGATTCGAAGATGATTTTCGAAGACCAGCTTGCCGCGTTGGAAAGCGATTCCAAGCGGCTCGGAACGCAAGGGCAGGAAATCGATTTCGCGCTGCTGGTCGACGGGCTGGCGGCCGAGCGCGAACAGGGCATCACGATCGACGTCGCTTACCGGTTCTTCAACACCGAGAAGCGCAAGTTCATCGTCGCCGATTGTCCGGGGCACGACCAGTACACCCGCAACATGGTGACCGGGGCGTCGACTGCGGATCTTGCCGTCATCCTGGTCGATGCACGCAAGGGCTTGCTGGTCCAGACCCGGCGCCACACTTACCTGTGCCATCTGATCGGCATCAAGAATCTGGTGCTGGCGGTGAACAAGATGGACCTGGTCGGCTACGATCAGGCGCGGTTCGATCAGATTGTGACCGAATATGCCGCCTTTGCGAAGAGCATCGGGGTCGAGGGTTTCACCGCCTTGCCGATTTCGGGGTTCAAAGGCGACAACGTCACCGCCGCGTCACCCTATACTCCCTGGTACCGCGGGCCGTCGCTGATCGAGCACCTCGAAACGGTCGAGGTGCTCGCGGCGTCAGATGCGGAGCAGCCGCTGCGCCTGCCGGTCCAATGGGTCAACCGCCCGAACCTCGACTTTCGCGGATTCGCCGGGCTGATCGCCAGCGGGCAAGTGCGCCCGGGGGATGCAGTGCGGGTTCTCCCTTCGGGCAAGACCAGTACAGTCACGCGCATTGTGACGATGGATGGCGATCTCGACGAAGCGCGCGCGGGCCAGTCAGTCATGCTGTGCCTGGCCGACGAGATCGACTGTTCGCGCGGTGACGTGATCGCCGCCGCTGACAGCCCGCCGCAGGTCAGCGATCAGTTCGAAGCGGCGCTGGTCTGGCTCAATGACAATGCGCTGCGGGTCGGCCGCGCCTATTGGCTCAAGCTTGGCGCGCAGACCGTTTCGGTCACCGTGCAGCAGCCCAAGTACGCTGTGAACGTTAATACGATGGAGCACATCGCGGCCAAGACGCTGGAGCTCAACGCCATCGGCGTGGCCGAAATCGCGACCGACTGGCCGATCGTGTTCGAACCCTATGCCGAAAACCGCGCGCTCGGCGGGTTCATCCTGATCGACAAGCTGACCAATGCCACCGTGGCGGCGGGCATGATCAATTTCAGCCTGCGCCGTGCGCAGAACGTCCACTGGCAGGCGCTCGATGTGAGCCGCGAGGCACACGCTGCATTGAAGCACCAGAACCCGGCCGTGCTGTGGTTCACCGGCCTTTCGGGATCGGGCAAGTCGACTATCGCCAATCTGGTTGAGAAGCGGCTGCACGCGCTGGGCCATCACACCTTTCTGCTCGATGGCGATAACGTGCGCCATGGCCTCAACAAGGACCTGGGTTTCACCGAGGCGGACCGGATCGAGAATATCCGCCGCGTGGGCGAAGTCGCCAAGCTGATGACCGATGCGGGGCTGATCGTGCTCACCGCCTTCATCAGCCCGTTCCGCGCCGAGCGCGAGCTGGTCCGGGCGATGCTGCCTGAGGGTGAGTTCGTCGAGATCTTTGTCGATACGCCGCTTAAAGTAGCCGAAGCGCGTGATGTGAAGGGGCTCTACAAAAAGGCGCGCGAGGGACAGCTCAAGAACTTCACCGGGATCGACAGTCCCTATGAGGTGCCCGGGCAGCCTGAACTGCGGATCGATACCACCGCCGAACCTTCCGAAGCCGCGGCTGAGCGGATCGTCGACTTTATCCTCGGCGGGCGCGGCGATAGCTGGATGCCGGTGATATGACCGACGCGGACATCGCTGCCGAGCTGGCCGAGCAGGCGGGGCACCTGCTGCTCGCGTTGCGAGCTAGTGGGCAGTTTTCCGGCAAGCTGCTCGGCGATGAGGGTGACCGCCTGGCGAATGCGCTGCTCTGCGCTGAATTGCGCCGCTCGCGCCCGGACGACGCGCTGCTCTCCGAAGAAGAGAAGGACAACCTCGCGCGGCTCGATGCCTCGCGGGTGTGGATCGTCGATCCGGTCGATGGCACGCGTGAATATGGCGAGGGGCGCAGCGATTGGGCGGTGCATGTGGCGCTCGCGATCGATGGCGTGGCTGTCATTGGCGCGGTGGCTTTGCCTGCGTTGGGACTTGTCCTGGGCAGCGACTGCCCGATCGAAGTAGCGCCGCCGCCGGAACGGCTCAGGGTGGTGGTCAGCCGCACCCGTCCGGCGCGCGAAGCCGTTGCGGTTGCCGAGGCGCTGAACGCGGTACTGGTCCCGATGGGCTCGGCCGGGGCCAAGGCCATGGCGGTGGTGCGCGGCGAGGCGGACATCTACCTCCACAGCGGCGGCCAGCACGAATGGGATTCGTGCGCCCCAGTGGCGGTGGCGCTGGCGCATGGGCTGCATGCGAGCCGCATCGATGGCAGCCCGCTGATCTATAATCAGGCTGATACCTACATTCCCGACCTGCTGATCTGCCGCCGTGCGCATGCTGCGCAGGTTCTCGCCTTGGTGCGAGAGGTGCAGGCCGCGCCTTAGCGCGCCGCCTTCATCTCGGCGATTTCGGCTTCGAGCAACCTGATCCGCTTATTCACCTAACCGTGACCGCGCGACCCGAGACTGGCCCCATGCTCGCGCCAGAAGTGCGGGGCGATCTGCGGATCGTATCCCGCCGCCGATAGCAGATGCACGCTCAGCTTATCGGCATCGCGTTCGGCCTGACGGCTCAGCTGGTAGCGTTTGGAGGCGGACGCAGCCGCGATCGCGGCGCGGTGACCCAGTACGGTGCGGGCAAGTTCGTGGGCAAAGGCCACCGCCACGCCGTCCTCGCCGAAGCGCTCGACATATGCGCTGCTGAGCTGGATCGTCTCGCCATCGCTGCGGGCGATCAGCTTCTTGGTCTCGACCACTTCGAAGTGGGTGCGGCAGGCGGCAACACGCTCGAGCACCGCCTTGACCGTTCGACCGGCTCGGTTGACCTGAACCGTGATGGGCGCGCGGGGAGGAAGCACGATGATCTGTCGTTCAACCCGATCTCGTGTTGCGCTGCTTGCGGTGGGTGCGACTGGCAGGAACGCAAGAACCTGGTCGCCGATCGCCAGCAGACGATCTCCAGCGCGTAGTCCTGCGCGGTCTGCAGCCAGGCCAGGCACTACCGCTTCGACTTCGACCGGAGTCACAAGGCCGAACTTCTTGCGAAGCTCAGGCGGGTACTGGTCGATCGCGATGATCACCAGCCCGGTGGCCGGCATTAGATTTTGGCACCGCGGCGTGCTGGCAATCGCGATCCGGCTTGCGATCTCGGCCAATTGAAGATCGTCTCGGCGCAGTCTGTCGTCATTTGAATCCGCGATCGCGTGCAGAGCAACAGTAACAAGGATCGATCCCAGCAGCGCTTGGACGGCACTATTTCGGTGCGACGTGGCCACCGAATTTGAAGCGCATCGCCGAAAGCAGCCGGTCGCCAAACCCGTCGCTGAGGCGCGAGCGGTAGCGTTCGTAGAGCGACATGGTCAGCACCGGGGTTGAAACTTCCTGTTCTAGCGACGCTTCGACCGTCCAGCGGCCTTCGCCCGAATCCTGCACTTGCGGCGAATAAGGGGCGAGGTCGGGATTGTCGGCCATGGCATCGGCGCTGAGGTCGAGCAGCCATGAAGTGACCACGCTGCCGCGCCGCCACAGCTCCGCGATGGCCGCGGTATCGAGATCGTAGCGGCGCTCTTCGGGCACCTTGGGCCCGTCCGCGGTGGACAGCAGCGCGAAGCCTTCGGCATAGGCCTGCATCATCCCGTATTCGATCCCGTTGTGGACCATCTTGACGTAGTGACCCGCGCCCGACGGGCCGCAGTGCAGCCAGCCTTGCTCGGCAGTATCGGCCAGCTTGCCGGCAACGCGGGCCGGGGTGCGGGCAATATCGCCAGTGCCGGGAGCCAGCGTCGCGAAGATCGGCGCGTTACGCTCAACTGCTGCCTTTGCCCCGCCAACCATCAGGCAATAGCCGCGCTCGAGCCCGAACACGCCGCCGCTGGTGCCGGCATCGAGGAAGTCGATTCCCTTGGGCGCGAGCAAGGCCGCGCGCGCGACGCTGTCCCTGAAATGCGAATTGCCGCCGTCGATCAGGGTGTCGCCCGGTTCGAGCAAATCGGCCAGGGCGGCGACCGCGCCATCGGTGATCTTGCCCGCCGGGACCATCAGCCACACGGTGCGCGGTGCGGCAAGGCCTGCCACCATTTCGGCCAGGGTAGGATAGCCCGCCGCGCCTTGTTCGGCGATATCGGCATAGGCCGCCGGGTTGATGTCCTGAATCGCAACCTTGTGTCCGCCGCGCAGCAGCCGCAGCGCCATGTTCCCGCCCATTCGGCCTGCGCCGACTATTCCGATCTGCATTTCAGTATTACTCCGGACGGCGTTTGATAAGGGCAGTGCGCAGGCACGAGCAGACGATCTCGCCGCGCTGGTTGGTCAGCTCGTGGCGGAAGGTAATGATCCCCGCGTTGGGCCTTGAGCCGGACGGCTTCAATTCGATCACCTCGCTGCTGGCGCGCAGGGTATCGCCGATAAACACCGGTTTGGGCATGACAAGTTTGTCATATCCCAGGTTCGCGACCAGCGAGCCCAAAGTAGTGTCGCCCACCGACAGCCCGACCATCAGCGCGAAAGTGAAGGTGCCGTTGACCAGGATCTGGCCAAACTCGCTCGCCTTGGCGGCCTCGACATCGAGATGCAGCGGCTGCGGGTTGTGCGTCATGACCGTGAACAGCAGGTTGTCGGTCTCGGTCACGGTGCGGCTGATCTCATGGTTTAGCCGGTCGCCCTCTTGCCACTCTTCGAAGTATCGTCCTGCCATGGTGTGTCTGTCCTTGTCCGCCGCCAGCCTAGGCTTAGCCGCGTTGTAATCAAACTGCGGCGAGCATGTCCTTGAGCAGCACTTCGGCATTTGCGAGCGTATCCGGATCGTCGGGCTTGAACTTCGCTTCAACCATCTTGCGGCCCTGGACGTAATCCTTGACGCTATTGACGCAGTCGAGCGCGACGACCTGGCCCTGGCGCAGGTAGATCACCGCGAACGATCGCGTCGCCGGATCGCCGCGGACAACTTCGCGGTCATGGCCGATCGCGAGGCCGACCGTCTGTAGCTTGAGGTCGTACTGGTTCGACCAGAACCACGGCGTTGCGGCATATTCCTGGGGATCGCCGCAGATCGATTTCGCCGCGCAGCTGGCCATGTCGTTGGCGTTCTGCACCGATTCAAGCCGGATCACCGCGTTATCGGCAAAGGCATTGGCATGCGCTGCGCAGTCGCCGATCGCGTACACATCGGGCAGGCTGGTGCGGCAGAACTCGTCGACATCGACCCCGTTTCCGCCCGCCGCTCCCGCCGCGATCAGCGGCCCTACCGCCGGGATGATACCGATGCCAACGATCACGAGATCGGCGGGAAGCATTGTTCCACCAACCAGATTGACCCCGCAAACGCTGCCGTCCTTGCCCGCAATTGATTCAACCGCAGTTTCGGTGCGCAGATCGACACCGTGCGCGCGGTGTTCGGCTTCGTAGAAGCTCGAGAGCGCTTCACCGGCCACCCGTGCCAGCACCCGGGGCAGCATTTCGAGCACAGTCACCTTGACGCCAAGCTTGGTCAGCACCGCCGCCGCTTCAAGCCCGATGTAGCCGCCGCCGATCACCACCGCGCGCTTGGCCCCGGCATCGAGTTCCTTCATCAACTGGTCGACATCGGCGCGGGTGCGGACCGCGTGGACTCCGGCAAGGTCCGCGCCTTCGCAGGCCAGCCGCCTTGGATCGCCTCCGGTCGCCCAGATCGCCTGGCCGTAGTGGATGACGCGCCCGTCCTTCAGCGCCAGCTTGTGCGCCGCGGGATCGACTTTCACCACTTCGGTATTGCGCATCAGGGTGATCGCCTTGTCACCCCAGAAGGCTTCGGGGCGCAGGCAAATCCGCTCGAAAGTCTTTTCGCGGGCGAGGTATTCCTTGGATAGCGGCGGGCGCTCATACGGAATCTCCGGCTCGCGTCCGATCAGCAGGATCGATCCGGCAAAACCGTTCTGGTGCAGCGCGATCGCCGCTTGCGCTCCGCCGTGGCCGGCTCCGACGATAACCACGTCCGCTCGATCGATCTGGGTATCCATAGCGCCTCCGATTCGCCTGCATCTAGAGGCCTAGGCCGCAGCTGGTCCAGTGCGGCAGCCCAACAGCAACAAAATTGCGCCCGGCCGGTCAAGGCGCGTGACGGGGGCATTGCGGCTGGATATGACACCGCCAATGGAAACCGCTGAACCTGATCCAGGTCCTCGTCCGTCAATCTGGCGCTATGCCCGGGCCAGCCGCGCTTACGTGGTGATCGATGCGGCAGACTATTATGCGGTGATGCAGCAGGCGATGAAGCGGGCGAAGCAGCTCATTCAAATGATTGGCTGGGATTTCGATACGCGGATGCGGCTGGGGCCGGGGCGGCGGTTCTGGAACCTGCCGCGCAAGTCGGTCAATCCAGCGCGGCTCGGCCCATTCATGATCTGGCTGTGCGAGCGCAGCCCGGGGCTGCAGGTGCGCGTGCTCAAATGGAATTTCGGCGCGCTCAAGTTCCTGTTCCGGGGATCGATGATCCTCGATCTGATCCGCTGGATGCTGCACCGGGGGATCGATTTCAAACTGGATTCAGCCCACCCGATCGGCTGCAGCCACCACCAGAAGATCGTGGTGATCGACGACATGTTCGCAGTCTGCGGCGGGATCGACATGACGTCTGATCGCTGGGACACGCCCGAACATCTCGAAAAGGACCCCCGGCGCCACAAGCCCTATAGCCAAAAGCTCTACGGCCCGTGGCACGACATGACGATGCTGGTCGAAGGCGAGGCTGCGGCGGCGCTGGGCGAGCTGGGCCGCGAACGCTGGGAGCGCGCGGGGGGCAAGCCACTGCCGCTGTGCCAGCCGCAGAAGCACAGTGCCTGGCCGGCCAAGCTGAAGGCCGAGTTCGAGGACGTGGAGATCGGCATCGCCCGGACCACCGCGGCGTGGCGGGATTATCCCGAAGTGCGCGAGATCGAGACGCTGTTCGCCGAACATATCGCGCGGGCCAAGCGCTTTATCTATGCCGAGAGCCAATATTTCGCGAGCCGTGCGATCGCCGAGGCATTGGCGGAGCGTCTGGCCAAGCCCAATCCGCCCGAGGTCGTGCTGATCAATCCCGAAAGCGCTGACGGCTGGCTCGAACAAACCGCGATGGACGGCGCGCGGGTGCAGTTGTGCCATGCGGTGGGGGCGAGCGATCCCGCGCAGCGGTTCCGTATCTATCTGCCCTACAATGCCGCCCGCACCGCGATCTACGTCCATTCCAAGTTGATGATCGTGGATGACGAGATTCTGCGCGTCGGCTCGGCCAATATGAACAACCGCTCGATGGGGCTCGACAGCGAATGCGATATGGTGATCGACGCCGCGCGGCCGGGCAACAAGCATGCCGCCGGTCCGATCAAGGCGGTGCGGATTGCGCTGCTGGCGGAGCATACCGGCCAGTCGCGCGATGCGGTCGAGCAGCAGCTTGCAGCCAATTCCTCGATGATCGACCTGATCGCCAAGGCGCCGCTCACCGGCAAGTACCTCGAACCTTTTGCCTTGCGTCCGCTGACCGATGCAGAGAAGGCTGTCGCCGACAACGCGCTGCTCGATCCCGAGCGGCCCGAAGAACTGTTCGAACCCTTCAGCAAGCGGCGCGGGCTGTTCCGCCGCGGGGGATTGCTGCGGCGTCCGAAATGACGGAGAGCACCATGCACGGCAGAGAGATAATTAACGGCGAGGGCCCCAAGGCCAAGCTCCCGGTCCCGCAAGAGGTGCAGGACGCGATCCGCACGCTGATCCGCTGGTCGGGCGACGATCCAGACCGCGAAGGCCTGCTCGATACCCCGGCGCGGGTTGGCCGGGCGTGGAAGGAATACTGCCAAGGCTATGGTTCGGACCCGGCGGTGCACCTGGCCCGCCAGTTTGAGGAGGTCGGCGGCTATAATGAGCTGGTGCTGCTCAAGGACATTCCGTTTCAGTCGCACTGCGAACACCACATGGCCCCGATCACCGGCACCGCCAATATCGCCTACATGCCGCGCGACAAGGTGGTCGGAATTTCGAAACTTGCGCGGGTGCTGCACGGCTTTGCTGAGCGGCTGCAGATCCAGGAGCGCCTGACTGCCGAGGTGGCGCAATGCATCTGGGACAACCTCCATCCGCACGGCGTGGCGGTGGTGATCAAGGCGCAGCACGGCTGCATGACCGGGCGCGGGGTCAAGACCCCCGGGGTCGAGATGGTTACCAGCCGGTTGCTGGGTTGTTTCCTCGACGATTCGCGCAGCCGCAAGGAAGTGCTCTCGCTGATGGGCTTCTGAGCAATGGCGGATACACGCCAGCCGGTGATGACCGTGGCCGAATTGGCGACTTTCTTCGCCGGGGCCTTCACCGAACGGGCCGGCGGACCCACCACGCAGGTTACCGAAATCGGCCCGGGACGTGCCTTGGTGACGCTCGATCCGCAGGCGGGCAACCTGCGACCGGGCAACTTGGTGTCAGGACCGACCCAGATGGGCCTTGCCGATCACGCGGCCTATGCGGTGATCCTCGCGCACATTGGCCCGGTGGCGATGGCGGTGACCAGCAACCTCAATTACAGCTTTTTGCGCGGGGTTAAGCCCAAACGGCTCTATGCCGAAGCGCGGTTGCTTCGGCTCGGCCGCCGTCTCGCGACGGTCGACGTGCAATTATATCAGGACGATCCCGAGCGGCCGGTCGGGCAGGCGACTGTAACGTACGCGCTGCCCGAGACTTAAGCCGATCCAGGCTACTCTGTGCTACATAAAGCCCTCCCCGGCGGGGAGGGGAGCAAGAGTTTGGTGGTGACCTAAAGGTTTTCGAGCATGTGCTCGGCCGAGCTCACCTTGAACTCGCCCGGGCCTTCGACGAACAGCTGCTCGACCGTGCCATCGTTGACCACCATCGAGAAGCGCTGGCCGCGCTTGCCCAGGCCAAAGGCGCTGCCGTCCATGGTCAGGCCGAGCGCTTCGGCGAAATCGCCATTGCCGTCAGCCAGCATGGTCACGTCTTCGCTGCCGCCGCTCTTGTTCCACGCGCCAAGCACGAACGGATCGTTGACTGCGGTGCAGGCGATCTCGTCGATGCCCTTGGCCTTCAGCTCAGCGGCCTTTTCGACAAAGCCGGGGAGGTGCTTGGCCGAGCAGGTCGGGGTGAAGGCACCCGGGACCGAGAACAGCGCGACGCGCTTGCCGGCGAAATAGTCTGCGCTTTGCACCGCATCGGGGCCTTCGGCGGTGGCCTTGACCAGCTTAACGTCGGGCACCTTGTCGCCAACAGCGATTGTCATGTTCATTTCTCCAGTCTGGATGAGGTTGTCTGCCGCGAAGAATATAGGGCCGGAACCGCAGCCTGCAACGGCACCGCGCATGCTTAATTTCGCTTTACTCCCCCGCTTTAAGATTGAGTAAACCGGTCAGCCCATGGTGCTTCTTGCGGGGACGGGCCCGCCGGGAGACTACAGATGACGATCAAGGGGTTCGCGGCCGGTGTGGCCGCAGCGGGCATGGTTATATCCTTTCCAGCGGCAGCTGGGGGCATGGGCCAGTCCGAGAAGATTCGCCGGCTCGACATCATGTTGATGGTCACCGGGCTGCGCTGCCGCAACACGCCGGACAATTTCAATAGCGAATATGACCGCTTCACCACCAATCACCTGGGCGAGCTCAACGCTGCGGCGCGCGATCTGAAGTCT
Organism: Novosphingobium sp.; assembly: GCA_043740455.1. GTDB lineage: Bacteria > Pseudomonadota > Alphaproteobacteria > Sphingomonadales > Sphingomonadaceae > Novosphingobium. Next base: position 12,537 of record JAYUCG010000087.1, on the reverse strand, counting down.
CAATATTCGGTGCAGTACGGTCCCGGTCGTGCATCCGACAAGGCACTCGACAAGCTCAGCACCCAGATGGCCAACCAGTACGGCCAGGGCCATCCGTGGCTCAATTGCGGGCAGCTGAAGCATGTTGCCGGCACGCTGGCCGACATGCGCGGGATGCAGCCGCTGGTCGAAGCCGCGAACGACCTGCTTGACGATGGCGCGCACCAGATGGCCTGGCTGCGCTGAAGGGCACAATCTTCCCGCTGCCTGAACCGGGCGGCGGGGCGGGGCGTCCGGGGGGGGCAGGATTGAGACGAGATCTTTCCGGATCAGGTGAAACGCAGGTCGGCAGGCGGACCGGCCTGCAGTTGCACCGCCGCCCTTGGGCAGAAGGCCAGCAAAACATATAAAGCAATCTTTATATTTGCCTCGGGCCGGGCACGAGGCTAAGGGCGGCGTCATTGGCAGGCACCGCCGTTTCCGTTTGTCGGCATGGTGCCTGTACCGTTTCACAGGAGCATACCGCCGTGGCCACCCTTGCTGCCCCAGCCAACGATTATGTCATCACCGACCTTGGCCTCGCCGAATTCGGCCGCGCCGAAATCCGCATCGCCGAAACCGAAATGCCCGGGCTAATGGCCTTGCGCTCGGAATTCGGCGCGTCGCAGCCGCTCAAGGGCGCGCGCATCACCGGCTCGCTGCACATGACGATCCAGACCGCGGTGCTGATCGAAACGCTGACCGCGCTGGGCGCCGATGTGCGCTGGGCGACCTGCAACATTTTCTCGACGCAAGACCATGCCGCCGCCGCAATCGCCGCGACCGGGGTTCCGGTGTTCGCGATCAAGGGTGAAAGCCTCGCCGATTACTGGGACTATGTCGGCAAGATCTTCGATTGGGACGTGGACGGCAACGGCCAGACCGCCAACCTGATCCTCGACGATGGCGGCGATGCCACCATGTTTGCGCTGTGGGGCGCGCGGCTTGAAGCCGGGGACACCATGCCCGAGCCGACCAACGCAGAGGAAATCGAATTCCAGCGCGCACTCAAGGCTTTCATCAAGGCCAGGCCGGGCTACCTCACCATGTCGGTTGCGCACATCAAGGGCGTGTCGGAAGAGACCACCACCGGCGTGCACCGGCTGTACCAGATCGCCAAGGACGGCAAGCTGCCGTTCCCCGCGATCAACGTGAACGATTCGGTCACCAAGTCGAAGTTTGACAACCTTTATGGCTGCAAGGAATCGCTGGTCGACGCGATCCGCCGCGCCACTGACGTGATGCTGGCCGGCAAGGTCGCTTGCGTTGCCGGGTTCGGCGATGTCGGCAAGGGTTCGGCCGCCTCGCTGCGCCAAGGCGGCGCACGGGTGATGGTCACCGAAGTCGATCCGATCTGCGCGCTGCAGGCGGCGATGGAAGGCTATGAAGTCGTCACTATGGAAGAAGCGGTGACCCGCTGCGACATCTTCGTCACCGCCACCGGCAACGAGGACGTGATCACCGCCGAGCACATGAAGGCGATGAAGCCGATGGCGATCGTCAGCAACATTGGCCACTTCGACAGCGAGATCCAGGTCGCCGCACTCGACAACTACAAGTGGACCGAAGTGAAGCCGGGCACCGACCTGGTCGAATTCCCCGACGGCAAGCAGATCATCATTCTCGCCAAGGGACGCTTGGTCAACCTGGGCTGCGCCACCGGCCACCCCAGCTTCGTCATGTCAGCGAGCTTCACCAACCAGACGCTCGCCCAGATCGAGCTGTGGACCAAATCGGCGCAGTACAAGAACGAAGTCTATGTGCTGCCCAAGCACCTCGACGAAAAGGTCGCCGCGCTGCATCTCGACAAGCTGGGCGTGAAGCTGAGCAAGTTGACCAGGAAGCAGTCGGATTACATCGGTGTGCCAAGCGAAGGCCCATTCAAGCCCGATCATTACCGCTATTGAGCTAGCGCACGGTCCTTCGAGACGGGGCCTGCGGCCCTCCTCAGGACGAACGGGGTTTGTCCTTCAAGCGGGACCTGCGGCCCGCCTTAGGGCGAGCCGGTTTTCTTTCCTGTTCCGTTCGTCCTGAGGAGCCGCGCAGCGGCGTCTCGAAGGACTATGCGCAACCCTTGCCATAAGCGCTCCCCCCGCATAGCGAAGGAGCCATGACGCTCACCCCCAATGCGCTGGTGCTCCTGGGCCTGCTGCTGGCCGCATGGACCACGGCCGCGCTGTGGGCGGTGCTTGGCGCGCGGGCGCGGGTGCGCAAGGCTGAGGCCGGGCAGCGCCATGCGCGGCGGCTCGCCCGGATGGTCGACGAAAGCCCGGCGCTGCCGCTGCTGGTCCGCGTCGACGGCAAGATCGAGGCGCCGCAGCGGCTGGCCAATTGGCTCGGGCTCGAGGCGGTCCCGCAATTCCTCACCGAGCTCGACGGCGGCCGCATCGATGGCGGCGGCGGGGGGCTGACCAAGGAACAGCTCGATGAACTGACCGAAGCCGTGCGCGTCACCCAGCGCACCGCCAAACCATTCCGCATGGTCGTCACCCCGCGCGGGTCCAAGCGCAGCCTGGCGCTACGCGGGCATCTTGCGGATCCGCAGGTCTCGCCCGGCGGGGCCGCGCTGGTCTGGCTGTTCGACTTTTCCGATAGCGAGAGCGAGCTGGTCCAACTGCGCGATGAGGCCGCGCGGGCGCAGGGCGATTTCTCCGCGCTGGTCGGCCTGATCGAGGCCGCGCCGATGCCGATGTGGTTCCGCGGCCCCGAAGGTGAACTGCGGCTGGTCAACCATGCTTACGTCCGCGCTGTCGGCGGCGAGGATGCGCGCCAGGTGGTGGCCGACGGGACCGAGCTGATCGAAAGCTTCGAAGGCCTCACCGCGCCGCAGGTCGCCCTGCAGGCTGCGGCTAAGGAGCTGCCGATCGAGCGGATGGTGTCGGCCACGATTGATGGGCAACGCCGCGCGCTGAGGGTTTCCGACCTGCCGCTCGGCAGCGAAGGCGTGGCCGGATACGCGGTCGACGTCGAAGAGATGGAAGAGCTTGGCCGCTCGCTGCGCGCGTTCCGCGATGCCCAGCGGGCGATGCTCGATCAGCTTGCTGCAGGGGTCGCGCAGTTCGATGCTAAGCGTCAGCTGGTCTTCGCCAATCCGCCATTCCAGCGCACTTTCGCGCTGACCCCCAAGGTCCTGCTCGACCAGCCGCCGTTCGAACGCTTGCTTGACCTAGCGCGCGATGGCGGGCGGGTGCCCGAGGCGCGCGATTTCCCGGCCTGGCGGCGTGAGCGGGCCGGGTGGTTTACCGCCGGCGCGGTGCAGGAGGAAGCCTGGGTCCTGTCCGACGGCACGCATCTGCGCGTCGTCGCCCAGCCGCTGCCCGATGGCGGGCTGATCCTGATCGCCGAGGACCGGACCGAGCAGCTGCGGCTCTCGGCCGTGCGAGATACCTTGCTGCGGACGCGCACCGCCACTTTCGACAGTCTGTTCGAATCGGTCGCGGTGTTCGCGCCGGATGGCAAGTTGCAGCTGTGGAACCGGCGGTTTGCAGCCGACTGGGGCCTTGAGGAAAACTTCCTCGATGAGCACCCGCGGATCGAATCGCTGCTTGAAAAGATCGCCCGGTGTCTCGCCAAGCCGATCAAGGCCAAGCAGGTTGGCGATGCGGTGCGCGCCGCGACGCTCGATCGCAAGCAGACGTCGGGGCGGGCAGTGCTGGCGGATGGCCGCACGCTTGAATTCGCCGGGGTGCCGCTGCCCGACGGCAATGGCCTACTCACTGTGCTCGACGTCACTGATTCGGAGAAAGCCGCCGAGGCGCTCAAACAGCGCGCCGCCGCGCTCGAAGAAGCCGACGCGATGAAGACGCGCTTCCTCGCCAATATGAGCTACGAATTCCGCACGCCGCTGACCTCGATTGGCGGGTTTGCCGAACTGCTTGAAGCCGGACTGGGCGGCGATCTGTCAGATGCCGGCAAGGAATACGTCGCCGCGATCCGCCAGTCGGTCGACCGGCTGGGCGAACAGATCGAATCGGTGCTCGACCTGTCGCAAAGCGAGGCCGGGATGCTCCCGCTCGCGCAGGACGAAATCGAGCTGCTGCCGTTCGTCCAGGGTCTCGCCGAAGACCGCGCAGCGCGCATTTCCGCAGCTGGCCTGACGCTTGACCTGCGCGGCGACAAGAGCGCGGGGCGCATCGTCGGGGATCGGCGGCGATTGGGCCGGGCGATCGGCCACCTGATTGACAACGCCGTCGCCGCAACGCCGGGTGGCGGGCGCGTGCTGGTTGAAATTGGCGGGCACAAAGGCAAGGCGCGGGTGGTCATCTCCGACAACGGCGCGGGGATGGACGCGGCTACGCTCGCTCGGGCGCTTGAAGGGATCAAGGTCAGCGCCGATGGCAAGCATGTCGAGCGGCGTCAGGGAATCGGGCTGCAACTCGCCCGCCGCCTGATCGAAGCCCACGGCGGCAACCTCGATCTGCTGTCCGAGCCTGGGCAGGGCACCGCGGCAATCGTCGAGCTGCCGTGAACGTAAAGCTTCCCGATCTTGCCGCCACTGCGGCGTTCGGCGCGCGCATCGCTGCTGCCTTGAAGCCCGGCGACGTGATCGCGCTGTCGGGCGGTCTGGGCGCGGGCAAGACCACGCTCGCGCGCGCTATCATTGCTGCGCTGGGTCACGCGGGTGAGGTTCCTTCACCCACTTTCGCTATCCTTGAACCCTATGATGCCCCGCCGCTGCGCCTGCCGCTGGTCCATGCCGACTTCTATCGATTGGAGGATCCCGCCGAGCTGGAAGAGCTGGGGCTGGACTATTACCGCGAAGACGCGGTGCTGATTGCGGAATGGCCTGAGCAGGCCGGCGGGTTCGCGCACGAGCCGGCTTGTCTGTCGATCCGGCTCGAACATGCGGAGAGGGGCCGGATTGCCATTGTCGAGCCGGGGCAAGATTGGCTAGGGCGGCTGCCATGAGTGCAGATCTTCCCGTCGGCGTGGACAATTTCCTGGAACAGGCCGGATGGGGCGGGGCCGAGATTGCCGCGCTGCCCGGCGATGCGTCGTTCCGGCGCTATTTCCGGATCAATCTGAATGGCAAGAGCGCGATGCTGATGGACGCACCGCCGCCCGATGAGGATCCCGAACCTTACCTGCGCGCCGCCAAGTGGCTCGACGCCAACAACCTGCGTGCCCCGTATATCTACGCAGAGGATGCCGCACGCGGCCTCGTCCTGATCGAGGATTTCGGCGAGGTGCGGATGCGCGAATATCTTGATCAGTGGCCCGGCGACGAGCGCGCGGTCTATACCACTGCGGTCGATACGCTGGCCGAACTGCATCGGCTGCCGTCAGGGCCGTTCCTCGATTACTCGATGGCCGAATACAAGCGCGAGGCGAAGCTGTTCACCGAATGGTATTGCCCTGCACAGGGGCTCACCGTGGACGAGCCCGGCTATGTCCGCGCCTGGGAACAGACGCTGGGCGAACTGCTCCCACGGCAGCGCGAAGGGGTCTGCGTTTTGCGCGATTATCACGCGGAAAACATCATGTTGCTGGGCAGTCTTGAGAAACAGGGCTTGCTCGATTTCCAGGACGCGTTGGCCGGCCACAAGGCCTATGACCTCGTCTCGCTGCTGCAGGATGCGCGCCGCGACGTCTCGCCCCAGCTCGAAGCCGAGATGTTCGATTACTATGCCCGCAAGACTGGCGAAGGTGCGGAGTTCCTTGGCGATTACGCGCGGCTCGGGGCGCAGCGCAACGCCAAGATCGTCGGCATCTTCGTGCGGCTTTGGAAGCGCGACGGCAAGCCGCGCTACCTCGATTACATTCCGCGGGTCTGGGCGCTGCTCGAACGCGATCTCACGCACCCGGCGCTGGCCCCGGTGACGGCGTGGTTCAAAGCCAATATCCCGCAGCATTTGCGTGAGGCCAGCGGAGGCAAATGGCCGCAATGACCATGCCCGGCACCGCGATGATTATGGCCGCAGGCAAAGGCACGCGGATGATGCCGCTCACCGCCGACCGGCCCAAGCCGCTGATCGAGGTTGCTGGAACCACGCTGCTCGATCATGTGCTCGACCTGCTGCGCGATGCCGGGATCGGCAGGATCGTGGTCAACGTCCATTATTTCCCCGATTTGATCGAGGCGCACCTGGTAGCCAACGCCGGCGACTTCGACTTGGCAATCTCGGACGAGCGCGAGCTGCTGCGCGACACCGGCGGGGGGCTGATCAAGGCGCTGCCGCTGATCCCGGACGATCCGTTTTTCTGCATCAATGCTGACAATTGGTTTGCCGATACGCAAGTCCACGCGCTGCACCGGATGGCTGAGGTCTGGGACGCCAGGCGGATGGACGTGCTGATGCTGGTGGTTCCGTTCGAACGCGCTGGCAACACGCAGGGTATTGGCGATTTCGACATTGACGAGCATGGCCGCCTGTCTCGCGACGGGCCGCGCCGTGAACGGCCCTATGTCTGGACGGGAATTCAGCTGATTGCCAAGCATGTGGTCACCGATCCTCCGGGAGAGGTATTCTCGACCAATATTTTCTGGGACCGGGCGATTGCCGCAAAGCGCTGTTTCGGCCTGGTGCACGACGGAGACTGGTTCGATGTCGGCTATCCTGCGGCGATCGGAATGACCGAAGCCCGGTTGGCAAGTGCCTGAGGCGCCGCGCCTTCAGGTCTATTCGATCGCGGCGCACCGTGGCTTTGCTGACGCTCTGGTTGCGGGCCTGATCCCGCGCTATGGCACCCGTGATTTCGGGCTCGCGCGGCTCACGCTGCTGCTCCCCAGCAGCCGCGCGATGCGGACCGTAACCGAAGCGTTTGTCCGGCTTTCGGGCGGCGGCATGTTGTTGCCGCGCATGGCCGCGGTGGGCGACCTCGATCTCGATGAAGCGCTCGGTCCGCTGCTCGATCCGCTTGGCGCGGGCAGCGAAGTTCCGCCTGACGCCGATCCCACGCGCCGCTGGCTGCGGCTGGCCGAATTGCTGGCCGAGCAGATGGCGCGACAACCAGAGCGGCTCGCGCCCAAGGCCGCCGGGCTGCTGCAGCTGGCCTTCGAAACCGGACGGACGATGGACCGGCTGGCGATCGAGGGGATCGAGTTCGAGAACCTGATCGAGCAGCGGATCGCCGGGATCGTTGGCGAACAATCGAAGCATTGGATCGATTCGACCCGCGATTTTGCCGCGGTGCTCGCGCGCTGGCGCAGCGAACTGGCTTCGCGCGGTGAGGTTGACGCTCCGGTGCGGCGCAACCTGCTTTTCGACCATGCCGCGCGGCGCTGGCAGGCCGCGCCGCCGCCCGGGCCGATCGTCGCCGCCGGGGTGACCAGCGCTTCGCCTGCGCTGGCGCGGCTGCTGCGGGTCATCGCCGGGCTGCCCAATTCGGCGGTAATCCTGCCCGACCTCGACCTCTCGCTTGATGACGAGGTGTGGGACACGCTCGGCTCCGCCGGGATTGCGGCCGAGGGGGAAGAAACGCCAATCGGGGCAGCGGATGCGGTGACGCACCCGCAGTATCACCTGAAGCTGCTGCTCAACCGGATGGGTGTGGACCGCGCTGAGGTCGATCCGTGGCACCGCGCCGGGCTCGCCGCCGCGCCGCCGGAGCGCAGCCGCGCGATCTCCAACCTGTTCCTGCCGCCCAGTGCGAGCGCGCGCTGGGTCGATCTGCCCGCCAGCGAGCGGTGCCTTTCGGGGGTGCGCCTGATGCAGACCGCGCACCCGGGCGAAGAAGCGCAAGCGATCGCGATTCTGCTGCGCGAGGCTTTGGAAGTGCCTGAGCGCCGCGCTACACTGATTACCCCCGATCGCGCTTTGGCTGCGCGCGTCGTGGCGCACCTCAAGCGCTGGGACATTGTTGCTGACGACACCGCCGGCGTGCCGCTGCCGCAGACCGCGCCGGGCCGGGTGCTGTTGCTCCTCGCGGATGTGATCGCGACTCAAGCCGCGCCGGTGCCGCTGCTCGCGCTGCTGGTTCATCCGCTGGTCGGCGCAGGTGAAAGGCGGGCCGACTGGCTTGGCCACGCGCGCACGCTCGACCTTGCGCTGCGTGGACCGCGCCGGGTGCCGGGACTGGGCGCACTGGCCGAAGTGGTGGCGGCGAAAGAGGAACCTGTGCTGCAGGCATGGTGGGACGGAATTGCTACTGTCCTCGCGCCATTGCTGGCCTTGCCCGATACGTTGCGGCTCGGCGATGCGCTGGGAGCACTGGCGGGCGCGGCCGAAGCCTTGTCCGGCGACGCGGTGTGGAGCGGCGCTGCGGGACGCGAGCTTTCTGCTTGGCTCGAAGACCTGCGCGCTGGGGCGTGCGAAGTCGGCACCCAGCTTGCTCCCGCAGACTTACCTGGAGTCCTGCGCGGGGCGATGGACCGGGTCGCGGTACGCCCGGCTTGGGGCGGGCATCCCCGACTTGCTATTTATGGTCTGCTCGAAGCACGGATGAGCCGCGCCGATCTGGTGATCTGCGCCGGTCTGACCGAGGGTGCCTGGCCCGCCAGCCCGTCGCCCGAACCGCTGCTGCCGCCCGCCGTACTCCGCGCGCTGGGCGTACCAGGCGCGGATCACCGCATTGGCCTTGCCGCGCACGATCTCGCCGGAGCCCTCGGCGCGCCAGAAGTGGTGCTGAGCTGGGCCACCCGCGATGAAGGCGGGCCGGTCATCCCCAGCCGCTTTGTGCTGCGGATCGAAGCCTTGCTGGGCGAACAGCTTGCCAGAGAGCACCGCGAAGCGCGCGCGATCGACCTTGCCCGCCGGATCGACCGCGCCGCTGCGGCCGCGTCCTATCCGCGTCCGAAGCCGCGGCCCAGCGCCGTGCAGCGCGATGTGCCGCTCGCAGTCACCGCAATCGACCGGCTGCGCAGCGATCCGTACCAGTTCTATGCCTCGGCGATCCTGCGGCTGCGCGTCCTCGACCCGATCGATGCCGAACCATCGGCGGCGTGGAAGGGCCAAGTGGTGCACAAGGTGCTCGAGCGCTGGCACCGGGCTGGTGGCGTGGCTGGTGAGCTGCTCGCGATTGCTTCGGAAGAACTGAAGCAGATGAACGCGCACCCGTTGGTTCGTTTGCTGTGGTGGCCGCGGCTCCAGCTCGGGCTGGAGTGGGTGGATGCGGAGGTTGCAGTCTTGGCCGCCGAAGGAAGAGTGCCGCTGGAGAGTGAATATGACGGTCACATTACGTTCGATGGAGTGAAGATCCACGGGCGCATCGACCGGCTTGACCGACTGGCAGACGGGCGCTTTGCCGTGGTCGACTACAAAACCGGCCAGGCCCCTTCCAACACGATGGTCGAGGCGGGTTTTTCATTGCAGCTTGGCACGCTTGGACTGATTGCCGAGCGGGGCGGGTTTCCCGAGATTGCGGGGGAAGCTGCGGCATTCGAATATTGGTCGCTGGCCAAGAGCGACAAGAGCGCGACTCAATTTGGCAAGCGGACCAGCCCGATCGCAGGGGAGCTTGGCCGAACGGGCGTGCCATTCGAGGACTTCCTCGACTTTACCGCACGCTACCTAACTGACGCAATCGACAAATGGATTAAGGGTGACGAGGCGTTCGTAGCGCGGCTCAACCCGGACATCGGCGGCTTCAACGATTACGACCAGCTGATGCGGCTCGACGAATGGCAGGCGCGCAGCGAGGATCAGACGTGAGCGGCGGCGAAAAGCTTTTTCCGCTGACCGGCGAGCAGCACCCGGCGGTCGACCCGCAAGAGGTCGTGTGGCTGTCCGCCTCGGCGGGCACCGGCAAGACCCAGGTATTGTCGGCGCGGGTGTTGCGGTTGCTGTTGCAAGACGGGGTCAGCCCTTCGCAGGTGCTGTGCCTCACCTTCACCAAGGCCGGCGCAGCGGAAATGGCCTCGCGCATCAATGCGGTTCTGGCGCGCTGGGTCCGCGCCCGGCCCGAGGCGCTCGCCGCTGATCTCAAGGCGATCGGTGCGGACTTCACCCCCGAAGCGCAGGCCCGCGCGCGGCGGCTGTTCGCCGAAGTTCTGGATTGTCCCGGCGGCGGGCTCAGGATCGATACGATCCATGCCTTTTCGCAGTGGCTGCTCGCGGCATTCCCGCTCGAAGCTGGCCTCACCCCCGGGGCCAAGGCGATGGAGGATCGCGAGCGCGATCTGCTGCTGCGCGAGGTTCTCGGCGATATGCTGCTCGCTGCCGAGGTCCAGAACGATGTCGCCACCCTGAGAACGATCGAGGACTTGTCGGTGCGGCTGGGACCCGATGCGGTCGAGACCTGGCTGCTGCGCTGCGCCAAGGCGCTGCCGCTGTGGCAGGGGCTCGGCTGGCAGCCGCCGATGTTGCCCCGCGTCAAACAGCTGATCGGCCTGCCGAGCGATGCCAGCGCGGCTGATCTGCCCGAACTGTGCGGCGATGACGCGTTCGATGTCGAGGCGCTGCGTCTGTGCCTCTCCGCCTACCGCCAGTGGGGGGCCAAGACCGGGCAGGATGGCGCGGCGGTGATTGCCGATTGGCTGGCGGCAGCGCCGGCTCAACGCCTCACAATGCTGCCAAACTTGCACAAGGTTCTGTTCAACAAGGACGACACGATCAGCAATATGCGATCGTTGCCCAAGTTCGAGGAACACTTCGAATATGCGGCCAGCGCGGTACTCGCTTCAAGCCTGGTGGTGCGCGAGCAGCAGACGTTGCTTGCGCTTTCGGCATGGCTCACCCCTGCGCTCGAACTTGGGCGCAAGTTCGCGCTTGCCTGGGATGGGGCCAAGGGGCGCGCCGGGCTGATCGATTTCGATGACCAGATCCGCCTCGCGGCGGGGCTGCTCGGGACCAGCGCGCTGAGCGAATGGATCCGCTACAAGCTCGACCGGCGGTTCGATCACATCCTGGTGGACGAGGCACAGGATACCAATGAGGCACAGTGGGAGATCATCCAGGCGCTGACCGGCGATTTCTTCGCTGGGCTGGGCCAGCACGGCGACAAGCTGCGCACGCTGTTCGTGGTCGGAGACTATAAGCAGGCGATCTTCCGTTTTCAGGGCACCAGCCCGGAGAATTTCGCCCGCGCCCGCGAACGGGTGCGCCGCGAGATGGATCAGTTGGCCGACGGCGTGGCGGGTCTGCGCAGCAACCAGCGACTGCGCAGCCTGCGCGACCTTGGCCTTGGGCAGAGCTTTCGGACCAGCCGCCAGGTGCTCGAATTCATCGACATGGTGATCGCCCAGATCGGTCCGGTCTCGCTCGGCCTCAGCGAACAGGCGGTAGTCCACAAAGGCGAAGAACGCCCGGGGCAAGTGGTGCTGTGGGAGGTGGTCGGCGGCGCTGCCGATGATGCCAGCGACGCCGCGAATGACAACATCGACGAGGGCGGCGAAACCTGGCTCGCCCCGACTGACCGCCAGCTTGCGGACAAGATTGCGCGGCAGGTGCACCAGTGGATTCACGGCGGTTTCCCGCTGGTCAAGGGCGAGCCCGAAGGGACGGCGCGCCGCGCCAAGGCTGGCGATGTGATGGTGCTGGTACGCAAACGCAAAGCGCTCGCCGGGCTGATCGTGGCGCGGCTTCATGCCGCCGGAGTGCCGGTGGCCGGGGTTGACCGGTTGCGGCTCGCTGCGCCCTTGGGTGTGCGCGATTTGATGGCGGCGCTGCGCTTCGCTGCGCAACCGTTCGATGATCTTAATCTCGCCTGCTTGCTGACCTCGCCGCTGATCGGGTGGAGCCAGCAACACCTGCTCGACTTCGGCTATCGTCCCAAGGGCGTGCGGTTATGGCGGCACCTGCTTGACCAGCGCGGCGCTGGGCCAGTCGGCGCGGCGCTCGCGCTGCTGCTCGAACTGCTGAGCAAGGCAGATTACGATCCGCCGCAGGTGCTGCTGCACTGGATCCTGACCGGGCCGTGGCAAGGCCGGCGCAAGCTGGCGGCGCGGCTTGGCAGCGAGGTTGGCGATCCGGTCGATGAACTGATCAATGCCGCTGGGGCCTTCGCCGCGAGCGAAGTGCCGAGCCTCCACACCTTCCTGCAGTGGTTCGATGCGGGCGACGGCGAATTGAAGCGCGAGGCCGGCAATGGCGCCGACGAGGTTCGGGTGATGACCGTCCACGGCGCCAAGGGTCTGCAGGCCCCGATCGTGATCCTGGCCGATGCGGCGGACAATCCCAGCGGGCCGGGCAATCGCCGCACGCTGACGCTGCCCGATCCGGCTGCGGCGGCCAATGAGCCTGAGCGGCACTTGCCGCTGCCACCGCTCGCCAGCGCTGACATGGCCGGGGTGATTGTCGAGGCCGATGCCACCGCCAAGATCGCCGAAATGCAGGAGCATTGGCGGCTGCTTTACGTCGCGATGACCCGCGCCGAGGAGGCATTGTTTATTGCCGGAGCGCTCACCCCGCGCGAGAAGGAGGCTGCGCCAGACAGCTGGTATGCGCGGCTGCGGATGCTGTTTGCCGCCGATGAGCCCGAGGGCGACGCGATCTGGGGCAAGCGCTGGATGCATGGCGCCGCCCCGGCGATCGAACCACCGAAGCCCGAAGTGACCATGAACGAGCTCGGCCTGCTGCCGCCGTGGCTTGAACGCCCGGTCGCCGCAGAACCGCGCCCGCCGCGTCCGCTCGCGCCGTCTTC
>JAYUCG010000086.1:0-5498 GCA_043740455.1 Novosphingobium sp. | reverse complement strand
CCCCTGCCAGGTAGAGGCTGCTCTCCGCAATATGCTGTGGCAGGCTTCCGTCAAACAAACCTGTCAGCAAGAGGGGCAAGGCCCACGCGATTAGCAAGCCACCTCCGAGTGTGAATCTGTTCGTGCGGACAAGCGCCCCAAGGCGGCGGACTGGAGAAAGTTCTAGGCCCCCGAATTGCAGCAAATTGTTTGGAATAGTCTGGTTCAAGCTAGTCGCCCCCGCAGATCAGCAAATTCGCGCTGGCTGAGGTCGGAAATAAGGCAATTACAGGAATTGCGCATAGGCGGCAGGAACCGGAACGGCCCGCTCTGAGGCAGGCCCTCGTCGCCGCGTGGACTTGAATGTACCACCACTGCACGTCCCTAACGTCTTTACCCGCGCTTCCCCGCTACCACCGGGCAGGTCAATTCAAGATGCCCGGCGGGCAGCGCGATTGCTGGCACAAAGGCTGGCAAATACCTCTAGATACCAACCGATTGCAAGGCTAATAAAACCCTTGCAAGGAGAGTGTGACGCAATGTCCCGCGGACATGGCGCAGCTCTCTTGGGGAGCCGCAGCAAGTCTGGCGTGATCACCAAGGTCATTCAAAGCCGCAGTTCGAATGTGGTGATGGGTGAGCTCCACGCACTCACGCATCCAGACTTTGACCCAGTCGTCGACCAAGAGTTCCTGCAAATTCCCGAGTGGCGTGAGATCAAGACATCGCGGACCGAATCATCCGATCGGCGAATGGATCAACCCCGCCAGGATTTTGATCGATCAGTATCGCAGGCAAGCCCTGGACCTCAAACTCATCGCGTCGGCACCGGCGCTTCACCCGAATAATCGTAGAACCCCCGCCCGGTCTTGCGCCCGAGCCACCCGGCCTCGACATATTTCACCAGCAGCGGTGCTGGCCTATATTTTGAATCTCCGGTCGTGTTGTAAAGCACCCGGACAATATCGAGACAGGTGTCGAGGCCGACGAAATCAGCGAGTTCGAGCGGACCCATCGGGTGATTGAGCCCGAGCCGGCAACCCTTGTCGATATCGGCGATATTGGCAGTGCCCTGACCAAGCACGAAGACCGCCTCGTTGATCATCGGCAGGAGGATGCGGTTGACCACGAAGCCGGGCTCGTCCTCGGCCTGGACCACCTGCTTGCCGAGCAGTTCGGCAAAGGCGCGGGTCCGCGCCACGGTCTCGGCGCTGGTCGCGAGACCAGGAATGACCTCGATCAGCCCCATCACCGGAACCGGGTTGAAGAAGTGCAGCCCGATAAAGCGCCCCGGATCGCTGGTGCTTGCCGCCATCCGGGTGATCGGGATCGAGCTGGTGTTCGAGGCGAGGATCGCATCGGCGCGCAGCACCTGGCCCACCGCTTCGAAGATCTTGCGCTTGACCTCCTCGCGCTCGGTCGCGGCCTCGATGATCAGGTCGGCCTCTGCCATCGGGGTGTAGTCGGCCACCGGCGTAATCCGCGCGAGCGCGGCCTCCGCGTCGGCAGCAGACAGCTTGTCGCGGCTGACCAGCCGGGTCAGTGCCTTGTCGATGCCGCCCTTGGCCTTTTCGGCCAGCGCGATATCGACGTCAGACAGGAGCACCTTGATGCCGTGCTGGGCGATCGTTTGCGCGATCCCGGAGCCCATCTGCCCCGCCCCGATTACGCCGACTACCTGCATCTCGTCATCCTTCGCAACTGCAGCAAAGGCGGCTGGTTAGCGGCGGGAAAGCGCCTTGGCTAGCGATTCTGGCTTATCGGTTTTGGCCAGGCACCCACAGCACATCGCCCGCGCCCGCGGCATTGATTGCGCGCGCCAGCACGAACAGCAGGTCCGACAGCCGGTTGACGTATGCGAGCGCCGCAGGATTGACCGCATCGGCCTCTGCGAGCGCGGTCATCGCCCGTTCGGCGCGGCGCGCCGTGGCCCGCGCCACATGCGTTCGCGCCGCGGCTTCGCTGCCGCCGGGGAGGATGAAGCTGGTCAGCGGCGGCTGGCGTTCGTTGAGCGCATCGATCTCGGCCTCGAGCCAGTCGACCTGGCTTGGAACCACTCGCAAGACCATTTCTGATGGCGCGAAATCGTCGCCCGGGGTCGCCAGATCGGCACCAAGATCGAACAGGTCGTTCTGGATTCGGGTCAGCTGCGCGGCGTAGTCGAACCCGTCCAGCGCGAGCAGTGCCCAGCCGAGCACGGAATTGGCTTCATCGACCGCGCCGATCGCCTCCATCCGCGCGTCATGCTTCGCCCGCCGCGAACCATCGACCAGCCCGGTCGTGCCATCATCACCCGTGCGGGTGTCGATCTTGTTGAGCTTGACCACCGGGCGCGCGTTACTTGCGGGCCGCGAACAGGATGATCGCAGTGACCACGATCGCCGCGCCCTGGAACAGGATGCGGCGATACATCAGCTTGTTCTGCAGCAGCTGGTTGGCGGTCGGGCCAGAGCCTTCGGGCTGTTCGAGATCTTCCTTGGTGCTGGCGAGGAACGCCGCGATGCCGCGCACCAGGGTGAAGAGGGTCGCCAGTGCGAGCACGATGACCAGCGGGATCAGGACGTAGTTCATGGCCCCGTCTCTAGACCCCCGCCCAGCGAAATGCCAGCGGGGAAGCGGTGCTGGCGCAGCATGTCGGCGAGCGCGCGGCCGTCTTTCCCGCCGCGGCGCAAGCTTGCCAAACTCGCCGATCCGCGCCGCTTGGCGAGCTTGCGCCCGTCCGCTTCGACCAGCAAAAGGTGGTGATGGTACAAAGGTGCCCAAAGGTGCAGCAGGCGGCCAAGCAGCACATGCACATGGGTTGAGGCGAACAGATCGGCCCCGCGCGTAACCAGCGAAATCCCCTGCGCCGCATCGTCGAGCGTGGCGGCGAGGTGATAGCTTGCGGGAGCCTCCTTGCGCAGCAGCACGACATCGCCGAACTGAAGAGGCCGCGCCGGTTGGACCCCGGCCAATTCGTCGGTCCAGGTCAGCGGCCCGGCCAGGTCGATCGCCTTGGCCATGTCGAGCCGCCATGCCGCGCCTACGGTGCTGACCGCGCGGCCCCGGCAAGTTCCAGGGTAGACTGGCCCATCCGGCCCGAGCTCGGTCGCGGCCGCCAGCACCTCGGCGCGGGTACACTGGCAGGGATAGAGCAGTCCCAGCGCCTTGAGCCGCGCGCCCGCCGCCGCGTAGCTGTCCAGCCGCCGCGACTGGTACACCACCGGCCCGTCCCATTGCAGCCCCAGCCACGCCAGGTCGGCAAGCATTTCCTCAGCCAGTTCGGGCCGGCTGCGGGTGCCGTCGATATCCTCGATCCGCACCAGAAACTCGCCGCCCCGCGCCCGGGCCAGGTCGTGCGCGACCAGCGCCGCATAGGCATGGCCCAGGTGGAGCAGGCCATTGGGGCTCGGGGCAAAACGTGTCCGCATAGTCACACTGCCGCTTGTCCTGTGGATTGCACCGCGAGGCAAGGCTTGACGCGCCAAGTCATGCCATGCTTCTTACAGGCATGCACTGTCACAGAACCGCAATTGCCAGGTCTTACAGGGGGCCATGCTCAAGTCGGAGCTGATCGAGCGCGCGGCCTCGTTCCGCAGCGCAGAGGGGGACCCCTCGCGGCACCTGGCCGATTGCCCTGCCTTGGTGCTCAACGCCGACTATACTCCATTGAGCTATTACCCGCTCAGTGTGTGGCCGTGGCAGACCGCGATCAAGGCGATCTTCCTCGAACGGGTCGACGTGGTCGCGAGCTACGCGCGTGAGGTCCACAGCCCCAGCTGGACCTTGCCGATCCCCAGCGTGATCGCGCTGCGCCAGTACGTGCGCCCAAGCGAGTTTCCCGCCTTTACCCGGTTCAACCTGTTCCTGCGCGACCGGTTCAGCTGCCAGTATTGCGGGCACCCCGGCAACCTGACCTTCGATCACGTCGTCCCGCGGCGACTGGGCGGCCGGACCAGCTGGGAAAACGTCGCCACCGCCTGCGGCCCCTGCAACCTCAAGAAAGGCGGCCGCACCCCGGCGCAGGCGAAGATGCCGCTGCTCGTCCCCCCGATCCGCCCGACCAACTGGCAACTACAAGAGCGCGGCAAGGGCTTCCCGCCGAATTACCTCCACGAGACGTGGCGGGACTGGCTCTACTGGGATGTCGAGCTGGAGAGCTGATTGCGGCTTCCTTGCCGATGCCGCGACGCCGAAAAATTCTTTATTGCCGGAGATCCACCCGATCCGCATCGCCGCGCGCCAGCAGGCGTTCGAGCGGGTGCGCGAACAGGATCAGCATGACCGCCCCGGCGATCGGCAGCGTCGCGGTGAGCAGGAAGTACTTGGTCGGCCCCAGCGGTTCGTAATAGCGCCCCAGCCAGCCGAGCAGGAAGAACCCGAGCGCGCCCGACAGCGAGTACAGCGCAAACATCGTGCCGTTGACCGAGCGCGGAGCGTAGCGTGCAATCATCGCCCGGGCCGGGGGGTCATTCCACGCAAATGAAAAGTCCATCACCAGATAGAACAGCAGCCAGCCATAAACTGGCACCTGTGGCAGGATCGAAAATCCGGCGATGAGCAGGAACGCGGCCGCCGACATAACGTTGGAGATACCGATCTTGCGGATGTCATGCGGCTCACGGCCGCTAGCGGCCATGCGCGCCCAGACCCAGTTGGCAAAGACCACCCCGACAATCGTCAGGATTCCATCGGCAGTCAGCACCCAGGTCACCGGCAGTTCGAAACTGCCGATCTTGCGATCCACTGCGGTGTCGGCCCAGACCACCATGATCCCGTAAGCCTGCTGGACCGCGGCGAAGAAGAACAGCTTGGGCAGGTAGAGCAGAACCAGTCCGCCGATCGACTGCCACTGCCGTCCGGTCAGCGGTTCTGGCTTGACGCCTTGCGCGATCACGTCGGGCGGCAGGTGCCGGCGTCCGGCCAGGTACGTGCCCAGCCCGATCAGCATCCCGATCCCCGCAGCGCCAAAGCCCCAGTGCCAGGCGACCCGCTCTCCCAAAGTGCCCGAGATCAGCGGCGCGGCGAGAGCGCCGACGTTGACCGCCATCAGGTAAATCCCGAAGGCACGGGTGCGGCGGGTGTCGTCCGGCGCGTAAAGCCCGCCAATTTGGGCAGCCAAGTTGCTGATGAACAGGCCGCCGCCGACGATAAGTAGCAGCAGGGCCAGCAGGAACGCCTGCTCGACCGCCATGGTCAGATGTCCGGCGCTCATCAGCAGCGCGCCGATGGTCACCGTCTTGGTCCGCCCCAGGACACGATCACCCAGCCAGGCCCCGACCAGCGGGGTCACCAGGATGAACCCGGAATAGAGCCCGAAAGTCTGCGCCGCGAGCGCGAGATCGGTCATCGGGCCGAAGATCCGCTCAAGCACGCTGCGATAGACGCCGAGCCCTGCCACATTGCCCGAGTGTTGCGGCAGCAGCAGGTACTTGGTCATATACAGCATCAGCAGCGACTGCATCGAGTAGAAGCTGAACCGCTCCCACAGCTCGGTTCCGGCCAGGAACCCGAGTCCGCGCGGGTGGCCGAAGAACGCA
>JAYUCG010000085.1:0-28926 GCA_043740455.1 Novosphingobium sp. | reverse complement strand
AATTCTCGTTCGACTTTTTCGAAGCCCTGCGCCGGATGAAGGCCGGTCACGATACTGCGCCGACACCACCGCCGCCAGCCGCGTCCGTTTCGCCAGAGGCCAAAGCGCCAAGCACCATCGGCCCGGACGCGCTGGCCCTGATCAAGCAGTTCGAAGGCTGCGTCCGGCGGCGAAGCGACGGGCAATTCGAAGCCTATCCCGATCCCGCAACCGGCGGCGCGCCATGGACCATCGGCTGGGGCGCGACCGGCAGGGGAATCGCCCGCGGCGCGGTATGGGTCCAGGCGCAATGCGATGTCCGGCTCGAGACCGATCTCGTCCGCTTTGCCCGCGATGTGGCACGCGCGCTGGGTGATGCTTCGACCAGCCAGGGCCAATTCAATGCCATGGTCTGCTTTCACTATAACACCGGCGCAATCGGCAAGGCGACGCTGACCAAGCTGCACCTCTCTGGCCAGTTCGAGGCCGCCGCACAGGAATTCGGTAAATGGGTCCACGCCGGGGGCAAGCGAATGACAGGACTGGTGCGGCGGCGCGAGGCCGAGGCCAGACTTTACCTGCAGCGCTAGCTCGTTGCGGGGTTGCCGCACAGGTGGTATTTGGGCCCCACCTGCAATGGAGGTCACGCATGGCCCGCGCATTCCGGATCACTTCGCTGATAGGTGCTGCTGCACTGATAATCGCCACCCCCAGCTTACCCGTGTGGGCCTCTGGCGGCGGCGGCGGCGGCGGATCGATGCCGAGCAGCAGCGCGCCGCAGTACGATCCCGCGGTTGAATACCGCAGCGGCATCGCTGCGTTGCAGGAACAGCGCTGGAAAGACGCCGAGCGGGCATTCGGCCGGGTGCTGGAAGTGGCGCCCAAAGACGCCAACACCAACCTTCTGATGGCGCTGTCCAAGCTGGGCCGCGATGATGCAAAAGGCGCGCGCGGATACCTTGAAAAAGCGATCAAATACGATCCCGATCTGCTCGCCGCGCATATCAAATCAGGCGGTGTCTATGCCAAGCTGGGTGATGCCGCCAAGGCCCAGGCGCAGCTTGACTGGCTGCAGGCAAAGTCCGTCGCGTGCGCCGGAACCTGTGCAGATGCCAAGACCATAGATGATGGACTGACTGAGGTTAAAGCCGCGATCGCAGCGGGCAAGCAGGCGCGGATCGATGCCGCGGGCCTGCCCGCTTTCGCGTCCAGTGCCGATGGCGATCAGGCCTATATTGCCGCGGTTTCGCTGCTCAATGAGCACCGCTATGACGATGCGATCGCCGCGCTCAAGGTCTCGCAGCGCGCGTTCGGCCCGCACCCCGATCTGCTGACTTATCTGGGCTTTGCCAACCGCAAGCTCAAACACTACGGCCTCGCCGAACAATACTACAAGGATGCACTGGCGATTGCCCCACACCATCTGGGCGCGATCGAATATTACGGCGAGATGCTGCTCGAACGCGGCGATGTGACCGGCGCCCGGCGGATGCTGGCGCGGCTGGATTCGATCTGCACGTTCGGCTGCGCCCAATCGGACGAATTGCGCCGCTGGATCGATCGCGGCCCCGGGCGGGGATGAACCGATCCGCTGCGCCGCTGGTGTTGGGCCTGATTGTGGCCGCCTCTGCGCTGGCCGCCCGTCCGGCACCAGCCCCCCGCGCTGCTGGATGGACCACGCCCGGCGCGCTACTGGCCGTGCTGAGCACCCAGCCCGGCCCGTGCCTGACCATACCGGCCGATCCGCAGCGCGCGCGCAGCATCGCGATTGGCGCAGCGGCATTCCGCGCACCTTTGCTGCTGGGCGGGCAGGCCGCGCGCTCGGGCCTGTCGTGCAACGCCTGCCACCGCAGCGGGCATGACAATCCGGCGTTTTCCTATCCCGGGCTAAGCGGCGCGCCGGGCACAGCCGATGTCACCGCCTCGCTGTTTAGCTCGCACCGCGGTGATGGCTTGTTCAATCCGCAGCCGATCCCCGACCTGAGCGGCGACAAGCGCCTGCTGAAGATCGATCAAAGCGGTGCGTCCGGCGCGCTCGAGCCGTTCATTCTGGGCCTGATTACAGAAGAGTTCGATGGCCCCGCGCCGCCCGCAGCCGTGCTGACCGGGTTGGCCGATTACGTTCGCGCGCTCTCTCCGGGGGCCTGCACGGCGCCGGTCGCGGTCGATCTGGCCGGCGCGCTGCGCCATGTCCGTGCCGCGCTGGAAAACGCCAGAGTGCTCGCATCGGCCGGAGATGAGCCAGCGGCGCGACTGATGATATCGGCGGCGCGATCAGAAATGGGGCTGATCGATGAACGCTATGCCCTGCCCGGTCTGCTGGGCCGCGCCGCGCCGCTGCACCGCGCCGCCGCCGCGCTGGGCGAAATTGAGCAACGCATGATCGCCGATCCCGCCGGAGCGCTCACCGCGCTCGATCGCTGGCAGCTCGGCGCAGCGGTCTGGCAAGGCCCCCTGCGCCGCGCCGAAGCGCAATCGCTTTACAATCCAGCGGTGCTGGCCCGCACGCTTGCGCCCAGCCAGTAGCGCAGCTTTGGCCCGCCCTGCCGATTGCATCTTGCAATCTTTCGCTGCGAACCCGAAATGGGTGGCGAGTTTAATCGAACCATTAAGGGAGATTCGCGATGCGCGAGCGGCTGCAGCACTATATTGACGGCAAGTGGGTGAATAGCGAAGGCGGAGCGCGCCGCGAGGTCATCAATCCAGCCACTGAAGAGGCTTGCGCCGTGATCAGCGTCGGCACCAAGGCCGATGTCGACAAGGCGGTTGCCGCCGCGCGCCGCGCCTTCAAGTCGTACAGCCAGACCACCCGCGAAGAGCGCGTCGCGCTGCTTGAACGCATCGTCGAGGAATACAAGAAGCGCGCGTCCGACCTCGCTCAGTCGATGGCTGAGGAAATGGGTGCGCCGCTGTCCTTCGCGATCACCGCGCAGGTCGGTGCCGGCATCGGCGGCTTCGTCAGCACGATCCAGGCGCTCAAGGACTTCAGCTTCATGGAAGACGGTCCGGGCTACAAGGTGGCTTATGAACCGATCGGCGTGGTCGGCATGATCACCCCGTGGAACTGGCCGCTCAACCAGATCGCCTTGAAGGTTGCCCCGGCGCTTGCCGCAGGCGACACCATGGTGCTCAAGCCTTCGGAAGAATGCCCGACCAACGCGATGATCTTTGCCGAGATCCTCGACGCGGCTGGCGTGCCGGCCGGCGTGTTCAACCTCGTCAACGGAGACGGACCGACCACCGGCACCGCGATCTCCAGCCATCCCGATATCGAAATGGTCAGCTTCACCGGCTCGACTCGCGCCGGGATCCAGGTGGCAATTGCCGCCGCTCCCACGGTCAAGCGCGTTCACCAAGAACTGGGCGGCAAGTCGCCGAACCTGGTTCTGCCCGATGCCGATATCACCACCCAGCTCGCCCCCGTGGCGATGGGTCCGCTGGTCAACACCGGCCAATCGTGCATCAGCCCGACCAAGGTGCTGGTCGCCAAGGACCGTGAGGCCGAAGTGGTCGGCTTCTACAAGGCGATGTATGCGGCGACCTCGGTGGGCGATCCGATGACTGAGGGCCAGCACCTCGGCCCGCTGGTCAACAAGGCCCAGTACGACAAGGTCAAGGACCTGATCCAGTCGGCGATCGACCAGGGCGCGACGCTCGAAACCGGCGGGCCCGATCTGCCCGCGAACGTCAACCGCGGCTATTTCATCCAGCCGACAGTGTTTTCCGGCGTCACCGCCGATATGCGCATCGCGCAGGAAGAGATCTTCGGCCCCGTCGCCACGATCCTTACCTACGATACGCTTGAAGACGGGATCGAAATGGCCAACGCCACCGAGTATGGTCTGTCTGCTGCAATCACAGGCGATCCGGCCAAGGCTGCCGCCGTGGCTGGCAAGCTGCGGGCCGGAATGGTCGCGATCAACGGCTGGGGCCCGAGCCCTGGCGCGCCGTTCGGCGGCTACAAGCAGTCAGGCAACGGCCGCGAAGGCGGTCTGGCCGGGCTCAAGGACTTCATGGAAACGAAGGCGATCTCAGGCTTGCCCGCCTGATTTGAGCTGAGGTTTGCGTGGTTACGAGACCCCTTCCCGCAGATGTGCGGGGAGGGGTTTTGTTTTGGATGGCTTAAGCTTGATCGCGCAACCCGCGGCAATCGGTAACTTCGCCGCTCTTTGGCTCGGTCGCGCTGCCCGTATGAACAAAGAGAACCAGAAGCAGTGCATCCACTACCATGAACACCAGCAGATATCCGGCGATTCCGATAATGCGCAGCGACATGTCGCTCAAGGCTAGTCCGCCAAGTCCGGCGAGTACCAGTACTGCACTTGCGATCATGGCGATGCGGATCGCGCGGTAAATCCCCGCGCCAAGAAAGACCGGTGCTGCAAACAGCATCGACAGCGCAAAAAAAGATGTCCCAGCCCAGAATATCGAGCGAATAGACTACTGAAGGCCACTGGAATGCGAGAAACAAGGCCAGTTCGGACTTGCCGACAAATCCAGGCTAGCCGCTCAGCGTCAGGATCACGAAATGCACGCAGCAAGTTTCAATGGCGAACATAACCATTAAGCAGACGGACATCAGGCTGAAAGCACGTTTTTCCGGCGCGGCCCACGCATGCACAGCCACCATCAATGTGACCATCGACGGAGCAAGAACAAGGATCAGCGCTTCCAGAAGCGTAAAATAGGGGTTGCCAATTTGCTGATCCGGCGATGTCAGCGAGGCAAAACCAAGCCCTAGAATGATGGCGTAGGCCGGCCCGATCAGCAAAATTACCGCCGAAGCGGTGATACCCAGCAACCTTGCCGACTTTGAAAACTGGTGAGGCATGGCGCTGCTTAGGCGCACTGGCGCAGGAATGCGATCAAACCCGCCTAACCTTCACCCAACCCGGTATGCCCCTGCACCCCGTACGCACCATCCTTGGTGCTGCCGTCAAGCGGCGGTGCTTCTTCGCGGCGCAGTGCGGCGGCACCCGCAATCAGGCGGTCCTGGTGGACTTCGCCGAACGCTTCCCAGCCGTCGCGGGTCAGCCGTTCGAGCGGGCGGTAGCGGATCTTGTACTGCATCCGCACCGACCCTTCGACCCAGTAGCCAAGGTAGACGTAGGCTAGGCCTTCGTCCGCGGCACGGCTAATGTGATCGAGGATGATGTAGTTGCCAAGGCCGCTGCGGCCCGGCGCGGCGGTATCGTAAAAGCTGTAGACCATCGACAGGCCGTCACCCTGGCGGTCGGTCAAGCAAGCGCCGACCAGCTTGCCGGGGGTGCCGTCGGTGGTCGGCTCGCGGTATTCGATCACGTAGCTGTCGACCGGGGTATGTTCGACCATGTCGGCGAAATCGACCTCGTCCATCGTCGCCATGCCGCCGCCGGGGTGGCGATCACCCAGATAGCGCTGGAGCAGGTCAAATTGTTCGGCAGTCGACCAGGGACGGCACATGCTGGTGACCAGATCGCCATTGCGCTTCATTTCGCGGCGCTGGGTGGACGAGGGGCGGAACTGATCGGCCACCACCCGCACCGAAATGCAGGCGGTGCAATCGAGGCATGAGGGGCGATAGGATACCGTCTGGCTGCGGCGAAAGCCGATCCGGCCGAGCGCATCGTTGAGTTCGCTGGCGTGCGGACCCTTAAGTTCGGTGAATACCTTGCGTTCGCTGCGACCCGGCAAATAGGGACACGGCGCCGGGCTGGTCACGAAAAACCGCGGGAAACGCACAGGAGCGGTCACGGTGCAGCGTTATCCTTTCAACGAAACAGGCCTGCAATATGACCGTGCGAGAGGCTTGTTGAAAGAGTTTTAACCACAAAACAGGGTAAACGGAGCGTAAATATGCACAGGGGTGCGCACTGGGCTATCTTCAGCCCAGCTCCACCTGGTCCACTTCGTACCCCGAAGCCCGCAAGCTCGCGACCAATCCGTCGAGCTGATCCTTGTCGCGGGCTTCGCATTCGATGTCCGCCGTGAGCCCCTTGGCGGGCAGGTGGGTGAATATCCGCTGGTGGTAGATCTCGATGATGTTGACGTTGTGCGCGTCAAATTCGCGCATCACCTTGAACAGCGCGCCGGGGCGGTCCTGCAGGGTCAGCCGCAGCCGCGCGAGGCGGCCCGAACGCGCCAGATCGCGAAGCAGTACGTTTGCTAGCAGGCGCGTGTCGATATTGCCGCCACAAATAGGGATGCCGATTTTGCGGCCCTTGAACAGCTCAGGATAGGCCAGCACCGCGGCTAGCCCGGCGGCACCGGCGCCTTCGGCCACAGTCTTTTCGATCTGTAGCAGCAGCGACACCGCCGTTTCGAGCTGCGCCTCGCTAACCAGCACGATATCGTCGAGCAGCCCTTCGAGCACCTTGGAAGTGAACGAACCGGGTTCCTTGACCGCGATGCCCTCGGCCAGGGTATCGCCGCCGCACGGCAGGTCGGTCATCTTGAGGCGGTTGTACATCGAGGGAAACAGCTGCGCCTCAACCCCGATCAGGCCGATATCGGGGTTGATCGCGCGTGCCGCAGTACCCATCCCCGAAGCCAACCCGCCGCCGCCGATCGGGATCACCAGCATGTCGAGCTCGGGCACCTGCGCCAGCATTTCCAGCGCGACGGTGCCCTGCCCTGCGGCCACATGCGGATCATCGAACGGGTGGACGAAGGTCAGGCCCAGCTCGACCTCGAGCTTGCGCGCATGGGCGTAGGCGTCATCGAAGGTCTCGCCGTGAAGCACCACCGTGCCGCCGAGCACCTCGGTCTGCATGACCTTTACCGTAGGGGTGGTGCGCGGCATCACGATCGTTACCGGCACGCCCAGCCGGGTGCCGTGGTACGACAGTCCCTGCGCGTGATTGCCCGCCGAGGCCGCGATCACGCCGCGCTGGCACTTTTCCGCGCCGAGCAGCAGCATCGCGTTCAATGCGCCGCGTTCCTTGTAGGCCGCGGTGAACTGCAGGTTTTCGAACTTGAGCCAGATATCCGCGCCGGTAATTTCTGACAGGGTGCGGCTGTAATCCATCGCGGTCATGACCACCGCGCCCTCGATCCGCGCAGCAGCAGCGCGGACATCGTCGATCGTCAGGAGCGGCTGGGCAAGGTCACTGGGCATGTTCATCGCGCTGCGCCGTAGTCCAAAGCAGGTGCGATGCAAAGTCCGCGTTATTGCGGCTGAGCCAGCGGGAACCATTGCGCCAGTGCGCGCGCGACCAGCGTTGCCACCAGGATCGCCGCAGTATCGGCGATCCAATCGCGCACGTCGCTGTCGCGGTGCAGTGCCGGGAGCATCTGGAGCACCTCGATCAGCGCGCCGAAAGCGGAAAGCTGCAACATGATCCGCCAGGCTGGAATGCTGCGTCAACCAAGGTTCGCCACCCCGGCGAGCGAGGCAAAGGCCAGCATGTGCGCGAACTTGTCACCGAACTGGTCGATCGGCAGGCTCGGCGGCTTGGGCAGCAAGGCCATGGTCAGCGCAAACGCCAGCAGCAGCCAGAACAGCGGACGCAGCAGGCGGGGGGAAAACAGGGTGTCCATCTCCGCCGGGAGATAGAGCCGCTGGCCCACAAGGCCAATGAATTATCGGTCAGCAAAATATGCATCTGGCGGGTGGCGGCAAAGCGGTTACAAGGCGCGCAATGACTACACCACTCAATGTGTCGTTCCTGGGGCTAGGCGTGATGGGCGGCGCGATCGCGCGGCACATCGGGGCAGCGGGACACAAGCTCACCATCTTCAATCGCACCCCGGCCCGCGCCGATGCGTGGCGTGCGGCCAACCCGGGGATCGCGGTGCGCACCGCTACCAGCCCGGCCGATGCCGCCAAGGGCGCCGACGTGGTGCTAACTTGCGTTGGCAACGACGATGACCTGGCCGATGTGGTACTCGGCCCGACCGGGGTATTCTCGGCAATCCGCCAGGGCGCGACCTTCATCGATCACACCACCGTATCGGCGCGGATTGCGCGGCAGATCGCGGTCGAGGCCCGCGACCTGCACGTTCACTGCGTCGATGCGCCCGTTACCGGCGGACAGGCCGGGGCCGAAAACGGCCAGCTTACCGTAATGTGCGGCGGCCGCGCCGATGCGATCGAAGCGGCCAGCCCGGTGATGGAAGCCTACACCAAGCGGATTGTCCATGTCGGCAAGGCCGGCGCCGGGCAGACCACCAAGATGGTCAACCAGATTGCCTTCTCGGGCATACTTGCGACGTTGTCCGAAGCCTTGCGCTTTGCCGAGGCGGCGCATCTCGATCTCGACAAGGTCTATCAGGCGATCTCGGGCGGGGCCTCGCAATCATGGCAGATGGACAACCGCTGGAAGACAATGTGCGAGGACAGTTTCGACTTCGGCTTCGCGATCGACTGGATGAGGAAAGACATGGGGCTGGCAATGGATGAAGGACGGTCGCTGGGGGTTTCGCTGCCGGTGGCGGCACTGATCGACCAGTTCTATGCCGAAGTGCAGGCGATGGGCGGCGGGCGGCAGGATACCTCGGCGCTGGTACGGCGCCTGCCGCGGCGGGGGAACAAGTGATGCGCGCATATTTCCTGATCGGCGCCGCGCTGGCCGCGCTGTCCACCCCGGCCTTGGCCGATACGCTGGTCGATCATATCGACGGGGTCACACTCGACGCAACCAATGCCATCGACCATTTCGACGGCTTGGTAATCGGCGACGATGGACGGGTGGTGAAGGTCCTCCACCGCGGCGACAAGCGCCCCGCGGTCAAATACCTGATCGACGGCAAGGGCACTTTCGTGATGCCCGGGCTGATCGACAGCCACGCGCACGTGATGGAAGTGGGCTTCGGGGCGATGACGCTCGACCTGACCGGCACCCGCTCACTGGCCGAGGCACTGGGAAAGATCGGTGCTTACACCAAGGCCCACCCCGACCGCCCGTGGATCCTTGGGCGCGGCTGGAATCAGGAACTGTGGCCCGAAAAGCGCTTTCCCACCGCCGCCGAACTTGACGCTGTTGTTCCCAACCAGCCGGTCTGGCTAGACCGGGTCGACGGGCACGCCGGCTGGGCCAACAGCCGCGCGCTGAGCATCGCCCGGGTAACCGCCGCGACCAAGGATCCGGCGGGCGGCAAGATCGAACGCACCCTGCCCGGCGGCAAGCCCGCCGGCGTACTGGTCGACAATGCCAAGGAACTGGTCGCCAAAGTGGTCCCGCCGCCGCGCCCGGAAGACCGCGATTTTGCCTTCGCGCTGGCGCAGGACATCTTCTTCAGCCGCGGGGTTACGGCATCGACCGACATGGGCACTTCGATCGAGGACTGGCAGACCTTCCGCCGCGCTGGCGATACCGGCCGCCTCAGGATGCGGGTAATCGTCTACGCCTCGGGCGTCGACAACATGGTGCTGATCGGCGGCACCGGGCCGACTCCGTGGCTTTACGATGACCGGCTCCGAATGAACGGGGTCAAGCTCTACGCTGATGGCGCACTGGGCTCGCGCGGGGCCAGCCTCAAGCTGCCGTACAGCGATGCGCCGAGTGCCAAGGGGCTGCGCATCACCGGCGACACCGCGCTCAAGAACATGATGAGCCGAGCTGCGCTCGATCACTTCCAGGTCGCGGTCCATGCGATCGGCGATGAGGCCAACGCTGCGGTGCTCGGTGCCATCGAGGACCTCGCCCCGACTTACGGCGGCGACCGGCGCTGGCGGATCGAGCATGCCCAGATCGTCGATCCCGCCGACATTCCGCGCTTCGGCAAGAACGGGATCATCGCATCGATGCAGCCGGTGCACCAGACCTCGGACCGGCTGATGGCCGAAAAACGGCTTGGACCGGACCGGCTCAAGGGCGCCTACGCGTGGAAGTCGATCCAGGCGACCGGGGCCAGGCTGGCCTTCGGTTCGGATGCTCCGGTCGAATTGTCCGATCCCTTCGCCGGGATGGCCGCAGCGATCAGCCGCCAGGGTCCGGACGGCGAACCGCAAGGCGGCTGGCAACCCCAGGAACGCGTGACCCGCGAGGAAGCGTTTGCCGCGTATACCGTGGGCGGCGCCTATGCGGCCTTTGCCGAGGGCCGGTTCGGACGGCTGGTGCCGGGTGAACGCGCCGACTTCATCATGGTCGACCGTGACCCGCTGCTTTCCAGCTCGGCTGACCTTGCCCAGACCAAGGTCAGCAGGGTGTTTGTCGGCGGTGTGCAGGTGTGGGATGCGGCAACCGCGAAGAAGCCGGGAAGCTAAGCCCCTCAGCCCGAACAACCCCAGAATCCGTTCGTGCTGAGCCTGTCGAAGGACCGCTCTTCTCCAGACGGATGCACGCGAGGCACGAAGAAAAGGACAGTGCTTCGACAGGCTCAGCATAGGCGGGGTTTTAAGGTATCACCGCCGGTGGTTGAGACGCGGCGGCCTCCTTGGCCTCCTTGCGCTCGCCCAGCCACATGATTACCAACGATCCTTCGAACAGCAGCAGCAGCGGAATCAGCAGCAGGATCTGGCTCATCAGGTCGGGCGGGGTGATCAGGGCGGCGAAGCCGGTCAGGATCACGATCACATAGCGCCTGAGACTGACCAGCTTCTTGCGGCTGACGATCCCCGCGCGGTTGAGCAACAGCAGCAGCACCGGCAACAGAAAGCTGATGCCGAAGGCGAGGATGAACTGCATGACAAGACCGAGGTAGTCGCCCGCTGCGGGCAGCGCCTCGATATCGAGGCCGCCCTTCTGGCCCTGAAAGCTGAGCAGGTATTTGAAGGCTTCGGGCATGACCAGGTAATAGGCCATCGCCGCGCCAGCAAAGAACAGCAGCGGAGTGAGGAACAGGAAGGGCAGGAATGCCTTCTTTTCCTTCGCATAAAGCCCCGGCGCGACGAAGGCCCAGAGCTGGTTGGCAATCACCGGAAAGCTGATGAAAAACGCTGCGAACAGCGCCACCTTGATCTCGACGAAGAACGCTTCGTAAAGCTTGGTATAAACGAGCTTGCCCTGCCCTGCGGGGAACGCCTTGGTCAGCGGGCGGATCAGGAAGCCGAAAATGTCGCTGGCGAAATAGAGGCACACTCCGAACGACACCGCGATCGCCGCAATCGCCCGCAGCAGCCGCGCGCGCAGTTCGATCAGGTGATCGAGCAGCGGAGCCTGCGTTTCATCGATATCGTGGATTTCGAAGGCCATCTATTTGGCTGCCTTGGCGCGCGGTTTGGCCGGTGCTTTTTTAGCGGCCGGCTTCTTTGCAGCAGGCTTGACGGAAGGCTTTTTGGGCTTGGATGCCGACTTGGTGGCGGGTGGCAGCGGTTCCATCAGCGTGCCGGGATCAACCCCGACGAGCGGTTCGGCTGCCGCGGCTTCGGGCGGATGCGCGGCCATGATCGCCGCGTTCTGCTCACGCCACTGCGTTTCCATTTCCTCGATTTCGGCTTCGCGGATCATCGTTTCGATGCCGCTGCGAAAATGGCCGGAGACCCGGCGGATCTTGCCCATCCATTGCCCGGCAGTGCGCAGCGCGCGCGGGAGGTCTTTGGGCCCGATCACGACGATCGCGATGATCGCCGTGAACAGCATTTCATCCCAGCCGATGTCAAACATCGCTAGTTTCCCCGGCCAGTGAGCAGCGGATTACTGCGGCGGACGGCTGGTGGGGTCGACGGCATGTTCGCCGTTGAGCGTGCCCTGATTCGGCGCGGCCGGCGGGATCTGCGGCGGGGCGGCGGGCGGGGTCGCCTCATCAGCCATGCCTTGCTTGAAGCTTTTCACCCCCTTGCCGAAATCGCCCATGAATTCGGACACCTTGCCGCGCCCGAACAGCACCAGCACGACCAACGCGAAAACCACGATGTGGATGGGCGACAAACCAAACATCAGACTACTCCTGCACAGGCGGGCAGGCACTCGCCGCCGCATTCCCTCGCTCGGCACCCACTTAGGCGCTTTCGTCTTCGCTTTCCAGTGCGCCGGACGGATTTTCGGGCTCATCGGTGTCGCCTGTGGTGTCCCCCGAAATATCCATCGCCGCTGCCAGCGCATCGTCGACCGGATCGAGCAGCCCGGCCGCCCGCAACTCGTCGATGCCCGGCAGATCGCGGCGGCTTTCGAGCCCGAAATGCGCCAGGAAATCGGGGGTGGTGGCATAGATGACCGGCCGCCCCGGCACTTCGTGCCGCCCGGTGATCCGCACCCAGCCCGCCTCCATCAACACGTCGAGCGTGCCCTTGGCGGTCTGTACCCCGCGGATCGATTCGATTTCGGCGCGGCTGACCGGCTCGTGATAGGCGACGATCGCCAGCACTTCGGTGGCTGCGCGGCTGAGGCGGCGGACTTCCTCGCGCTCGCGCCGCAGCAAGTGCGCGAGATCGGGCGCGGTCTGGAAATGCCAGCGCCCGCCGCGCTCGACCAGTTGGACCCCGCGGCCGTCATATTGCGCGGCCAGATCGGCCAACGCACCCTTCACCGCTGCTCCGCCCAGATGCACCGAGATCGCCTCGGCGCTCAGCGACGTTTCGGACGTGAACAGGGTGGCCTCGACCGCGCGGAGCAGTTCGTCGGGCAGGTCTGTGCCGAAGTTTGTCATGCCTTGATCCCGCGCAGCAGCAGCGGCCCGAAAGCATGGTCCTGGTTCATTTCGGCCTTGCCCAGCCTTGCCAGTTCAAGCGCGGCGACGAAGCTCGAGGCAAGCGCTGAGCGGCGCAGCTTGGGCTCGGCATGCGGCGGCAGGAACTCGCGCAGTTCCATCCAGTCGAGATTGACCCCAAGCATCGCCGACACGCGGTTCAGCGCCGAATCGAGCGTCATCACCATGCGGTCACGCACCATGTGGACGACCGGCTGGGTGCGCGCCTTGACCTGGCCATAAGCCTGAACCAGCGCAAACCAGTCGCACTGCCACAGGTTCTTGCGGTCGATCCTGAGGCCCTCTGGCGCACCGCGCAGCCAAGTGTCACGCCCCAACCGGTCGCGCCCAAGCAAGCGCCCGGCCGCGTCGCGCATCGCTGCGAGCCGTTGCAGCCGCAATTGCAGCCGCAAGGCGAGCTCCTCGGGGCTGGGATCGACCTGTTCGTCGCGCGGTAGCAGCAACGCCGACTTGAGATAGGCCAGCCAGGCCGCCATCACGAGGTAATCGGCGGCCAGTTCCAGCCGCAGCGCCGCGGCTTGCTCGATATAGGTCAAATACTGATCGACCAGCCCGAGAATCGAGATCTTGCGCAGATCGACCTTCTGCCGCCGCGCCAGATCGAGGAGGAGGTCCATCGGTCCTTCCCAGCCATCGAGCTCGAGATAGAGCGCACTGTCATCGCTGGCAGCGCCGCCAACCCCCTGCCAGTCATCCTCATTGAAGGTCACCGCCGGGCTGTCGATGAGACCGTCCTCGCTCATGCCGAGGCCAATTCAAGCAAGGCATCGCGCTTGGCGATTAGTTCGGCCTGATCGGCCTGTTGAGCATCACCCATTCCGGCGAGCGCGCGCTGGAGCCTTGCCGCGCCAGCTTCACCCAGCGCGGGGAGCTTCGCGCAGATCCAGGCCATGTCGTCCATTCGCGCCCAGCAGTTGAGCGCCACGTCGCAGCCCGCCGCAATCGCCCGCGCGGCGCGTTCGGGCACATTGCCGGAGAGCGCCTCCATGTCGAGGTCGTCGGTCAGCAACAGTCCATTAAAGCCGATCTTGCCGCGGATCACCTGCTCGACCACCGTCTTGGATTGAGTTGCAGGATTTTCGGCATCCCACACGGTAAACAACAAGTGCCCGGTCATGCCGATGGAGGCGTGATTAAGCGCCTTGAACGGGGCGAGATCGCTTTCGAGTTCTTCAGCGCTGGCGGTGACTGTGGGCATTGCCTTGTGGGTATCGCACATGGTGCGGCCATGGCCTGGCATGTGCTTGATCGTGCCCTGTACTCCGGCGCGCGCCAGCCCATCGAGCACTGCGCGGCCCAGCGCGGCGACCCGCAGCGGCTCATGTCCCAGCGCCCGGTCCCCGATCACATCGTGTGCGCCTGCGCGGCGGACATCGAGTACTGGCGCATGCGTGCAGGTGATGCCGACCTCGGCAAGGTCCAGCCCCAGCGCTTGCGCATTGACCCGCGCTGCCTCGATCGCGCTCGCCGGGGCAAGGTCATAAAGCCGGTCGAACACCGCGCCAGCAGGATAGGCCGGCCAGACCGGCGGCTTCATCCGCTGGACCCGCCCGCCTTCCTGATCGATCGTGATTAGCAGCTGGTCGCGCCCGTGGATGCTCCGCAGATCGTCGGTCAGCGCACGCAATTGCTCGCGGCTTTCGACGTTGCGGCCGAACACGATGTAGCCGACCGGATCGGCCTCATGGAAAAACGCGCGCTCCTCAGCGCTCAGCGTAAGTCCGGACAGGCCAAAGATCGCGGGTGTCATGATGCGCACAAATTCGCAGTTACGCAGAGCGCTGGCAAGCGCTCGTGCTGCAACTCGTGTGGATTACCGTGCTACTTGACCTGGCAGGAGATGCCCGCGCCCTTGAGTTTGCCGCACAGCGCAGCGGCCGCGGCGGCATCGGGGGCAACAGCCTGGAGCCGGTAGATCGTGCCGTTGTCGGCATTGCCGGCGATTACCCGGTGCGAAACGCCCGAAAGCGCACCGTTCGACTGACCGGTAACCTTGGACCAGCCGGCTTCGGCGGCTTCTTTCGAGGAGAAGGCGCCGACCTGAACCCCAACCCCGCCGCTAGCCGGAGCCGCTGCAGCGCCGGATGCAGGCGCGGCCGGTGTGGGCGCGGCGCTGCCCGCGATCTGCGCCTGCTTGGTCTTGCCTTCGGATACCGCAAAGCTGGTATCGCCAGTGCCGTCAAAAGTCTTGCCGCCGGGGTTCTTGGGGGCTTCTTTGTAAGGACGGCTGTCGGCCGGAACCACGCTCCCGTCCGCAACCAGCGCCGGATCAGGATTGCGATGCGTGACCCAGTAAATCCCGCCGACGATCGCGACCAGCGCGACCTGTGCCATCAGCGCGAGCCGCAGGGTATGGCCTGCGCCGCTGCCTTCGTAACCGTCATCTTCCTCGTCCGAGCTTTCCAGCCAGGGCAGGCGCTCTTCTTCGTCGGCCAGCGGCAGTTGCTCGGTTTCCAGCGGTTCGTCGTGCGCGTCGTCCCACTCCGCGCCTTCGCCAATGCCGTCCTTGGGCCCGTCGATCCCCGCCATGATTACATTTCCTCCACAGCCTCTACGCCCAACAGGGCGAGGCCATTCTTGAGAAGTTGCCCGATTTGCGCGGCAAGATAAAGCCTTGCTGCGGTCAGTTTACCATCTTGTGCCACGATGAAGCGCTTTTCGGGGCGGTCGTTGCCGACATTCCAGTAAGCATGGAATGCTCCTGCCAGATCATAGAGATAGAAGGCCACGCGGTGTGGTTCGCGCGCTGCGGCGGCAGCTTCGACCAGCCGCGGGAACTGCGCGGCGACCTTGATCAGCTCAAGCTCTTCCGCGCCAAGCTGGTCAAGCGCTTCGCCCGACGGCGCGAAGCCGGCCTCTGCGCCCTTGCGCAAGGTCGAGGCGATCCGCGCATTGGCGTACTGAACGTAGAACACCGGGTTGTCCTTCGACGCCTCGACCACCTTGGCGAAATCGAAGTCCATCTGCGCTTCGGGCTTGCGGGTCAGCATGGTGAAGCGGACCACGTCCTTGCCGACCTCCTGCACCACGTCGGCGAGGGTCACGAAGTTGCCCGAACGCTTGGACATCTTCACCGGCTCGCCATTGCGGAGCAGCTGGACCATCTGCACCAGCTTGATTTCGAACGGCTTTTCTTTACCAGCGCCCTCGGTCAGCGCAGCCACGGCAGCCTTGATCCGCTTGACCGTACCGGCATGATCGGCGCCCCAGATATCGACCAGCGCATCGGCCTTTTTTGCTTTCTGGAAGTGATAGGCCAAGTCTGCGCCGAAATAGGTCCACGAACCATCGCTCTTCTTGATCGGGCGATCCTGATCGTCGCCAAACCGGGTCGAGCGGAACAGCGGTAGTTCGACCGGCTCCCAGTCTTCGATCGTCTTGCCTTTGGGGGCTTCGAGCTGCCCGTCGTAGACCAGATCGTGCGCGCGCAGCCACTTTTCGGCTTCCTCGGGCTTGCCCGCGGCTTGCAGTTCGGCTTCCGAGGAAAACAGGTCGTGATAGATGCCGAGC
Organism: Novosphingobium sp.; assembly: GCA_043740455.1. Lineage (GTDB taxonomy): Bacteria > Pseudomonadota > Alphaproteobacteria > Sphingomonadales > Sphingomonadaceae > Novosphingobium. The sequence continues at coordinate 12,870 of JAYUCG010000085.1, read as the reverse complement.
AATGCGAGGTCCGCCTTGATCATCACCAGCATCGCGGCGACCGCGCGGGTGCGGAAAATCACGAGCCAGTCGGCTTCGGGTGCCTTGGCGTATTTATCGCCGAATTCCGCGGCCAGCTCGGTCGCTACCGGGATCAGGTAATCGCCCGGGTAAAGCCCCTCTGGGACTTCGCCCACCGCTTCGCCCAGTGCCTCGCGGTAACGCAGGTGAACCGAACGCGCCAGCACGTCGACCTGCCCCCCGGCATCGTTAACGTAGTATTCGCGGATGACCTTGTGTCCGGCGAATTCAAGCAAGGTCGCCAGCGCATCGCCGACCACCGCGCCGCGGCAGTGGCCCATGTGCATCGGCCCGGTCGGGTTGGCCGAGACATATTCGACGTTGACCATTTTGCCGCCGCCCATCACCGAACGGCCATAATTGCTGCCATGCGCGGCAATCGCGCGCAGTTCGGCGATCCACGCGACGGGATCGATCTTCAGGTTGATGAACCCGGGTCCAGCGATTTCGGCGCCGGTAACCCCGGGAACCTTGACCATCTCAGCGCTCAACGCTTCGGCCAGCGCACGCGGATTGGTCCCGGCGGGCTTGGCCAGCACCATGGCTGCGTTGGTCGCAAGGTCGCCGTGAGATACGTCTCGGGGCGGCTCAACCGCCACGGCGCTGCGGCTCAGCCCCGGCGGCAAGGTGCCTGCGGCTTCGAGCGCATCCAGCGCAGCGTCGATGTGGCCAGCAAAGGCGGCGTGCAAGGTCTGGGTAACGGTCATGGAGCACCGGTTAGCGGTTTTGTGGCAAAAGTGAAATCCTCTGCGGTGCCGAGGGCGCAAGGAGGGGAGGCTGCGCTGAGATTTGACTCAGGGTGGACCGAGAATGCCGGACTTCGAGAACCGGCGCGCAGCGACCATTTGGGTCGTGAGCACCGGAAGCGCAGAAGGCCTGCGTTCGCAGCCCGCCCTGGGGCAAATATCGGTGCAGCTTACAGCGTGGCGTTGTAGGTCAGCTGGTCCTGGGACAGCTGGAAGCCGACCAGCACATCGAAGGTCGCGCGGGAGATCGCCGCCTTGACCTCGGGCTGAGCGAGCGGATCGATCGCGGCATCTTCTTCGCCGGCGCGGCGCTTGCGAGTGATCCGGTCACGGATATCCTGCGGCAGGGTTGCCTCGGCCTTGTCGACATAGGCGGTGCCCTGCCCGCGGGCCGTGACCCGGCTCTGGCCATCGGCGAAGGTCAGGGTGACCTGCCCGACGCGCTTCGAAATCACCGCGCGGCCGCCCCGCAGGACTACCACATAGTAAGGCAGGGTCACCGAGCGCGGACCGCGCGCATCGGTGCGGCGGGCCTGGACGTCAAAGCTGACTTCGGTGACGACCTTTTCGCCCGCATCGTTGCACTGGCTGCGCACGTTAGTCATCGCCGCGACCACATCGAGATTTTCAGCCGTGGTATCGCCGGGCACGCGGAAGGTGGTGACATCGCCAGTGTTCTGCGGGATGCCGACCGCCGGGCAGGCGCTGCGCACGGCGGTGATTCCGACGCCTTCATCGACCACGATATCGCCTTTGGTCTTGCAGCCGGCCAGCGCGGCGGCGAGGGCAATGGCAGAAATCAGGCGGGTCTGGGGAATCATCGGGACGTCCTTGATGGGTGCATGTGATCTTGGTGTGCATGCCCTAGCGGCGCGAATGGCAAAGCGCTAGAGGCCGCTTGATGAACGCCATATTGCCAGACGCCGATTTGCTTCCCTTGCGCCTGTTGCTGGCCGCGCCGCGCGGTTTCTGCGCCGGGGTCGACCGTGCGATCGAGATCGTCGAGCTCGCGCTGCGGCGCTATGGCGCGCCAGTTTATGTGCGGCACGAGATCGTCCACAACCGCTTTGTGGTCGATAGTCTGAAAGCCAAGGGCGCGATCTTCGTTGAGGAACTGGACGAAGTTCCCGACGGCGCCCCGGTGGTGTTCAGCGCGCACGGGGTGCCCAAAGCGGTGCCCGAGGCCGCAACCACGCGCGGACTCGATTGGCTCGATGCGACCTGCCCTTTGGTCAGCAAGGTCCACCGCCAGGCCGAACGCCAGATCGAGGCCGGGCGGCACATCGTGTTCATCGGCCACAAGGGCCACCCTGAGGTCATCGGCACACTCGGTCAGGTGCCCGAAGGCACGATTACGCTGGTCGAGACCGTAGCGGATGTGGCGGCATTGGAATTCGCCGCCGACACGCCGCTTGCTTTCCTGACCCAGACCACGCTCTCGGTCGATGATACGGCAGAGATCGTCACCGCGCTGCGTGCGCGCTTTCCGCAGATCGTCGGGCCCAAGGCCGAGGACATCTGCTACGCCACATCGAACCGCCAGGCCGCGGTCAAGGTCATCGCCCCCGAATGCCAGCTGGTGCTGGTGATTGGTGCGCCCAACAGTTCCAACTCGGTTCGGCTGGTCGAAGTGGCCGAACGCTGCGGGGCGCAGTCCCGGCTGGTCCAGCGCGGCGCCGAGATCGAGGCTGCCTGGCTCGACGGGATTTCGGTGCTGGGCCTCACCGCCGGGGCCTCCGCGCCAGAGGAGCTGATTCAAGAAGTCATCTCTCGGATCGCGACCTTGCGTGAGGTTACGGTCGAACAAGTCATTACCGCCGAGGAAAAGATGGTGTTCAAGCTGCCCAAGCAGCTCGCCGACTGATGGCGGTCTACACCCAGCTTGGCGCCGGGGCGTTGGCGGCATTGATCGCCGAGTTCGACGTCGGCGAACTGCGCATGGCGAAGGGCATTGCCGAGGGGGTGTCCAACAGCAACTGGCTGATCGAAACCAGCGGCAAGGATGGCGTTGCCAGCGCTGGGGCAGCTCGGTTCATCCTGACGATGTACGAATACCGGATTGAGCTGGCGGACCTGCCGTTCTTCCTCTCGCTGCTCGATCATCTGGCGGCCAAGGGCTGCCCGGTGCCGCGCACCATCCACGACCGGTCAGGTGCGCTGTACCGCAAGATCGGCGATAAGGCTGTGGCGCTGATCGAGTTTCTGCCGGGGGTTTCGGTAAGCAGCCCGACAGTCACGCAAGCGCGAGCTGTGGGCGGCGCGCTGGCGCAGATGCACCTTGCCGCGGCCGATTTCGAAGGGACCCGTGCCAATGGAATGGACCTGGGGGAATGGCAGCGGCTCGCGGTTGAGTGCGGGCCTGAAGGGCTGCGCGCAATCGACTCGCAGCTGGCCGATCTGGTTGCGCGCGAGCTGCCCCTGCTCGCGATCCAATGGCCGCAGGACTTGCCGCGCGGAGTGATCCACGCCGACTTGTTCACCGACAACGTCTTGATGCTGGGCGCCGAAGTCACCGGGCTGATCGACTTCTATTTCGCTTGCACCGATCTGATTGCTTACGATGTCGCGGTAACCCACGCGGCCTGGTGCTTCAATAACGATGGCCGCAATTTCGTGCCCGAACTGTCCACCGCAATGCTCGCCGGGTACGAGGCGGTGCGCACGCTGAGTAAAGCCGAGCGCGCGGCCCTGCCCGTGCTGGCGCGCGGCGCGGCGCTGCGTTTCACCATGAGCCGGGCCTATGACTGGCTCAACACGCCGCCGGACGCGCTGGTCACTCGCAAGGACCCGCTGGCATTCGCCCGGCGGCTCGAATTTTATGCCGATCCGGCGAACGCGGGAATTTTCGCAACAACATGAAAAAGATTGAAATTTTTACCGACGGGGCCTGCAAGGGTAACCCCGGCCCGGGCGGCTGGGGCGCGGTGCTGCGCATGGGCAGCGTCGAAAAGGAACTGTCGGGCCACGAACCCGCCACTACCAACAACCGCATGGAGCTGACTGCGGTGATCGAGGCGCTGCGCGCGCTCAAGAGCCCGTGCGACGTCGCGCTGCATACCGACAGCCGCTATGTAATCGACGGGATCACCAAGTGGATCTTCGGCTGGCAGAAGAACGGCTGGAAAAACGCGGCCAAGAAGCCGGTTCTTAACGCCGACCTATGGCGCGCGCTGCTTGAGGCCAGGGGCCAGCACCGGATCGCCTGGATCTGGGTCAAGGGCCACGCTGGCCACCCGGAGAACGAGCGCGCTGACCGGCTGGCCAGCGACGCTGCGCTCAGATTTCCCGCCTAGCTGTTGCCTTAGATTGGCGCTTCGGGGCCCACCCGCGGCTTTCGGTCGATTCGCTAGCGAACAAAGCGTACCGGGCTGTAGGGCGCCGGATCGATCGCGCCGTCCGGCTCGCCCAGCAACGGACGCAGCGCAAGATCGGCCGCAGCTGGCGCGGTCTGGATGCCGAAGCCGCCCTGCCCCGCAAACCAGAAAAAGTGCGGCTGTTGCCCGTCAAAGCCATAGATCGGCAGCCGGTCGGGCGCGAAGCTGCGCAGCCCCGCCCACTTGTGCTCAAGCGCCGCGACCGGCCAGTCGATCACCTGTTCGAACCGGTCAATCGCCATGGCGACATCAAGTTCGCCCGGCGCGGCGTCGCACGGCGGACTGGGCACTTCGTCGTGCGGACTTAGCCACAGCTTGCCGCCTTCGGGCTTGAAGTAGAAGCTGCCGTCGTGACCCATGACCAGCGGCAGGTCGCTGGGGACGGCCGTGCTCATTCGCAGCTGGACCACCGTGCGGCGCAGCGGCGAAATACCAAGCGGGACCACCCCGGCCCGCTCAGCCACCACATCGGCCCAGGCTCCGGCAGCGTTGATCAGGACGCGGGCCGCAGCACTGCGCCCGTCAGCCATGGTCAGGGCCCACCCGTCGCCCTCGCGCCGCGCTGACGCCAGTTCGGCCCGGACCCACAGGTCCGCCCCCAACCGCTGCGCCTCGGCAAGATAGAGCTGGTGCAGTGCGGCAACGTCGATGTCGCGGCAGTCCGGCTCATAGGCTCCGCAGGTCCATTCGCTCTTCAGCCCGGGCAACCGCGCTTCGATCTGCGCGCGGTTCTGCCGGTCGATCCGGACGCCCAGCGCTTCGAAAGTGCGGACGAATTGTTCAAGCCCGTCAGCTTCGTCGGCCCGCGCCAGGGTCAGCCCGCCGCGGTTCGTGAGCAAGCCGTGCTGCTCAAGAAAGTCATAGGATGCCGTGGTCAGCGGCTGGACCAGCGGGCCGCCATAGCTCTCGGTCCAGAACGCGGCCGAGCGCCCGGTGGCGTGATAGCCCGGCCGGTCTTCGGCTTCGAGCAGCAGCACCGTGCCGCGCTGCGCCAGTCCAGCGGCGAGCGAAGCGCCCGCGATCCCGGCCCCGACGATCGCGAAATCATGCATTTCTCAGCTTGCCGCGATCCGGGCGAGGAAAGCATCGCAAGCGGCGAGTGCCCGGTTCCTGACCGGATCTGCCTCGCGCAGGATTTCGTGATGCGCCTCGAGCCCAAAGTGCAGCAGTTCGCAATCCGGGAGGCGGGTGGCCGCCTTGGCGATTGCTTGCCATGCCACCAACTTGTCGGTGTCGGTCCCGAGCATCAGCACCGGCACCGCCACGCGCTCAAGCACGCCGGGCGAACCCAGAAACCGCATCGAGGCATAGCCACGTTCGACCCAGCCCCAGCTGCCCGGGCCCATCACCAGTTCGGGGCGCTGGTCGCGCCACCACAATTCGTCGGCATAACGGTCAGCGTCATGCGTCAGCAGATGTTCGCGCGCGGCCGGGATCGCGCCGGGCTTTTCGCTCCACTTCCAGGCCGGGCGGCGCGGATCGCCCAGCGCCTTCATCGCCTTTGCCGCCAGATGCATTACCGCTTCCGGCAAGTTGCTTGAGGTGAAACCAAGCATCGGCGCCGAGAGGATGAGCCCATCGGGATCGACCATGCTCTCGGCTGTTGCGCGCAGCACCAGGTGGCCGCCCATCGAGTGACCAGCAAGGACGTGCGGTCCAGGCGTCGCGGCCTTCCAGCTGTGCCACAGGTGCGCAAGATCCCCGGTCCAGGTCGCGAAATCGTCGATATGGCCCGTCACCGCGTCGGTGCCGAGGCGGCCCGAGCCGGCCTGTCCGCGCCAATCGCTGGCAGTGACCCGCCAACCCTGCGCCGCCCAGTGGCCCAGCGTCTCGAGATACTTCTCGTAGAAATCCCCCCGCCCGGGGAAGAACAGGACCGAGCCCTTGGCGGCGCCCACCGGCGCGGGCCAGTCGATCCGCCGCACCGAAGCGCCGTCAGCCGTGGTCCAGCAGCCTTCCTTGACGCCGTCCGGGATCATGCGGCGCGCGGCGCCAGGCTCTACTGCTAAATTCATTTGGCTAATTTCAGCCTCTTGGCACTGGTTACTTTTTGGTAAGTCCTGCCCTTTACACACCCCTTCAAGGGAGCTGGTCAGCGACCTAGGGGGCGACAATGCCGGACTTCGAATTCCGTTACCTATTGCTGGGTGCATTGGCAATCGCGCTGCTGGTCGCTGCGTTCACCGATATCCGCCGTCGCCAGATCGATAACTGGCTGAACGGAGCCATTGCTGCAGGCGCGCCGCTTTACTGGTGGGCCAGCGGACTTTCGCTGTGGCCGGGCGTTGCCTGGCAGGTCGGGGTCGCATTCATCACGCTTGTTGTGCTTGCAGTGCTGTTCGTGCTGCGCGCCATGGGCGGCGGCGATGTCAAGCTGTTGACTGCGCTGGCGCTGTGGATCCAGCCGCTGTGGTTCCTTCGCCTGCTGATTGGCATGGCGCTGATCGGCGGAGTGCTGACCATCGCGCTGGGCACCTGGCACGTCATTCGCCGCCGCCGCGAGCGGCTCGCGGTTCCTTATGGCGTCGCGATTTCAAGCGCCGCGCTGTGGGTACTCGCACTGCAATTCGTTCCCGCTTTCGCCGGCACTGCCTTGACCGGCGGAGCGGGGTGAACCGGATTTTAACCAGTTTGCCCGATTAAGCACATACGTAGTTCGGGAATTTCTAGGGGGCTTGTTTAGCCATGGATAAAAAGAAGCTGATGCTGCTGCTTGGCGCGCTGGTCATTGCGATCGGTACCGCCATGGCTGCTCGGAGCCTGTTCATCGGAGCCAGCGCTCCCACGGCAGACGCCGCCTCGCAGGTCCCCAAGGGCCCCAAGGTGCTGGTTGCCCAACGCGCGCTTCCGGTCGGCACGATCATCACCGCCGATTCGGTTGCCTTCCAGTTGTGGCCCAAGGAAATGGTTCAGGACGCTTACTTCATCGACGGCGAAGCCGACATGAACAAGCTTCTTGGCACCGTCGTGCGCTATCCGATCACTGCCGGTCAGCCGGTAACCCAGGGCGGCCTTGTCGCCCCGGGTGATCGCGGCTTCCTCGCCGCGGCGCTGGGCGCCGGCATGCGTGCGGTAACCATTCCGGTGTCGGCCAAGACTGGCGTCGGCGGCTTCGTTTTCCCGGGCGACCATGTCGATCTGCTGCTGACCCAGACGGTGCCTGCCGCAGATACTGGCCAGCCGCTCAAGGCAACTGAAACGTTCCTGCGCAACGTCCGTGTGCTTGCTACCGACCAGTCGACCGAGACGACTGTGGAAGAAGGCAAGACCGTGGTCCATACATTCCAAACCGTAACGCTCGAAGTCACGCCTAAGATGGCCGAGAAAATTGAGGTCGCGGAAACTGTCGGTACGCTCAGCCTCGCTCTGCGCAGCCTTGCCGACAACCAGGGTGAACTTGACCAGGCAATTGCAAGGGGCACCGTCAAGGTGCCGGTCGGCGCTACCAAGGACCAGGAAGCGAAGTTCTTGGCCGATGCGGCCAACCGTCCGACCGATGCGGGCACGACTTTCGTCACCGGTGGCGACGTGTCGCGCTTCCAGCGCCGCAGTGCACCGAGCCAGGAGCCGAAGCCGCTACAGTCGATGTCGTCGCCCTATGGCCAGAATTACAGCCGGCCGAGCCCAATGCCTTCATACTCGCGCAGCGCTGGGGCAGCGACCTCGGTCAGCACCGGCTCGGGCAAGGTGGTCCGCGTGACCCGCGGCAAGACCACCACCGCCGAACCGGTCGGAGGGAACTGACATGACCATGAATGCTCATTCCGCCCACTCCGGTGCGAAGAAAGGCCCTGCGATGAAACGCCTAGCCATTACCCTCCTCTCGGCTGCCTGCGCGGTCGCACCGCTCGGCCTGATGTCGACCTCGGCTGCGAACGCCCAATCGGTCAGCCGCCCAGCGAACGACGTGGTACTTTCCATCGGTCGTGGCCAGCTCGTTACGGTTGCGGGAAGCATGACCGACGTGTTCGTGGCCAACGACACGGTTGCGGATGTGCAGGTCAAGTCCGCACACCAGCTCTATGTCTTCGGCAAGGCCGGCGGCGAGACCACGATCTATGCCAGCAACGCGGCCGGCGACGTGATCTGGTCGGCTAACGTACGGGTCGGCTCGAACATCGATAGCGTCGACCAGATGCTGCACATGGCGATGCCCGATGCTAAGATTTCGGTCTCGACGATGGGTACCAATACCTTCCTGCTGACCGGCACCGTTGCCGCGCCGGAAGATGCGGCCGAAGCTCAGCGCCTGGTCCAGGCCTTCGTCGGCAAGGAAGCCAACGTCATCACCCGGCTCAAGATGGCAACCCCGCTGCAGGTCAACTTGCACGTCAAGTTCGCCGAAGTCAGCCGTTCGTTGATCCGCGACATTGGCACCAACATGACCAGCATCGACGGCAGCAGCGGCTTCCAGTTCGGCATCGGTCAGGGCACCACCGGAACCACGTTCCGTCCGGGCTCTGCCACCGGCGTCGGCAACAAGCCGTCGGTCTACATTCCCGATATCAACAACCCCGGCAAATTCATCCAAGTCGCCGGCTCCGATGTTGCAGCAACTGCAGTTGGCACGACCCTGGGGTTTGCCGGCAAGCTGGCCGGGCTTGACCTGCTGGGTGCGCTCAATCTTGGCGAACAGGTCGGCCTCGTGTCGACCCTGTCGGAACCCAACCTGACTGCCCTCTCGGGCGAAACCGCCGACTTCCTGGCGGGCGGTGAATATCCGATCCCGATCAGCCAGGGCCTCGGCACCACCTCGATCGAATACAAGCGCTTCGGGGTCAGCCTGTCCTACACACCTACGGTACTCTCGAACGGCCGGATCTCGATGCGCGTGCGCCCCGAGGTATCCGAACTGTCAAGCCAGGGCGCAGTCACGATCAATGGCTTCCAGGTGCCGGCGCTGACCGTGCGACGCGCGGAAACCACGGTGGAACTGGGCTCGGGCCAGAGCTTCATGATTGCCGGGCTGATGAGCAACAATGCGCAGAGCGCAATCAAGAAGATGCCCGGCGCGGGCGACCTGCCGATCCTTGGTTCGCTGTTCCGTTCGACGCACTTCCAGAAGGGTGAAACCGAACTGGTGATCATCGTTACGCCGTACCTGGTGAACCCGGTCAACGCGAACGACATCAAGCTTCCGACCGACGGCTTCAAGGCCGCCAACGTTGGCGAGCAGACGTTCGGCAACATGCAGACCGACGGCAAATCGGGCGGGGATCGCCCGAAGCCGACTTCCGCTCCGCAGCAGAACCCGAACGGCCCGCAAGTCGGCGATGCCTATGCCCCGACGCGCGCTCCGGCGCCGCAGACGGCCTCGGGCAACGACAAGGATGCCAAGAAGAAGAAGCCCAAGGCAGGCGGCGACGTCGGCCCCGGCTTCAGCCTGAATTGAGAGGTCACGACAATGCGTAATTCAATCACTCGCGAAGCACTTGCCGGCGCCCTCACCCTCGGCCTTGCCCTTGGACTGAGCGGCTGTGGCGGCATGGCCAAAAACCGCAGCCTTGAAAGCGTGCACCAGGCGGTCGTTACGACCAGCAACTATACGCTCGATATTGCAGCGGGGCCGGGCGGGGTTTCGATCCCCGAGCAGCGCCGCCTGTCGGGCTGGTTCGAAGCCATGGACCTCAAGTACGGCGACCGAATCTACGTCGATGACCCGATGAAGAGCTCAGCAACGCGCGGCATCGTCGATGCCGTGGCTGGCCGCTATGGCATGATGACCAGCGACGATGCCCCGGTCACCCCAGGCGATGTCAGCCCGGGTTCGGTCCGGATCATCGTCACCCGGTCATCGGCCACCGTTCCGGGGTGCCCCGACTGGTCGACCAATTCGGACACCAACCTCGGCAACGGAACCTATGGCAACTACGGTTGCTCGGTGAATTCCAACATGGCTGCAATGATCGCCGATCCGTCGCATCTGATCCACGGCGCCTCGGGCAATGGCTCGACCGTGGTCATGAGCAGCACCAAGGCTATCGACAGCTACCGTACCGCTCCTCCGACAGGCCAAAAAGGCCTGAAGGACAACACCACGCAGACAGGGAAGTAAGACCATGAACGCTCCTTGGAAACCAGGCGTACAGGGCAACCGCGACGCTTTCGCCGCCTACATCTGCGACGACGCTGCGCTCGACGTGTTGCGTCCGGTCGTGATCGAAATGGGCTGGCAGCCCGAGAAGTGCAACAAGGGTGGCCTGCGCAACGCGGTCCAGTCCCTGTCGATCTCGGCCAGCCCTAACATCCTGATGGTCGATCTTTCGGAAAGCGGTGATCCGCTCAGCGATATCAACGCGCTGGCCGAAGTCTGCGAACCCGGCACGGTCGTGATCGCGGTGGGCCAGGTCAATGACGTGCGGCTCTATCGCGATCTTCTGGCGAGCGGAATCCACGACTATCTGTTGAAGCCGCTTACGCCGGGCCCAGTTCGCGATGCTCTGGTCAACGCCCAGGCAGTCTTGGCCAACCCCAAGCAGCACGATCCGGCAGCCGCGAAGAAGCACATCTCGACCGCGGTGATCGGCGCGCGCGGCGGCGTTGGCGCCTCGACCATCGCGACCTCGCTGGCCTGGCTGTTCAGCGCCGACGAGAAGAGCCCGACTGCGCTGCTCGACCTTGACGTACACTTCGGCACCGGCGCCCTGGCGCTCGACCTCGAACCGGGCCGCGGCCTGACCGATGCGATCGAGAACCCTGGACGCATTGATGGGCTGTTTATCGAACGCGCGATGATCCGCGCCAACGATCACCTTGCGATCCTATCGGCCGAAGCGCCGATGAGTTCGCCGCTGATGACCGATGGCGCAGCCTTCGTGCAACTGGAGGAAGAATTCCGCCAGGCGTTCGAAATGACCGTGATCGATCTGCCGCGCAACATGCTGATCAACTTCCCGAACCTGCTCGCCGACGTAAACGTCGTGTTGCTGGTGACGGAGATGACGCTGGCTTCGGCGCGCGACACGATCCGCATCCTGTCGTGGCTCAAGGCCAACGCACAACATGTCCAGCCGATCATTATCGCCAACAAGGTGCAGCCCGGTTTGGCCGAAATCAGCAAGGCGGACTTCGAAGCCTCGATCGAACGCAAGATCAACTTCACTGTGCCTTACGACATCAAGGCGGCGACCAATGCGGCGAAGCTCGGTCAGACTTTTGCCGATGCCAACCGCTCGTCAAAGGCAGGCGCCGCGATCCGCGACATTGCCAAGTCGGTGATGGGCGTGGGCGATGGCGAAACCATCGAAGAAGCGATCAAGCCGAAAAGCTCGCTGCTGGGCAAGTTCGATCTCAAGTCGATGATGACCAGCTCGAAAAAGAGCAAGGCTCCTACCCAGGCGAACGCCTGAGCAAATTAATCGGGCGGTGCCGCCAGTGGTGGCACCCGTCCAAGTCAGGGAAGGCGTGACCCGCAGATGGGCATTTTACAGCTCCTGCTGATTGCCATGGGCATGATGAGTTTCATGGTGCTGGGATACTTGGCGCTGTCGGGACCATCGGCGGCCAAGGAAGGCGCGCGCCGTCTGGAAGCATTGCGCGACCGGCACAGCGAAAGCACTTCGGCCAAGATGGCGGCGCAGCTCAAGCGGGCTGTCGCTGCCCGCAAGCCTAAGTTGCACCAGATCGCCGGATCGGAATCGCGCCTCGCTGCGCTGTCGATGCGGCTTCACCGCACTGGCAAGAACTGGACGCTGTCGCAGTATACCTACGCCTCGGCCGGCTTAGCGCTGACGGTGACGGTGCTGCTGCTCCTCAAGACCGGTGCGCCGATGCTGGCGCTCGGCGTTGGCTTGTTTGTCGGTGCGGGCCTGCCGCACATGGTGGTTAACTACTTCATCAAGAAGCGGGCCGGCAAGTTTACCAGCAAGTTCCCTGACGCGATCGAACTGCTGGTGCGCGGTCTCCGCTCGGGCCTGCCGGTCACCGAAACACTGGGTGTCGTGTCGAGCGAAGTTCCGGGTCCGGTGGGCGAGGAATTCAAGCTGGTGACTGAGCGGATCAGGATCGGCAAGACCATGGAGGATGCCCTCCAGGATACCGCCGATCGTCTCAACACGGCAGAATTCAGCTTCTTCTGCATCACGCTTGCGATTCAGCGCGAGACCGGCGGCAACCTTGCCGAAACGCTTTCGAACCTGGCCGACGTGCTGCGCAAGCGCGCGCAGATGAAGCTCAAGATCCGCGCGATGAGCTCGGAATCGAAGGCATCGGCCTATATCGTCGGCTCACTGCCGTTCCTCGTGTTCGGCATGATCTACTGGATCAACCCGACATATCTTGGCGGCTTCTTCACTGACGACCGCTTGATCATGATCGGCCTTGGTGGCGCGGTATGGATGAGCATGGGCGCCTTCATCATGGCCAAGATGGTCAGTTTCGAAATCTGAGCGAGGGAAGACAAAAACCATGTTGAGGACCCCTCCCGGACCAACTCTGCTTGGCATCGACGTCATTTGGGTTGGCACCATTCTCGCCTTCCTGGCGGTTTGCGCAGTAATGTTCGCAATCTACGCGGCGGTGACGATCCGCGATCCGATGCAAAAGCGGGTCAAGGCGCTCAACGATCGCCGCGACCAGCTCAAGTCGGGCCTGCTGACTTCGGGTTCGAAGAAGCGCGCCAGCCTGGTGCGCAGCACCGAAACCACCGACAAGATGAAGGACACGCTGTCCACCCTCAAGGTGCTGCAGCA